>CAZFMS010000018.1:0-25424 GCA_964520125.1 uncultured Planctomycetaceae bacterium
CAGGGACGCTGCTTTTTATGACCTCCTACGATATCTCAGTTCACGGCGTTGCCCTGCGGGGCTCTTGGCGCTGTCCAGGAGGATCAACAGATGGGCCGCATGGCCCATCCTACAGACTCGTCCGTCCCCCACCCCTGGAAGGGATGGGGCACCCGTGCACTGGTGGACCAGCCGCCCGTGGCACCCCAACCTGCCTCAGAAGACACCGGCGAGACGCTGGTGCCACAGGACGCCGGTGCCACAAGACGCCGGCGGCAACGGGTGTGGCAGACCTCCCCGAGAGAACGGTGAGCAAGAATACTACATTGCAAAGGGACCGGCTAAGTCCCCAAGAAAGACGGCCACCGCTGAAGTGTTGCGCCAAATTGCGGCAAATTGCACTTACAAAAAACTGAAAAGGTGCAACAAAGAGGACCCCGCGATCCTGAAATGAGCCCCGGTCAAAAAAACTTGCCCGGCCAGCGATAGAATCGCCGCGGTGCCCACATCCCCGCCGGAACGAGAGTCCATCCGCGGGCCCCCGCGGTTGGGGCGAGGCGCTGGCCTGGCCCACGGTGGGCCGAGCCTCAGGCCGTCATCGGCGACGCCTCAGGATGCCGCTGCGTTCGATGGTTGGGGATGGCATGAAGTCCGCGGGGCCGTAGGTCAGGTTGTCGTGGACCGCGCCGTGGCAGAAGAGGGTGCAGCTTCCGGAGAACCGGCCCAGGTCGCGGAAGATCGGCTGCAGGGTTCCGGGGGCCGGCTGCACGATCTGGATGTCGAAGTTGATCAGGTGGGTGTGGTCGGACCCCATGGTCTGAGTCAGGCTGATTCCGTGGGGGTCGTGGCATGCCGAGCAGGGCGTCCGTTCGTCGACGATGTGCCGCCGGTGGAAAGGGAAGCTCTGATCCGAGAGGATGCTGGTCCGCTGGTGGCACTTGTAGCACAGGGCGTAATCGAATTCGGATTCACCCGCGTTGTCCATGACGTTGTAGTTGCGCTCCAGCAAGAAGTCGTTATTCGAGCCGTGGGGTCCGTCCGGCCCGCCGCCCCCGGCCCGGGGCCCGGCGTCGTTGTTGTGGCAGTCCGTGCAGCGGATCAGGGAACCGCGGGGCATGCTGGGGACCAGGCTATCGGAATCTGCACTAGGCGAGGAGACCACCACGGGGTGGAAGCTGGGGTTGGTGGAGCTGAACTTGAGCCGGAGGTTCGCGGTCTGGGCCTGTCGTGGGATCCGGGCCGGTTGCCCGGAGGCGGAGTCGGCATGACAGCGGAAGCAGACCTCGTATTCATACTGGGCCTGCTCGAGCACCACGCCGCCGGAGCTTAGGCCGCGCGCTCCGACCAGGGTGGCCCCGATGGGCAGATAGCCGAGGTGCGGTGGCTGGGCGGAGACCGCGTGGGGGTTGTGGCAGTCCGTGCATTCGACGTGGCGACGCTCGCCGGTGTCAGTCTCGGCAGGATCGTGCAGACCCTCATAGGCCCGCGGGTCGTGGGCGCTGAACTTGTCGAGTTCGGCGAGGATGTTGGTCCCGGCGACCTGGCCGTCGTGGCAGGACAGGCAGTTGTCTTCATCATTCTCGTAGATCAGCAGGCGCTCCCGGCCGCCGGCGGTGTGGGAGCGATGGCAGCTTCGGCAAGCGTTCTCCGCCACCGTTCGGTAGGGCCAGTCGGCGGTGGACGCCGCCAGGACGGCGGCACTGGAAGTCCGGTGTGATCCTGCCGCCCAGCCGTCCATCTGATGACAGGTCGTACACAACGCCCCGAACTCGTTGGGCTTTACCAGGAAGGCCCCGTGGAGGTTGCTGTGCGGATCGTGGCAGGAGGTGCACTGCAGCTGCCCGGAGGCATCCACCATGACCTCGTCCCCTAATACCGAGGGGCTGGCCAATTGTCGATCCGAGGCCGCCAGGCCCGCGGTGTAGTGGAAGCTGACCGGGTGGTCGTCGGACAGGTCGGTCCCCAGATTGGTCAGCCCCGAGGGCATGAAGTCCCCGCCGCCGATGCGGATGCGGTCCGCCCGGGACAGGACGCTGCCCAGGGCGATGGTGCCGTCATGACAGCTCAGACACAGCTTGCTGGCCCCGGTAGGCTGCCCGGGCTGGGCGTCGAGGGTGGAGGATTCGTAGATTCTGTAGCTGGAGACCGGCAATTCACGATTCCACAACGGGCGGACGCCCCGAGTATTGTGGGAGGCGTGACAGAAGATGCAGACCTGCCTTTCCGCAACCGCGCGGACGGCTCCCGGTCCGGAGACGGACAGGTTGTGCACCGTATCGGAGACCCGTTCCTGACCCAGGGCCGCGGGCCCGTCGAGAGATGCGGCACCGGAAACCACCCAGAGCAACAGGAGATTGACGCGAGACTTCATGGCTCCACCTCACTCGGCCGGGTCGAGATGGCCGCCCGGATCGGCGATGTCGATGTCGGGGGTGGGGACCGGTCGATCGCGCCGGGCCTGGCCGGGCCGGCGGGGGTATGTTCGCTGGTTGCCAGGGTGAGATAGTCGAAGACCTGGACGCGGCCGTTGTAGGAATCGCAGACCCAGATCCGATCATCAGGATCTATGAAGATGCCCGACGGCAGCCAGAACTCTCCCGGATCACTACCCTCTTCCCCGAAGAACAGCAGCAGTCGTCCTCTGCGGTCGAAGACCTGCACGTTCTCAAAGCGGCCATCCACGACGTAGATGTGGCCCTCACTGTCGAGAGCGATCCCCTTGGGCATGGCGAAGTCGCCCGGCGCATCACCGGCCTGGCCGATGGTGATGAGGTGCTCGCCGGCCTGGGTCAGCCCTTGGGCCCGACGGTTGCCGGTGTCGGCGATCCAGATCATCCCGCCGCCGACGGCGATATCGCTGGGATAGTTGAACTCGCCGGCCCCGTCGCCGCGCCGCCCGACGATCCTGCGGAGGGTGCCGTCCGGGCCGAGCACCTTGATGTCGTGGGCGCAGACGTCCAGCACGAACAGCTCCCCGGTGGCCGGCTCGTACGCGGCGGCCACGGGTCGTTGCACCTCCATGGGCAGCCGTAGCGTGGCCAATAGCACCCCCGACGAGGCCGACAGCCGGTGAACCGAGACGCTTTGGGAATCACAGACGTAGATGGAGTCCTCCGGTCCGAGGCACAGTCCCACGGGACTCAACAGGTGGGCGTCGCCGACGGTCTCGATCTTGAGGTAAGAGCGATCGCCCAGGTTGAACAGGTGCAGGCAGCGTCCGCCGGGGTCGGCGATCCACAGGCGACCGGCATCCGGGCAGCGGACCACGGAGCGTGGGCCGTAGAGTGGCGAGTCCGGCCGGCGTCCGACCAGAAAATCGCCCAGGGCCTGGAACGGCTTGGACGGCGGTTTGAGATCGGCGGCAGAGCGCAACTGCCCAACGAAGCGTATTCTGGCCGCTGCCGGGGTCGGCGGCCAGGTGATGGGGGAGTGGGGCTGCTCGAAGATCGGCTCGAGCGATTGGCTGCAACCTGCCGCGGTCAGGACGACGACCATCGACAAGACCCATCGCCGAACGGGGTACGCTCTTGCTGTTCGGTTCAGTTTAGACATCCCAGCTCTCTTCATGGGCTCGCACCGTTCGAGATCATGCTGCAGGTCCGAGCACTGGCGGGCAAGCCGCCAGTGGCACCCGGCCGCCAGTGGCACGCGGCCGCCCGTGGCACCCGGCGGTCGCGGCGGACGTCGGGACCAATCGCACCCGCCCGGTTCAATATTCTTACCTTCGCACTGAGAAGTTCCGCCAACAATTGGGGACCGCTCCTAGAAGTTTCGTCGCAACTGAACGTACAACGCCGAATGCTCGCTCCTGGCGAAGTCGTCCTGAAAGGTCCCGTACTCGTAGGTGATCCTAAGCTCCGTCTGGCGAATGAGCCACTCCAACGACAAGTCCAAATCGAGGCCCTCGTCGTCGCCGCTGAGCGTGTCTTCCTCGTTGCGGTAGATCACCTCGCCTTCGACGGTCAGGCTCCTGGTGATCGGGTGGCGGTAGAGCCCCTCGACGGTGAAGAACGTGGTGTCCCGCCGGTCGGGCGGGGGCCGGGAGATATCCACCCATCGTCCTCTGACGCGACCGGTGGCCCCGGACTTGAATCGGTGATCCAGGCCCGCGCTGAGGCGGACCGCTCGGAATGGACTGATCGACGACTCGTGGTCCTCGTACTCGGCGATCAGTCGCACCGGATATCGCCGATACTCCAGGCCGAAGACCTGGGCGGAGATATCATCCTCGATGGCCCCGATGGCGGTTGGGGGAGAGACGGTCTGCTCCTGATGGCGGAGGCGGTAATAGGGGGTCAGGCCGAACTTGAAGTCCTGACGGATACCCAAGTTCTGGGACCACGTGTCGATATCGAAGGCTCCACCGAGGATAAACAGGTAGCTCAGTAAGACGACCTGGCGATCGGCGATCCGGCCGGTGGGGACCCGCCCGATCTCTACCCGGTCATCGAAGCTGTCCACCCTGTAGTCGCGGCCGAGCTGGTACAGTTGAGTCCGGTCGATGTCGGTGATGCGAAGGGAAGCGGATTGGATCTGTGTTCCGGTGATGATGAGCGGATCGGGGTCGTTGAAGGTCCGGCGGTCATCGACTATCTCGATGGTTCGATCCCCGCCTTGGCGTTCTTCGTTCTGGAAGCGAGCCCGGTATTGGGCCCGCAAGACGCCCCAGGGGTTCTTCTTGTGGTAGTCAAAACTGGCCTGGGCACCCAGACGGCCTATCTGGGGCCCACCTTCGAAATCCTGCGTCTGGGCGAAACCCAGGATTTGGGTGATGAGGCTGTCGTAGAGTTCGTGCTCGACCATGGCCGAGGCGAAATACGACTCTTCCTCAATCGGCTCGACACCCGCCAGGCTGCCTTGGGTGCGCTGGGTCAACTCCAACTGGTAGATCGATCTGAGACTCTCGGTATGGTTCAGCCGCAGGACCTCGCGCCACCGACTCCGCTCGATGTTGAAGGTCCCGCGTTGATCGAAGACGTTGACCTCCGACTCCAGGATGTGACGGTGACCTTCACCGAAATTCAGATTGTGGGCCAGGGTAATCTCGTCAGAATCGTAATTGAAATCGAACGGCTGCTCTTCGACCGTTTTGTGTTCGTATATGAAGGACAGGATGTTGTGCGGTGAGAAACGGTAGCCAGTCTGGAACCGGAAGTTGGTGTTTTCGTGCCGCGATTCTTCTTCGTCATCATCTAGTGGATCGAGCAGGACTTCGGTCTGGTTGAATTGCACTGAGGTGGGGGCCTTTTCACTCACGTATTGCCAGTTCAGACCGAAGTTCTCCGCGGTGTTCTCCAAGCTGGACTGGAAGGGACGCGGCTCCAAGGCCTGATAGCGGTGGGCGTAGATCGTGCCGGGATACTTCTTCTTCTTGAAGAAATCGCCGGTCAGATCGAATTCGACCACTGTGCCGTCATCGCCGCTTGTTCGCTCCACGCCGCCAAAATTATCCTCGAACTCTCTCTGCAATAGGCCGAAGAGCCCCCCTACCGAGAACTCCAGCAGGTTCGGGTGGTAGACGTAGCCTTCGGTCTCCAGGCGCAGGTTCTCCTCGAAGCGGGTCTCCTTGGTGCCTCGGTCACTGCCCCCGACCTTGGACTCGATGTCGTTCTCCCGGGCCCGGGCCACGGCCTCGATGTACCCCCCCACGTCGGTGAGCGCCGCGGGGCGGACCCCGTGTCGGCCGGAACCCGACGAGGCGCAACCCGCCAAGCAGACCACCATCATCCCGCCCAGCACACGGGCCAGGGCCCACCAGGCGGAGGGCGGCGGCGCATCGGCCCCGGTCCGGCGGCGGCGGGTTCTGTGGCGGCCGCTTGCCAGGGCGTTGCTCAGCGCTGACTCGGTCTCAAGAAGAATCTGTCGTCTCCTCCGTGAGGCTGGTGACAATCGGTGCATGGCCCAGCATCGATGGTCTCGTGTTGCGGACCCTCCGTGAGGTCTTGCCGCTGATGACAGCTAAGACAGAGAGTGGTGACGTCATCCAGCAGCAACTTGGGGCGCGGGGTGCCGTGATGGTGATGGCAGAATGTGCAGGCGCTTACCGCCACCGGGCCGTGTACATAGCGAACCTCCCCGGGCACTGCGGTATGGCAGCCTTGACAGAGGCCATCCTCGGGACGCCTGAACAACTGCCCGTCGAGCGGTCGGTGGCAGCGTCCACATCTGCCGTCGCGGTACGGGGGATGGGGGTAAATCCGCTGAGTAGGCGCCTCGGCCAAGCCACTCGGCTCCATGCCGGCCGGGGCCCTGGCCCTTCCCAAAGGGGCATAGCCCACGGTCTCCTCGGCCCCCGGCGGAGGCACGCCATCGAAGAAAAACTCCAAGACCCGATGGCTGGTCGCTGGCGAACAAGACAATCCAGACAGCACTACCACCGGCCCCGCAGCCAGGATCGCCAGTGTCCGCAGTGGGGACCCCACACCGCTACCCTTCACCATTGGTCTGGTCCTGTCCTTGCGGTTTGAGGTGCGGATTGGGCAGTGGCCCCTCGATCGGAGGCGTAGGTTTGCTGGCCGGGCCGATGCCCTTCTCCATGGGCACCATCGGCAATCGGCTGACCGCGGCCTCCGACAGATGGTAGCCCTCCGGGAAGGAGCCGAAGGCATAGACGTTCACCAACCGGGGACCATACTGACTCACCACGAACAGCAAGTACTCCGCGTTGAAGTCCGGGTGTACGTATTTTTTGAAGTACGGCAGGGAGGTGGTGTCGACCGCCACCTGGGAAGGCAACACCAAGGCCCCCGGAGCTTCGCCCGGTCCCCCGAAGCGCATGAGGATCCTTCCCTGGTCATCGAACATCTGCACGATCTCGGTGGCCCCGTCGACGATGTAGAGGATGCCGTCCGGACCCAGGCGCAGGCCCCGAGGTCTGCCGAACTGTCGCAACCGGTATCCCGGCCCGCCGGTCATC
Source organism: uncultured Planctomycetaceae bacterium (assembly GCA_964520125.1). Lineage (GTDB taxonomy): Bacteria > Planctomycetota > Phycisphaerae > UBA1845 > UTPLA1 > JAFGQA01. The sequence goes on from CAZFMS010000018.1 coordinate 6,896, forward strand.
CAAATCACCTGACCCTCGCGGGTCAGCTTCTGGATCCGCCAGTTGTGGGTGTCGCTCACGTAGAGATTGCCCTCGGGCCCGATGCTCAGACTGTTGGGGATCTTGAACAGGCCTTCCTCGCCTCCCGGTCCGCCGAAGCTGCGCAGGACCTCCCCGGTGGAACGATCCAGGACCACGATCTGACAGCTTTGATCGTTGTCCAGCACATACAACTCGTTCTCGTAAATGGCCACGTCCACCGGATGGCAGGGCGGCGGTACGTCGAACGCGGTGACGTACTTATCCTCCGGGCCGAAGATGACCACCTGCTTACGCTCCGGGTCGACCACGAATTTGAAGCCCAGCGGATCGATGATCACATTGATGGGTTTCTTCAGTCTCCCGGGTCCGCGCGTTCCCAACACCGAGTATTCACCCTTCTTGAAATCCAACCGGCACAGGGCCAGCCCCTTGGTGTCGCACACGTAAGCCACCCCGTCGTGTACTGCGATACCATAGGGCTTGGTGATTCGGCGTTTGGCCTCCGGCTCCTCCCCCAGGATGAAGTCCTCGAACGAACCCCGCTTGGGTTCGACCTCTTCGGCTCCACTCGCCCAGGTCAAGAACTGCACTCGCGGCTCGGCCGGTGGCGAGGGAAAGAACAACCACTCCTGGGACGCTTGCTCCGGATCCTGACAGCCGATCGCCAATACACTCGCCAGTACGCTCACTGCCACCCTTATCGGATGTCGCCATTTCACTAACATCGATGAACCTCGCCTCCCTACTCGCCACCCTTCGATATGAAGTTCTCCCCCCGGGCGCCGCCAGGCCCAAGGGCCTGCCTCGTTAAGCCTTGATCGGCGAAACCAAACGATCGCCTTGTCGCGCATTGCGGGTATATTTCAGCATTGGCCAAGCCGATCCGTGCTGGTCCTTTGGTGCTCGGCAGGGCGCCGGGCAAGACCAACCGAACTCCCAATGTTCGTATCCCCTATCATCCCGCAGCCACCGCCGGCCAGGAGCCAGAACTTCGGCCCTACCAGTATTGGGATTCCGCAATCCCCCCTGGACCGCATGTCACCCTGGCAATTCCGTGGCCAGCGCATCGGCCGAATGGAAGTGTCGCCTCAGCGCGACTCCCTCCCAGGCCTGGCGGGCCGTTACATCTTCCGCTCCGCGGTCGGGCCCTTGATCACCATCTTCGAGCCGCCGACTGGGAGTGAGCGGTCGACTATCTCAGCCACAAGTCCTGATAACGGCCTCCCCGTCAAGAGACTGCCATTGCGGTCCATTCCATGAACAAGTGGCCGTAGTGAACTGTAGTAAGTCCCCCGCCGGAGCGGATTGCGGCGTAGCAGTACTGAAATCGGCCCTCGGCAGAGAGATTCCGTCGCGGGCAGGGCCGCTCCCAGGATCACCATGCCAGTCGCAGGTCCGTGGCTCCCCCCGCCTGGTTGCCTCTTGCTGAATCACTCTACACAGCAGGATGGGCCTCCCGGAGTACCGAAAGAAACTCAAGGCGCTGTGAGCAGGCGCGGCCCAAATGTACCCGATCGACAGGCTGGTTGATCAGAGACCCAACCAAAGAAAAACGCACACCCCCGAGAAGAGGTGTGCGTTTGAGGAGTCCCAAAGTTCTCTCAAAGCCTAACGTGCGGAGCGCCGCAGGAGTGGTCCGGGTAATCTGCCGGTCGGCACATCTCTACTTGATGTGGCACTGCAAGCAGATGTAGCTCTCCTGGAGCGGGACCCGGAGGAAGCGGCCCAGGCCGTTATTGTGGACATTGTGGCAGGAGGCGCACTCCACTCGGTCCACTCCTCCGACCTCGATCAGTCGAACGCCAGGGCCGCTGTCAATACCTGGATCGAACGAAGTTGGATTGTTGTATTCGGCGGGCAGGTTCGGATACTCGATGCCGATGGGATGATCGTCCGACAGGTCGGTGCCCAGGGCTGCCGAGCCGGTGATGACGATGCCGGTCCCGCCGTTTCCGCCGTAGTTGTCTATCGCCGTAACACCGTCGTGACAACTCAGACACATCTTGCTGGTCGCCTGCGGTTGGGCGGCAAGATTGCTGTACATGGTGAAGCTCTCCTGGGTCTCCGCGTGGTTCCACAGGACGTTGTCCGAACCGGCCAACAGGGCGTTATGCGGGGTGTGGCAGGGCAGACATATCTGGTTGCCGGGGAGCGACACGCCGGGGTAGTTGTTCAGGTTATGGGGCGTATTGGCGATTCTCAACGATGGATACGTAGAGGGATCGCCGGGGACGATCTGTCCGAAGGCGGATGTTGCGAGTACGAGGATGAGCAAGGACGCTATTACTGAAATACCTGGCTTCATTGGTTGACTCCTCCAAGGGCCTGTAATGCCAAAGTTTTTTTTGAGCGCCTCGTCGGTCGCCGGCCTGCCGGGGCACACCCGGCCTTTTTCTCGAACCCTGACGACTCTGACGACGCCTCGCGGAACACCGAAGCGCAGCTCGGCATCCGCTCCTAATACTAATGACTACATCCTTCGTGCCAGACCGAGAAGGCCGGGGGCATCTGCGAACGCGAAATTGCTCCTGCCCCATAAGCACGGCGTTGGTAACGGGTTACGGTTGATGCGCTCGATGCCGGCAAACGGACCGCCGGCTGTCCGGCTGAGGCGCGTTCTCACGGGTAAGAATCGCCGATCCTGCGTTCCGCGGCATGAGAATGTTCAACCTCTTCGCCCCAGTTGCTCTCCAGTGCCCGTCGGCAGCAATCCAGGGCCCTTTTCGGGTCGCCCCGCCGCTCAGAGAGCCGCACCTCGATTAGCCTAAGTTTCGGGCACCTGCAGGAGATAGGTCTCGGATTGGTCATCCCCACCTCGGCGAATCTCCCGCCAGGCCATGGTGCTCAGCAGGCCGATGAGGTGCCACCAACCCCGCAACGCGGACCTTTCGCCGGGGAAGCCGAAGGACATTCCCTGGACGACCAAGGACGGTCTTCCCATCGCCCGAAAGATGAGCTACGACAAGAGGAGTGCAGTAGGCCGGTTTCTTCATCCCGGTCGGGGACCGGTCGCTCCGGCCCGACCATCGCCAAAGTCTCAGGGGGCCACGTTGACCACCGGGGTGATGCGATCGTAACGATACTCTTTGTGACAACCCGGGCGGCAGGAACCACCGTTGGTGGCCTTGAGGTAGTTGAGGGGCAGGTTCCATTTGCCGAAGGGCACGCTCTCGGCGATGTGCCGGGGTTTCCGGCTGGCGTGGATGTCGTGGCACGCCCGGCAGGTGCGGCCCTTGACCTTGCGGTTCACGTGCAGGTAGTGGAGATTCTGCTTGCCGTTGCGGAAGTTGGTCAGCTTGTCGGTCTGCTCGTCCTTCACCAAGTCGGGCTCATGACACTCGAAGCACAGGGCGTAACGCTCCTCCTCGAAGGAGGCGTAGAACTCGGACGGATACTCTTTCATCAAGAGCCGAAAATGATCGCCGCCGTGGATTTGCTGATGGCAGGCCGTGCAATTCTTTTCACGGATCGGGCCGTGGTGTTCCGGGTTCTCCTCCAGCAGCCGGGCCATGTTGGTGATTTTGCCGGTCCCGGAATTCAGCTCTCGATCGTGACACGAAAGACACAGAGCCATCGGCTGGTGGAGTAGGCCGTGCTGCTCGGCGGAGGCGTGAGGGTCGTGGCATCCGACACATGATTTCCCGGTGGTCACGGCGTCATGAGCAACGGTGGCATCCTCGATCGTATCACCGATTTCGTCGTGGCATTCGATGCAGAGTTCCGGCGGCCTCGATTTCAAGTTCATCCTGTTGTCCGCCCCATGTGGGTCATGGCAGCTAGTGCAATCCTCGGTGGCCGGCTGGTGCTTGAAGGCCTGGCTGGAGATGCGGGCCTGCAACTCCGCGTGGCACTCGGCGCATACCTTCGTGGTCTGGTCCGCGGAGAGCATTCGAGGATGATCGGAGGCGTGGGGATCGTGACAGACCGTGCAGACGCCGGCGCCGACCGGGCCGTGCAGGTACTTGAAGTCCTCGGAGAAATCGTCGTGGCACTCGGCGCACAACTCGGCCTGGGTCTCGGCCTTGAGGAGATGGGCGGCGTCACTGCTGTGCGGATCGTGGCAGGCGGTGCACTGACCCTGCGCCGCCGGGTCATGGGTAACCTTACCCTCGAAGGCATCGTGGCAGTCCTCGCAAAGCTCGCCGCCTTCCATGGTCAGCTTGAACCGGTGCTTCTTTTCGTCGGAGGCCTCGTGACAGGTATCGCAGCCACCGGGTTCGGCGGGTGGGTGGATGACCGAGCGCTTGGCGAACGCGTCGTGACACCCCGATTTCGTGCAGTCTCCCCGGTAGTCTTTGGGTGGTTGACCCTGGACCGGCAAGACCAGCGAAAACATCCCCAATACTGCGGCCAGGCCGGTGGGCGAAGAGATCATTAGCGGCCTCCTGAAGCGTGGCCTTGCGAAGTGGGGCCTCCTGAAGCGGGGCCTCCTGAGGTGGGCGTCGCCGGCGGACCAGCAGACCGGGAGCCGAACGCAAGTGTCGCTCGCCCTTGGGCGGTGGTAATGGCCCGCTCTTGGCCGAGTTGAAGCCAGAGGGGCCGTCGCTGACCGGAGGCATCGGAGAATTCGACAAGCAATGCGGTCACCGCTCCCTCGCCGTCGGCGGGATGGTAATCCTCGATCAGGCGGCCCGAGGGCTCGAAGCGGACCATTCGGAAGGTGTATTGCGAGCCCGGGATGGCTAGCTTCTCCCCGATCTTCAAGCTCCGATGAGTGCTCTGGCCCTCGTGGCGGGCCCACACTTCGTGCTTGGCGCGGGCAATCGTGACTAGAACGAAGTCTGGCTTGCTTTGCTCTCGGTCGACGGGACAGTCCAGCTCGATCCGAATGGGAAGTTCGTTCGATCCCCCGGTGGTGAAGGCGGGAAACTTGGCGAACACCCAGCGGCTCTCTTTCTTGCCCTGATGTTCAATCTCCACCAGCACCGCCGGGTTCATACGCTTCTTCGATCGATTGACCGGCTCCTTCTTGTCCAGGTTCATTGCGTAATGGGGGAAGAAGCTGCGTACCAACACGGCACAGCCCGAGGCGGCAAGCTCCTGTCGCTGGCCCACCTTCAGTTCCAAGGCTTGTTCCGCAGTGCCGTCCGACAAGCCGACCCGCAGCTTGGGCTCCCGAGTCAGTTCGTCGTCGAATTGACTCCGCAGTAAGTCGCGCTCCGGCTCGTCGGCCACCGACATGTATCGCCAGGTGCCGATGAAACTGGCCACCTGGTTGCGTTCCGGATCATCGGCGGTCAGCCACCGCTGGTGCGACTGGGTGGGGCCGTTGATGGAGATCTCGAGGGCCGGCTTCCCCTGGCCGCTGGCGTCGGCCACTACCTTTTGCTCGAGCCGGGCGGCGGGCAGGTAGCGGGTCAGCCGAACCGGGGCCAACGGAGCGGGCAGGGTAACGACTTGGTCGAGTTCTGCCGGCCAGGACGGCGATTGAAGGTCCAGGTCTTTGCGCACCACGATCGGTTGGTCGTCCCGCAGCAGCCGGTACTGGAAGAAGAGCTGCTGATCGGGCATCGGGGGGTGCATCGCGTGACCCGGTTGCTGGGCCGGCGAAGATGCCGGATGGACCAGCAGCCCCGGTAGGGCAAGACATAGCGTGGCGAGTGCGGCTTTCATGACCCTGGCGTCTCCCTTCACATTGGATCCCCGTCGCGGACGGCATCGGAGCATCGATATAGAGAACAGCTCAACTCGAAGTCGTGTAGGACAGTATAAGGCAAGGTCACCCTGTTTTGGTCCGGCGAGTCCGGGAGCGGGCAGGAGGGCTCCGGTCCGACGAAGCTCGCATTCCCTCCCCCGCAAGGCCCTCCCCCGGTGCAGTGTCCGCCCCGCAATCCACCCGTCGGACAATCTCGGGGGCTCTGCGAAGATGGTCAGCCGATCTCCTTCTGCCCGGAGGCCACCTTGACCACTCCCAACTCCTCGATCTTGCGGTACAGGCTGGACAGAGCGATTCCCAGCGACTCGGCGGCTACGTTCTTGTTGTTGGAGAAGGTGGCCAGCACTTTCTTGATGTGCTGCCTTTCGAAGTCCCTGGTGGCGGCCCGCAGGTCGAATACCGAGGAAGCCAGTTCCGGGGTCCTATCCAGCAGGCCCGACAAGTAGTCGCCGCCGATCCATCCGCCCTCGGTGAAGATCAGGGCCCGCTCGATGACATTCTCCAACTCCCGCACGTTACCAGGCCAATCGTAGGCACAGAGGGCGGCAATGGCCTGGCGGTCGAAGCCCAGACATTCGCGTTTAAGCTCGGCGTTGTACTTCTTGACAAAGTGATCGACCATCGGCGGTATGTCCTCGGGGCGTTCGCGCAAGGGGGGGACCTCGATGCGGACCACGTTCAGTCGGAAGTACAAGTCCTCGCGAAACGTGCCGGATTCGACGGCCTTCTCCACGTCACGATTGGTGGCGGCGACGATCCGGATATTCACCGGCCGCGGGCGATGGTCACCCACCCTGGTGATGGCCTTTTCCTCGATGGCCCGCAACAAGACGGCTTGGCCGGTCAGCGGCAGGTTGGCGATCTCGTCGAGAAAAAGCGTGCCGCCGTCGGCCGCTTCGAAGAACCCGGTATGATCGGAGTCCGCGCCGGTGAAAGCCCCGCGGCGATGTCCGAACAACTCGCTCTCGACCAGGCCGTTGACCAGGCCCCCGCAATTGACCGCCAGGAACGGCCGGTCCCGAGTGATTCCGCCGTAGTGCAGGGCCCGAGCCAGAATCTCCTTGCCCGTGCCGCTCTCCCCGGTGATCAGGACGTTGCTCATGGTCGAGGCCACGCGCTGGATGGCGTTCAGAATGTCCTTCATGGACGACGAGCGGGCAACGATGTCCGAGGTGTCGTAGGTCTTCATGATCTGGGCCCGGAGCAGCTTGTTCTGCCGGGCGAGGCGATCGTGCGACAAGATGCGTTTGAGCTTGAAAATCAGCTCGTCGAAGATGAGCGGCTTGCACAGGTAGTCTTTGGCCCCCTTCTTCATGGCGGCTACCGCCGTCTCCACCCCGCCAAAGGCGGTGATTACGATGACGCTGGCCTCCGGAGCCAACTTGGTGGCCTGGTCGATCAAGTCCATGCCGCAGACCCCCGGCATACGCAGATCAGTGATGATCGCATCGACGGTGTTCTGCTTGAGGGCCCGCAAGGCCTCGGTTCCGTCCCGACAAGCGATGATGTCGAAACCCTCCTCACTGAGCACCTGGGCCAGGTTCTCCCGTAGGGTGTCTTCATCATCCGCCAGCAATACAGTGGTTTGTGCCATCGTCATGCTTCCGGTGGTTTGGCCAGAATGGGCAATCGAACGGTGAAGGTGGTCTCCGCGCCCACGGTGGACTCGAAGTCGATCGTTCCTCCATGCTTCTGAATGATCCCGTAGCTCACGGACAGTCCCAGGCCGGTCCCCTGGCCGGGTTCCTTGGTAGTGAAGAAGGGATCGAAGATCTTTCGGCCGACCTCGGGGGGAATGCCGCAGCCGGTGTCGGCGAAGGTCACGTCTATATGTCGGTGGTTGACCCTGGCCTGGATCTTCAGGCGGCCCCCGTCGGGCATGGCATCCAGGGCGTTTAGGGCCAGATTGATGAAGACCTGCTGGAGCTGCCCGCGTAAGGCATAGGTGGCCGGACGGGTCGGCGTGAGGTCGCAGATCACCTCCACATTCCGGGCCCGCCGGTCGAATCGTATCAGTCGGATGGCGTCCTCGATGGTCTTGCCGATGTCGATCGAATCCCATTGTTCGGTCACCGGCCGAGCCAGGCTGACCAGTTGCCGCACGGTCGTCGAGATCCGCTGGATGTGCGTCTCGATCAGATCGAGTTGGCTGGTCTTCGTTTCTCGACCGCGCCAGCGCTTCAACACCTGAACGATGGCGGAGATGCTGGAGAGTGGGTTGCCGATCTCGTGGGCAATGCCCGCGGCCATTTGGCCGATGGCGGCCATCTTCTCTTTCTCGACCATCTGGGCCCGCATGCGCCCCAGCCGGGCGGCGTCTTCCGCCAGCAGGAACATCAGGCTGTTGAAGCTCTCGCCCAATTCGATCAACCTGTCCGGGCAGGCGGCGCGATATACCTTGCAGTTGTGGCACTGCTGGATCTGGATCCTGGGACCGTTGTTGGCGCCTTCGGTCACCTTCAGGGCCTTGATCTGCCAGCAGCGGTCCTGCGGCTGGTCGTACATGACACAGTCCTTGCGGCTGCAGTCCAGTACTTCACGGCAGTGACGCAGGTGCGGATTCTCGAAATGGCCGGGGCTGGACTTGTTGGCCTCGTAGGATTCCAGCAGCCGGCTGAGTTGTCCGGCGGTCTTCGACAGCTCTTGCTCCTGCCGCCGCATCGCCAGATAGACGCCCAGGCTGGCGACTATGGTGGCCAGTGCGGCCCGCAAGGTCAGAAAACCGTGATGCCAACCGGTGGACAAGTCGGGAAAGAGGTGCCTCTCCAACACATCACCGAGAACGAAGAGCACCGCGAAGACGCAAAGAACGCCCAAGGGGATAATCAGCCGAGGTCGGGGCCGAGCCGCCAGAGGGCGACCGTCTCCGTTGTGACCAGCGCGGTCGGACCTACTCGGTGGCGGTGACGAAGCCAGGTTCTGGGTATGGTTGGGCTGCTCCGTCGGACCGGCCGCGCTGCATGCCGACGAGCACAAGATGGCTGGCTGAGGAGCCGTCCCTTTGGCCGGCTCAGTCCTCGCGCCCATGGCAGGGCTGCCTTGCTTTCCAGACACGTCCGATTCCCACCGATCTAGTAGAGTCCGCTCACTTCCAGACAGGGCCTTGGGGAACATCCATCAAGGCGCGCACCCAAAGCCTCCGTTCGGTATGGGCAAGTTACGTGCCGGATTACTGTTCTGGCAGGAGTCCGCCCCAGCCATATCAAATGGGTCGGCCCCAATTGGTGTTTCGCCGGTGGAACAAGCCTGGGACGCCCCAGGCCGGGATGGACGGGTGAAGAGGCCCCAGGAGCATCCTCATGAAGGTGAGCTGAGGTCGATAATCCGCAACTCTCTCCCAGCTGCCACGAGAGGCCTGCTCTGCCACCTCGCTTGGGTGAACAGCCGGTCCGGGCGGAGCCGAGAGGTGAAATCAACCCGTCAGGTGCTGTTACCCCTTGTCAGGCAGTATGTTCCGCAAACCTCTGCGGTCCTGCCCACCTCTTGATCGAGCATTTAGATTTGGCAACCGTTTTGCGGCCCCGGGAGCCCCGAGTCGGACACCTTTCTCGCCAGTCTTCTCATTCCTGAGAAGGAACTGGCCTTGATCTCCAGCGCGTTCGGACCCAGGACGCCCACCTCGAGTATTGGTAGCACCCCGCTCTGGGCGGTGCGAACACAGCCGAGACGCCCGGGCCCCCTTATTGCTGGAAGCTCTTCGCAGTACCAGGCATGGTCACGCCAATAGCGTCCCAGGAGCACTCGACCTCAGTCGGGGGTGTTCCTGCAAGACGTGGTAACGTACCCCCCGAGCAAGTTCGGGGGCTCTCAGGTGGCGGGTGCCCTTACTCTGCGCTGTACGGCTCGAAGCCTAACCGCAACGAACCGTGAGGTCGCCGGCAGAGGGGGTGAATCCCCAGATTCTGCTGCTCGGGCCACGATCCCGAGGTGCTCGCTCAGTCCATCTGGTGGCAGGTGAAGCAGAGCTTGGATCCCTCGATCGGCACGGTCAGCCGATACCGGCCGCCGGCGTACAGGTCGTGGCAGGAGACACAACTGACCGACCCTCCGGGAAGCCGTACTTGCTCGGGCAGAAGCGCCGCGGATCGAAACGGCGCACCGCGCCGACGCGAGTCGCCGAAGGGATAGCGCACCCCCACCGGGTGATTACGCTCCCGGTCACCCAGAGAGCCGGTACCAGGACTCCACGGCGTGGAGTTGTTGGATTCCGGCCCACTGACTCCATCATGACAGGCCAGACATCTCTTGGAGTCCTGGTCCAAGCTCCCTCCCCGAGACCGGACCCGATCGTCGTCGCTCCTCACGTGGGCAACGCGGACAGCCATCCAATGGGGCGACATCTGTCCGGCCTCTTCGTCTTGGCCGTGGCAATTCATGCAGAATTCTTCCGCCAGGGCAGTTCCTTGGTCGAAGCCACGCAGGAACGCCCGGCCGCCTCCGGTCATCGGCGGCACCTGGTAATGACAAGTGAAACAGGTCATTGCCCCGTTACGGTCCAGCGGCCAGCCGTCGGGTAGGGACATGCCAGCGGACGGAACCACGCCGACAGGGTGGTTTGAAACGCCCGGTCCACGCTGAAGTGCACTGATCTGGTCCCCCGGTCTGCTCGGCCAGCCGGCCGCAGAGACCATCGGCCCACAGGCGGTCAGGACAACGCCGATTACCGCTAGAACGTACGAACGGGTAGCCAAGACCCCGGGAGTTGCCATCGATCTGCCCCCCAGCAGAACTAGAGAGTGCCGACCGGGCCGCGTACCTCGCAAGCCCGGCCCGATTCAGCCTCCCAGGGCCGATTCGTTTGATTCCTGTCGTGTAGGTCGCGTGATGTCTATGGGGAGAGGCCTCGGCAGCCGCCCCCGATGTGTAAAACGTACGATACGTTGGGACGACCTGCCCTCCGGCCTGCGCGAAAATGGTGCCGGATTCCGCCGCCCCCCTGCCGCCCCCCTTACCGCCCCCCCCCGGCCGGCCCCGACCAATCCGGGGCGCTGAGACCCGGACTTATGGGCGATTCTCCATTCCGGGACAGCAATCATCCGAGACCCGAGCCGCAACCGGCGGGCAAGGATTTCATCAGGGTCCGGATTTGCTTTGAACCCGGCAGGAGTATCAACTGCGCGGCCCGGGCCCCAGCCCCCGCCGAACCACCGGCGCGTGCAGCCACCGTCTGCCCGGCGACCGCGGCACATGGAACCCACCGACGATCGCCGGGGCCTATCGCCCCTCAGTAATCCCCTCGCGGATCCAGGAATTTGTAAGCGACTGTTCCGGTGTCGCCTCAGAAAGGTCATCCGCGACTTGGTCAGGTGGCGGCCAGCGAGAGCCTGCTCCGTGGTCGGCTTGACCCGCTGTCTGAACTCCGGCGCCGCTGCCGGCAGCCTGTTTTGATCGATTGGGGCCACGGTTCATCGGCATATGGGAGATTTCGCCCAAGATTCCGAACTTCCGGAAAGCTGGTCCTGGGGGTCTCCCGGTTAAGAAAGCCGTTGGACAGGTGGTTTTGGATCGAATCGTCGAGCAACTGGTAAACCCATGATACGGCGACACTTCTGTCACGTTCGGTTTCCACGGGTGGGTCTGACGTCCGTTCCTGGGGCATTGGCATGGTTCTTGCAAACTACTGCTCCCCAAACGCCCAGGAAGGCGCGCGCGAAGGACCGTATGCCCTTGGATGCCCGCCAGCCTTTGGAAATCAAGGACCTGGAGGAGAAACTGAGATGATGACTTCCGTAGTAATTGCAATCGCCTCTACAGTGTTGGGCCCGGCCCCAGAGCTGACCTACGCCGACACGTTCACGACCGGCTTGACTAATCCAGGTCGGCTGGCTCTGGCACCCGGGGGCGGCATCTATGTCACTGACGAGCCCGCCGGGCAGGTCATTGAGTATGATGCCGCGGGTGCAGTCCTGAACACCTACTCGATCCCCGAAGGCCCGGTGGGTATAGCCGTCCACCCCGGGGGGGAGGTGTTTATCTCCCGTAGCGACGGCGAAGTTGGCGTCTATGATGCCTCTTTCGTGTACCAGGAGAGTGTGGATCCCGCACCTTTCAGTCTGGCGGCCCCCAACGATATCGCCATTCATCCAGCCACCGGAGAGGTCTTTGTAGTCGACAGCGAGATGCACCGCGTGATGGTGTTTGACTACGTCACCGATCCCCCCCCCGCCGGCTGGAAGCTGGTCGGGATGTGGGCCTATGAGGGGCAGGTCATCGGCGCCCTTGATTCTCCGCAGGCCATCGCCATCGACGCCGCCTTGGACCGCGTGGTGATCGCCGACGTTGACGGCTTCCGCATCAATGTCTACGACACCGCGGGAACGCATCAGTTCAAGTTCGGTTATCGCATTGCCTACGCCGGCATGGACCCCCTGGCCTGGATCGCCCGGACCGGGGGCATCGCCATCGACGAGTGCAGCAATATTTACGCCTCGGACGCCCTGATGGGTGTGGTTCGGACCTTCGATCCCGCCGGCGTGGACTATGACCTCTTGAATCCACCCATCGGCTTCGGAACCGGCGCCGGTGAGCTGCGGGTCCCCCGCGACATCATCATCGACGATCGCTCCCCGATAAGCAGGCTGTACGTGGTCAGCACCAACAACTCGGCGGTGGAAGTCTACACCGTGGGGTGCATCATGGCTCCTCTGCAGGACCCCGCGCCGCATGGGAAATCCGCTTCCGCCCAAGACCTGCGGTTGCCCCGCCAGGCCGGCCACGCCCAGGTGCCTTTCGCCGATGTCATCAAGAAGACCCCGGCCCTGCCGCAGTACCCGGACAATCCGCTGGTCATCGCCGAGGCCATCCACGCCGGCACCTACGACCGCGAGCTGGACCTCAACATGGACCGGCGCCTTGACGTGCAGGACCTGTCGATGGCGGTGGATCGGTTCGGAGCCGGCACTGTGGAGGGCTTCCTGGCCATGGTTGGCAGCCGCGACTACCCGCCGACCCTCGAAGCGCCGCACATGCACAGCCACCCCGAAACCGAGGAGCAGTACCCGTGGATCTGCGGTCGCTGCCACTCGCTGGACCAGGCGCCCGGCGGCATGCTGACCGCCGAGGGTCAGGAGAACCTCTGCCTGTCTTGCCACAGTCCTGGTGGGACGGCGATGAGCCAGGTCATCGGTGGTATCGCTGACAACATCAACCACCCCTTGGCCGTCCCCGCCGACGACAACGGCGTGCTGGGCCCCGACCCGGAGAGCGAGCTGGCCTTGCACCTGGACGACGGCAACATCCGTTGCGGAACCTGCCACGACCAGCACACTGACCTCATGGGCGAGCCCTATCTGCGAGCGGAGACCGGCCGCGGCCAGCTCTGCGGAGAGTGCCACGTCCAGACTTCCCAATGGCTGAACGCCGGACACGCCGACGAAGAGGGCGAGGCCTTTGTCCATTACGATTGGACCGAACCGGGCCGGGCCGCTTGTCGGAAATGCCACTCCGGCAACGGCTTCATCGGCTTCTCAGAAGGCCTGTCGGATGATGACCAGAGCGGCGAATTCCGCGTGCATGATTGCCTGGTCTGCCATTCGACCCACGGTGAGGATAACGAGCATCTGCTACGCGTTGTTGACGAAGTTGAGTTGCCCGGCGGCACGATCATCACGGATGCCGGTCACGATGCGTCCTGCATGGTGTGCCACAACGGCCGCCGCGAGCCGGGCGGTTATAGTGCCGCCCCGCATTACCTCCTCGGCGGGGTGATGCTGGTGGGGATCAACGGTGCAGAGTTTGGCAACACGAGCCTGGGGAACTCTGAACACACGACTGCGGCGGGCTGCAGCGATTGCCATATGGCGCCGAGTCCCACCGCTGGCAACCCCGGGGCAGGCAAGGTTGGCGGCCACTCGTTCAACATGACCGTCCATACGCCGGGCGACCCGGACGAGGGCTTCGAGAACGTAGAGAACGCGTGCGGAGGTTGTCATACCGGTTTGACGGCGTTCAACCGTACCGCACGCGCTGATTTCGACGGCAATGGGACCGTCGAAGGAGTACAGGATGAGGTGCAGGGGCTCATGGACACGCTCCTCACCGCAATCACCGACACCGGGGCCATCTATCTCGGCCACTATCCCTACTGGGACTTCAGTGCGGTCGTGGATGACCCTCCGGGCTTCCTCCAGACCGTCCGTGACGCCGTCTGGAACTGGGAGTATGTCAAGAATGACGGCAGCCTGGGCGTTCACAACACGGAGTACGCCGTGGGGTTGCTTCAGTTGTCCTACGAGCAGGTGACCGGCACGATCCTCCCGGGCGCCGACCTGCGCTACACACCCGACGGCGGCTACACGCCGGTCGCTGACTACGTGGGGCCGGATACATGCCTGACCTGTCACGGACCCCAGGCGATCACCGGCATGGATTACACCGTGTTCCTGCGCAACGGTCACGGCTACAAGCTGAACGAGATCGAGAACGGGCTGATGCCCACCTATCCGTTCAGCTCCATCGCCGGGGCTTTGGGGATGATCGCTGATGATGATTTACCCCCGGACGACCCTCACCCGGGCACGGACAACACCCTCAGTACACCACTGGATTACAGCGACGTCAGTTATGTGATCGGTGGGTTCGGGTGGAAGTCCCGCTGGATTGACGCGGATGGTTTCATCGTCACCGGCAGCGAGGTCCAGTACAACCTCGAGACAATGGCGATGGCCTCCTATCACAACGACGAGGTTGACAAGAAGTACAACTGCGGCAACTGTCATACCACCGGATGGAAGGCCTACACCTCCGAGCCTGGCGACCTTCGCAACCTCAATCGGCAGGGGGGTCTGCCGGGCATGCATGGCACGTTCGCCCAGCCCGGTGTCCAATGCGAAGCCTGCCACGGTGCGGGGTCACTTCACGCGATGGTACCGAGCACAGCGAACATCACCAGGCTGGCCGCGGCCCGCAGCACCGACGACTTCCTGGCGGACGACATGGCCTACGGTAAGGCGGCCGCGTGCGGTGATTGCCATACGCGTGACGGCGAGAAGGACTACCCGACGTACGTAGGCGGCCCGGGGCGAATCGCAGCCAAGGGCGGGTTGATCCGCCATCACGAACAGTATGACGAAATGCGCGGCATCGATCCCGACGACGATCCGACCTACGCCGCAACCGGTCCACACCGTGATCTCCTGTGCGGCGCGTGCCACGATCCGCATACCACGACCAAGTACATGGACATCAGCGGGGACGCCCCGGGCATGGATACAAATTGCACGGTGTGCCACAACACAGGCGGCGTGGGTGGCAAGGACTACAACATCACGTCCGGCGGGATGACGGGGTTGGTATGCATCGACTGCCACATGCCCAAGTTGGTCAAGAGTGCGGTCGGGCACGACCCGGTCGGCACCGGCCCGGCAACCGGCGACATCCGCTCGCATATCTTCAGAATTGACCTGACCTCGGCGGATCAGTTCACTGGAGACGGGAGCTTCGCATACCCGTCGCTTACCGGCTCATGGGCCTGCAAGACCTGCCACAACAACGTGGACCAGTTCGATCTGGGCTTCCCGTCCGCTATCACGATTCACGGTGCTGCTCCTGCCGGGCCCTACCCGCGGCGCGGCGGGCTACTCTATGACAAGTGGTGGAAGGTCAATGGCGCTCCCGAGCCCACTGGCGATCACCCGCTGTACCCACCTGCGGCGCTGAAGTCCGGCAGCACGACGTACCGCTGCAAGGAATGTCACGGCTGGGACTACATCGGCTATCTCGGCCGCTATGAGAGCGGAAGCCACTACACTGGGATCATCGGTGTTCTCGATGCGGCGACCAATATGACCGAACTGGATATCTTCGACATCATCAAGAATCCGAATGGCGATGGCACCGGCGGCACAACCGTAAACGGCCACGACTTCGGCACCATCGGGCTCAGCGATGATGACATCAACGACCTGGTGGCCTTTATCAAGAACGGGGGTGTAATCGATACGGGCCCCCACATCAATACGACCGGCACACCTGGCAGCTACACTTACTCCTTCAACGGTATTCCTGGCACCGGCGCAACGCTGTACGGCGGTGGCGTCAACCCGGCTGCGGACTGCACAATCTGTCACGGCTCGGACGGAACAGCCATCGATTTCGGCGGTGGTGCTTTTGTTGGCACGTTGGCCAATGACAACCCGCAGGAGACTTTGCACAAGATTCGTCTTGGCCACCCCGGATCGAGCATGACCAGCTACTTTGACCTGGGGATGACGGACGCCCAGGGTGCAGACGTGGGGGCCTATTGCGAGACACTTCCGCAGTAGCGGCTTGCTGGCCACGGTGCCCGGGCGAGGACTGCCCAAGCGGGTGTACATTCAACGGCGGGGTGAGGGTCAATCGCTCTCACCCCGCCGTTTCTTGTGCGCGGCGCTGGCTCGTTACCCTGAAACGCCCAGATCGAGGCGAGTCGCGGCAGATTCCCTGCACCCCGCGGCCTGGCCGGACCAAGGACGCGGCCAACCAACCGTGTCACCGCGGAGACATCCGGGTCGGGCGTTTCTCAGTAATGAGAGACGCAGCTGCGGCGAGCCGCAGGATCGAGCGCAGTGGGAGTCTTCTGCCACGGAGAAGATCATGCTTATCGAGGCCCAGGGCGTACCCGGGCCCACATTTACGCGGCCAGTGAGGTGCATGGCCTGCCAGCCGGCCCGTGGCACGCGGCTTGCCGTATTTGGGGCCAGGAGGGTACAGCATGGCAGATGCGCGCCGAAGGGCCTGGTGTAAGGCCCTTCCCGGACGTGGCATTGGCCTCGTGGTCCTTCCTTAATCTGGTTTGCCCGAGTGAGCGGCCGGTTCGCTGTGCGGCAGGGTGCTCAGAGCTGGTGGCGGGTGCTGATTCAGACAACCGCTGAGGCGGCGCGTCGAGGGTGTGCAACACCCCCGGGGGCCTGGAGGAGGCAATGATGACGTTTGACAGATTGTGCAGGATTCGCCCGGCGCTGCTTCGTTGGGCGGCGGCTTCGTTGATGGTCGGCGTCTCGGCCTGGTCCGCCTCGACGGCGATCGCCGAGCAGACGTTCTATCCGGTCAAAGACGGGACCTTGCTGGATAACAACGCCGACGGCCTGGCTGATGATGCGGACTGGACGTTCAACCAGTCCAGCTACGAAGGCTCCATCACCCTGACCACCGACGCGACGGCCCGCAACGTCAACCTGGAGCACCGCCTGGCGTGGGAGTACGACCTCAGCACGGTGACCCTGGAGCCACCGGTCGTTGCGGTGTTGAACTTCACCATCCGCGGGGCCCCGATCTGGCCCTTTCCGGACATGACCGTCAACATCTACTCCTATCCGGCGGATCTACTGGAGACTCTGGCCGATTTCTCGTCCGGGCCGGCCGTGCTCCAAGGAAGCGCGAACGTCGTGGGATACCAGCTCCCCACGCCCTATTCCTTGAACGTCAGCGACGTGGTGAACCAGGCGTTGATCAGCAGCGAGGACATGGTCGCCTTCCGATTCCAGATCGACCCCAACACGCCGTATGATACCAACCAGGCCTTCATCGACGCCCTCGACTCGAACCCGGCGTCGAAGCCCGCCCTGGTGATCTCCGGGCCCGAGATACCCGGCGACATCAACGGCGACGGCGTGGTCAATGCCGACGACATCGACGCCTTTGTCGCCGTCTTGCTGGGCACGCCCCTGGACCCGAGCGACGAGGCCCGGGCTGATCTGAACGGAGACCAAACCGCCGACGGTGACGACGCCCAGCCTTTTGTCGCTGCCCTGTTCGCATCGTGGGAGTGAGGTCAGGGCCGCAAGCTGTCCGCGGGTACACCCTTCGGCCCGGTCTGACGAGGCGTTCTTAGTTGGTCAGGACGTCCACGAAGCCCTGGAGATCGGTGCCGCTCATGTCTCCGCTGGTGTCGAAGTCTCCGTTGAGCATGTCGCAGTTGGGCGGGAAGTTGGCCGGATCGAGCAAGGCGATGATGAAGTTGGGGATGTCGTTCAGGTCCACCGTGCCGTCGCAGTTCATGTCGCCGAGCAGGACAGCTCCGCAATCGGGATCGTTCCCGTCGTAGAGATCGTCGCCGTCGTTGTCCAGCCCTTCCGAAATGCCCGCGTAGTCCTCTCCCCCGCTCGGATTGCAGGGATCCGTAGGCTTGTCGGGGTGGTTGGTATCGGGGGTGAAATAGTAAGGGGGAAGGACGTCTTCACCGACCGGCGTGTAGTTCGCGGGATTGGCATCTGCATGGCATCCCGCACATAGGGCCACACCGGCATTCCAGTGATGCCGGCGCAGGCCGGCGCCAGCGGCCTGGTCTTCAAGCCTCCCGTGACACCCCACACAGCCGATGGGATCGAACCCCGCACCGCCCCCGGAACTGCTGGTATAGACCGGGAATCGTTGCGATGAGGAAATGTGACACGTGTCGCAATCTCCACCGAGCATGTCGAATCGGTGGATGTTATGGAGGTTGCCCCAATCCTGTCCATCGGAGAGTGAGACATAGGCATTATCCCGGAAATTCCCGTGACAGGCTCTGCAGTTGGTGTCATCTCCATTCACGGAGTATCTGTCGTATGCCCCGGATTCCGCAGCATGGATGCTCAACACGACGATAGCAATGACGGCGCCGCGAACCAGCTTCTTCGTAAACATAGTCTTCATCTCCCAAGCTCCTTTCGATTCTCTCTGGCAGGGATTGGCCCGGCCCTGGCCGATATCCGGTCCGTTCTTCCGCGTGGTGTGCCGGCCCTCGCAGGAACAATACCATTATCGCTCTTAAGGGCGGATTGTCAAGGCTTAGGCCCGGCAGGATGGTATCACGCTGCTGAAGAAGGTCGTCCTATAGAACCTAGAGCACTTTAAGCATGACATGGCGCATACCCACATGAGGTAAACCACCCT
>CAZFMS010000019.1:0-20482 GCA_964520125.1 uncultured Planctomycetaceae bacterium
CCAGGAGGTACTGTGTTGCGTGCGGAACGAACTCGACCCGGGGGGAGTTATTTGTCTCTATTATGGCAATAGCGCCGAGGAGTTGAAGAAGGCCGGGGTGCTCACTTTTTATGGGGGCAATAGTCTGGTGGTGTTCACGGACGGCAAGGTCGACCTGCGTCGGGATTTCGAGAAGAACCAGCGGGTGGCGGTGAAGACGGGAAGCTGATGGCCAAGGGCGTGGCCGGCGGCGAGTGGCGGGCCAGCGGTCTTTCTTCTCGAACGATTCACGATTGCCTGTGGCGCAGCCAATCGTGAGGTTTCTCCAAGGCAGGGCCGGGCGAGCTGAAGCCCGCGGCTCTTCCAGGACACACGCAAGCGTGAAATGCTCTGGTACTCGGTCATGCTTGATTCGGCGGGTTGGCCCCCCAGGCGGGTGGGCTTCAGGGGCGTCCGGGGCGTTCGGCAGAGACCGGGCCGAGGACGGCCCGGCTCACTCAGACCCTCAGATCAACGTTGACGAGGACCGACCGCATGCCGCAACCAGATAGGCGCCGTTGGCTGGTTGTGGTCTGCCTGGTGGCGGCGGCGACGCACGGGTTGTATTTCCTCGGCAGCCCGGAGAGCGGGCGCTGGCCGGACGAAGCCGAGTATGTGGCCCTGGGGCTGCAGCTTGTGGAAAGCGGCGAGTTGCGCCTGCCGACTGGCGAGGTGGCCAAGCGGATGCCGCTGTATCCCGCCTTCCTCGCTGCTGTTTACCACTGGCAGGGCCCGGGGCTGGGGGAGAATGCGGTGCTGTTGATCCAGGCCCTGCTGGCCTGGTGCTCGACGATCATCATTGCGCTGATTGCCGAACGGCTGGCGGACGGCCGGGCCGGCTGGATCGCGGGGAGCGTGGCCGCCGTTTATTCGCCGCGACTGCTTCTGCAGACGTCCTTCTTGACCGAGACGCTTCTCGTCTTTCTGGTGTTGCTGGCCCTGTGGTTGTATATCGCCGTCGGCATCGCGGGGCGTTCGCCGGTCGGCCGATCCACGGGTTTGCTGGGCGCGTCCCTGATGCTCGGATTGGGGGTGCTGACGCGGGCTAATGCCCTGTTGTTCATCGTGCCGTTCGTGGTGGATGCGGCCTGCCGGGCCGGCTCGAGGAGGCAGCGGGTAACGCGGGTGGTGCTGGTGCTGGTGCCGGCGATGATATGTGCCTGCAGCTGGGGGCTGCGGAACAGCCGGGAGTTGGGCAGCTTCACGCTGTCCAGCAGCGGGGGGCTGAATTTCTATTTGGGGCACAATGCCCAATATGCGATCAACCCCGGACTGGGACAGGACACGGATTATCAAGCCTATGAGCGGCTCCGCGGGGAGGGCCTCACCGAAGTCGAGGCCGACCGGAGTCTCTATCGAGAAGGGTTCGCATTCCTGGCCGCGAATCCGGGGACGACGGTGAGCAATGCGCTGCGGAAGACGGTCGTTTGGCTGCGGGCGAGTGTCCGGCCGGCCGGTCCGCTTACGCTGGTCATCGGGCTCGGGGCGGTGGCCGTCGGTGGCTGGGGGCCCTGGCGAAGGGGCCGGATCGCAGGCGTTCGACGGTCTGTATACCTGGCCGCCTTGGCGGGACTGGCCGGGTCGGCCCTGCTGTGGGTGTTGGCCCCGCGGATATCGATCGTGCCGTGGACCACGCCTCAGTATGTGGTTCCCATGGGCATTATCGCCTTGCTGGTGCTTCGCGGCCGGCCGAACGTACGGGGCTTGTTGATCGGGTTGTTCGCCAGCCAGTGGTTGGTGGCGGTGGCCTTCATCCCGTTGACCCGCGTGCGGTGGGTGGTCGATCCGATCCTGATCGTGGCCATCGGGGTGGTTTTTTCCCGAATGTGCGAGTGGCTATCGCGGCCACCGGCCCAGGGTTCACTCAACCCTTCTCAGGGAGCCGACCCTCTCGATCGTAGCGATCCAGAATGCGCTTGACTTGGGACAGGGCCGGGTTCCGCCGCAGGGCCTCGCGCCACGAACGAACCGCGCCTGGGGAATCGTTGAGGTGGCGGTGCAGGAGGAAGCCCAGCTCGGCGCAGGCCCGGGAATCGCGCGGGTCGGCTTCGATGATCTGTGACAACTCACCTCGGGCCTGCTCCCAGCGGGATTGAATCTTGTAGGCACGGAATAGGCTCCAGCGCGGGACCACCCAGTGCGGGTCTAGTCGGGCGGCTTCCTCGCAGTAGGTGATCGCCTCGTCCTGCAATCCCTGGTTGAACATGAGGACGCCAATCTTGTGCATGACTCCCTTCATCCCGTGGCCGAGCTGAGCCGCAGTCCGCAGGTGTTCCAGGCCCGTTTCCCGTTCGCCGCGTTTGAACTCGTAGGAGCCCTTGGAGAGGTGATACTGGATCATGATGAGGGCGGCGCTGAGGTCCTGGACGGACGGTTGTTCCAGATTGCGGTAACTGCATTTCTCGACGAGGTCGCTTCCGTCGAAGGTTACCCGCGGTGGTTTCAGGTAGTACATTATTCCGGCGGGGACAAACGCGGCGGACGGAACCGGGGAAGGTCGCTCGATGGTGCAGTAGGCCGGCCGGCCGGCGTGCTTGATCAGCCAGGTCACGATCGAATCCGGGGAGTCCGGGGGACGGTCTTGGTGGAGTTCCGGCCGGACGCGCCCTGAATAGGCGGCGATGAGTACATCGGGGCGGCGCTGCTGGACCATGAGGAGATAGACCAAGGGGAAGGTGTTGTAGTCGGCATAGGGAAAGACCAGGGCATCGGGCATCATGCAGGTTAGCAGGTTCTGGGCGTGGTCGTAGGCATACCAGTAATTGGAGTAATCACAGCGGTCCTGATGGGATGCGGCCTGGAGGGTGGGGCCCGCAACGACGAGCAGGGCCACGATGAGGACGGCGAGCCGCCGATGGGAGGGCAAACTTCTGTACACCATCCCCCGTAGCGCATCCAGCAGATAGGCCAGGGGGATGACCAAGCCGAGGGACACGGGGATGAAGAACACGCGCATGAGCCAGCGGTTGGTCCGGTCGAGGTCGAAGTTGGCCACCAGGACGAACAGCCCGCCGGTACATACCAGCCAGAGTAGCACGAGCAACAGCACGCGGCGGTTTCGCCGGGCAAGAAGCAGGAGGCCGAGGGCGGCGGCGCCGGCTAACCAGGGCGTCAGGTCGTCACAGAGCGCTCCGCCCAGGTAAGTGAGTTGCGCGGCCAGGCGCCCTGCGGAGCGGGGCTCGGAGGATGGGGTGGGGCCGAGTGTTCCGTAGGCCTGACGAGTGGCATGGGCCCAGGTGCGCTGCAGTGTAGAAGGATCGTCCCAATTCATGACCGGCTTGGCGCTGGCCCGGATGGGAAGATATGCGTAGGGCAGCAGGCCGATGACGAAGGCCGCGGGGCAAAGCAGCACCAGGCGCCAACGCTTCACCAGACTCGGTCGCAAGAGGAGCACCCAGACCAGCACGGCCAATCCGACGAAGGCGATGACCTGGTGATGGGCCATTCCCAGCCCCAGCAGCAGCGAAACGACCACCAACGGCCGGTTGGTTCCGGTTCGATGCCAACGCAGAACAAAGTACAGCACGGCAGCGGTCAGGAGCGAGTTCAGGCCGTAGACCTCGGTGATGACGCTTTGAGACCATGACCATTCGGTCCAGATCCACACCAGGGCGGCCGCGGCGGCGGCAGACCTGGCCAGGCCCAGTTGTCGAATGGCGGCGTAGGCGAACACGGCAGCGCCGGCGGAGCAGACGGCGGAGAACAGATTGGCCCGCCAGGCGATCTCGCCGAACGGCAGGACGTGGATGAAGATGCCGCAGAGCAGGGTCCACAGCGGGTATCCCGGCGGATGAGGGATGCCGAAGTGCCAGGCCGCGGCAATGAGTTCCCCGCTATCCTCGGCGGTCACGGTGGGGGCGAGGGTCATAATGAAGAGCCCGAGCGCCGCAACGCCCACGCCCGCCGGATACAGCAGTCGGCCCCAAGACTGTGGCGCCTTAGCGGTTGCCTGTTGGTCACGGGTGGCTCGCGTCTTAGTCATGGCCCTATTATATGCGGGATTTCCCATCTGCCGGATTCTAGATCATCACCCTATTGCTATGAGACCTTTCACTTCAAGCGAGGTTGACCCGCATGGACAGTATGTTGTATTGGCAAGAAACGTACAGTATACGGATCACTCCTTCGGTCTGGGCCGGAAGCCGGCCTGGACTGCCTTGGACCAGAGTCGCTCGGCGAGTGCCGTATACCCAATCCGATGGACCACAATCGCCCGCGCGGCTTCGTGTTTGGAGGAGAGCGCCGGAGCGCTGGACCATACAGCACCCAAGTGAAGCGCTATGGTGAGCGGTACTAGGGCGGGAATCCAGATCTTCCCACGTGGGGAGGGGTACATCCGTATCAGCGCAACCACCGTTACCGCGACTGCAATAGTAGCAAATATGCCCAGGCTCACGAGGGGCGAAAGCGGCGTAAACTCGCTGACCAAGTTGGGTGTGACAGCGCCATCGAGAATCGAACGCATTGCCACCTGGGCCAGGGGAACGGCATAGACTTCTGGGAAGAACGGGGTTACCGCGACAGTCAGAACGGCGCTGCTCAGGGAGATGCCGGCAAGCAGGACGACAGCGATTCGCGACCACAACCGCGCGGCCATGACGTCGATGGCCTCCGCGATGGGGAAGACCAGAAGCGGCAACGCGGGCGTGAGGTGTCGCGCGGCAGCGCACCATCCTCCCTGCCAATCGACAAACCCCGCCGCGAAAGAAACGTAGCCGACCGACAACAGGACGAGCGGCCACGTGTTAGCCCGCTTTCGAACGGCCATCACGACAAACCCTACGGGAGCCAGCATCAGCAGAGGACAGTAATACACAACGCCCCGCTGGGCACTGAACAGGACTCCCCAAAGCCTCTCCGCCGTCGGGAAGGTGACCCCGAGTAATCCCTGGGCATGAATGGCGGCGTGGTCAGCATGGCTCTTGAAGGCGTAACCGGTCGTCCAGGCCGAGCCGAAAGCGAAGTGGTGGTACACCAACGCCGGCAATACACCGATTGAGCCGCCTACTGCGAAACTCAACAGTACGCGCCAGGGAGCGCGCTGCAGGAAGAGGGCTAACACCAGAACCAACCCGGCTATTACGGTGGGGTACTCCGTGACCACGGCGTAGCCGGCCAGTGCACCGCTGAGCGCTGCCGCAGCCGGAGAAGGCCCCGGCCCAGACCTGCCCGGCCGCAAGAGCATGACGAACGCCGCGGTCACCAGCAGTGCTGCCGGCACGTGTGAGAAGAACAGGGTCGCATAGGTGAGTAGTGGTGTTGTCAAGGCGAAGATGACGGCAATGGAGGCGTGCCGCTTTCCAGACGCCACCGGGTGCTTCCGCAGAATCAGGAAGATCAGTAACGCGCCCGGTAGGGCGACCATCGCTCCGGTCAGCAAGTGCCGCAGGGGCCAGTATGCCGGCAGATCGCTCTGGGGCGCGAGTGGCAGGAGCATCTTCAGCAGAACGACCGCCGGGACCGCCGCGAAGGACAGTCCAGGCGCTTTATCAGAATAAGTCCTGCCGTCGCGCGTGGATCGATCTTGCGAAAGACCGTAAGCCTTGACCTTCGCGACATCATCAAGACAAATCGAACCGCTGTCTGCTATGGCAACGCTTAGCGCGATTCGGGAGAACTCGTTCGGGTTCCGGCCCGGCGGGGCCCCCGCCAGTGGGAAGGTGTACAAACAGAGCACGACCGCGCACGGTAACCACCACGTCCGCAGAGGGGCAGGTCTTGTTAACTCCGGCGGAGGCATGGATTGCCTGGGACTGCGACCTTCCCGCTTCTTCTTGCTTGCCTTTCTGCCCATACATCACTACCTAGCGTCTCCGATGGCGGGAGTCAAGCCGATCGTCAAGGCCACGCGTCGGGTGCTTGCTGTTGCTCCGAGCGGAGAGTGTGGAACAGCAGCGGTGTCGATGGTTGCCACTGGTGATCGGTCCGGGCGTGTCTTGGTGGAGAAGAGCACTGGCGGCAAGCTGCCAGTGGCCACAGCGCGGGAGCCTTTGAAGACACCGGCGGGACGCCGGTGCCACAAGAATGGGGGCAGCAGAGGAATGGCGAATGGGGGATTGCCCTTTATCACCATTGGGCGGCGAGGATTAGGCAGTTTAGGCCGCTGCCGATGCCGCAGAGGGCGACGCGGTGGCCGGGGGTGAGGAAGCCGCGTTGTTCGGCGATGGCGGCGGTGATGGGCAGAGAGACGGTGCCGATGTTGCCGAGGAACTCGTAGGTCTGGAAGTCGTTCTCCAGGGGCAGGCCCATGGCCTTCAAGACCGCCTCGCGGTGGGGGGCGCCGACCTGGTGGCAGATGGTGCGGTCGACGCTCTCGGTGGTCCAGGCCAGTTCTTCCAGGAAGGCCTGCCAGGTCTCGAGGCCCAAGGCGACGCCGTGTTCGAGGACCGCGGTGGCGTCGGTGATCATGCGGGTGGCGGCGGGATGGGGGACGGCGTGGTCGGGGCCCCAGGTGCAGAGCCGGTGGTGTTTGGTGTTGCTGCGGGTGACGCCGCCGAGGAGGCGGTGGCCGCTGGGTGACAGGGCGGTGTCACAGACGATGACGGCGACGGCCCCACTGCCGCCGGTGAGGGTGGCCAGGGAGAGGCGGAAGGTCTCCAGGTCGCGTTGTTGGAGGAGGCGGTCGATGGTCTGGTCGACGATCTGGCGGGCGGACTCGCAGGAGACGATCAGGGCGGCGCGGAGCTGGCCGAGTTCGATGGCGTTGGCGGCGTGGATGATGCCGTTGACCACGCCGAGGCAGGCGTTGGAGAGGTCGTGGAGCTGGAGCTTGGGGCCCAGCCCCAGGCCTTCGGCGACGGCACAGGCGGTGGCCGGTTCGAGGTGGTCGCGGCAGACCCCGGCGTAGATGAGCAGGCCGATGTCGTCGGGCTCGAGGCGGGAGGCTTGGAGGGCCTGTCGTCCGGCGGCGACGGCGCCGTCGGCCATGGTGTGGCCCGGTTCCCAGTAGCGTCGTTCGCGGATTCCGGTGAGGGCTTCGAGTTGTCCGATCTGCATGCGGAATTGGCGATAGAGCGGGGCCAGCCGCTGCTCGAGGGCGGCGGAGCTGACGACTTTGGTGGGGAGTTGGTAGGCGATGGAATCGATAGCCACGCGGGTATACTTCATGATCCTCCTCGGGGGTGGGGGTTTGACCTTAGGCAGTGGGGGCGGGTTTGTCCAGCGGGACAGGCCGGCGGGGCAGGCCGGCGGCGGATACTACTCGGAGGGGTCAGGCGGATAGATCGAGGTGGGGGTGGCCTTGTTCGTCAACGGTGATTCCCTCTTGAGGCTGCGGCTCCTCGGTTTCCTCTTCGGGTGGGGCGTCGGGGCGGCCCTGTCCTCCGCCGGTTCCGGAGTCGGAATGGATCTGGGTGTCGGAGTCGGTTTCTTCGACCTGGATGACGCCGTCCAGTCCGGCGGCGGCCTGGCGGGCGCGGTCGGCCCGGGCGTTTTTGTCGGCGTCGGTCTGGCGGGATTGTTCGCTCTGCTGAACGCCTGATTGCAGTGCAGAGCCGAGGACGTTGGCGTTGGGCGGTATGGCGGACATGGCTAGTCCCGAAATTCGCGGTCGCGTTGCTTCAACTGGAATTTGAGTCGTTCGACGATGGCAGAATGCATTTGGCTGACCCGGCTTTCGGAGAGATCGAGGGTGGTGCCGATTTCCTTCATGGTCATCTGTTCATAATAATACAATACCAGGATGAGGCGTTCGGTGGAAGTCAGTCCCTTTTGGATGAGTGCTCGGAGGTCCGACTTCTGCAGTTCGCGGACCGGGTTGACGGCCCGCTCGTCCTTGAGCACGTCTACTTCGGAGACCTCTCGCGAGGAGTCGTTGCTGAAGGCCTTTCGGGAGAGGGAGGTCATGGAGACGGCGATGGCGTCTCGGGACATGCGGGTGAATTCTCCGGTGGTGACGCCGATGCGATCGGCGATCTCCCGGTCGCTGGGGATGCGGCCCAGCTCGCTCTGGAGGGTCTTGGTGGCGGACTGGATTCTTTGGGACCGGTTGCGGACCAGGCGGGGCACCCAATCCATGGAGCGGAGTTCGTCGAGGATGGCCCCGCGGATGCGGGAGGAGCAGTAGGTTTCAAACTTCACGCCGCGGTCGGGGTCGAAGGCCTGGATGGCGTCGATCAAACCGAAGAGTCCGGCGGAGATCAGGTCGTCGAGTTCGACCTCGGTGGGAAGCTTGGCGTGGATTCGTTCGGCATTGAATCTCACGATATGCATGTAGCGTTCGATCAAGAGGTTGCGCTGTTCTTCGGTAGGCTGGCGCCGGTACGTCTTCCAGACCCGTTGAATATCGACCTCGGTGGTGAGCATATATTCTACTCCTGTGGCGGTGGCTCGCGGTTCTCAGGCCTCGGGCGGCTCCTGGTGGATCATGACTGAGGGCCCGTTATCTCGGGGGGCTGCTCGGGTACGGGCTCCGACCGATCGTCCTGATCGGTGGCCTGGTCGTCGCCGCCATCGGGGGCGGGCATGTTCTCCTGGACTACGAACATGCCCAGCCAGCCGGAGAAGGACCCGAGCAAGTAGCCGACGAACAACCCCAGCAGGGCCCGAAGGATGGTCTGTGGCGGGGGATTTCCGGCCAGCATCCCGCAGACAATCATGGCGCTGAACAACAGCAGGCCACAACAAACACCACAGATTCGGGCCACGCCTTCACCACCTCGAGAGGCCTATTTATGGTCCTCGCCTGGATTTGGCATCGGCGAACAGGAGTCGCCGATTCAGTAGAAAAAGCTCAGGACTCGGCCGAAGAAGCCGGGCCTGGTGTCCCATCCGGAGGACGGCTGGCTTAGCGTGGCTGCCAATGCTGCTATGCAGGACGCCGCCGGACAACGGGGGTACTTCACGACAAAGGGAACTCGCTGGCGGACGGCCAGGGCGACGTGGTGGTCGCTCAGGACCTGCCCGGTGGAGGCCAGCGAGGCGTGTAGGAAGCGGTCGGCCACGGTGGCGACGCGCTGGGCCACCAGGCGCCCCTCTCGGACAGTCTTGGCCTGATTGACGATCAGCCCCATCGGCGGCGTCCGGGGGGCCCGGGTCAGAACCTTGACCAGGGCGTAGGCGTCGGTGAGGGCGGTCGGCTCCGGAGTGGTGACGACCAGGAGTTGGTCGGCGGACTGGGCGAAGGCCAGGACGTTTTGGGAGATGCCGGCGGCACAATCGAGGAGGATGATGTCGGCCTGGGCTTCCAGTCGGCCGAGTTCGTGGATCAGCTCCCGACGGTCGAGAGGTCCGAGGTCGGCGACTGAGGACAGGCCGGAGGCGCCGGCGATCAGCCGGAGTCGCGGGGCAATCACGGTGGCGATTTCGTCGATGGTTCGCTGACCGCGTAAGAGGTGGGACAGGTCAAACCGAGAGCGGACGTTCATCACCACATCTACGTTGGCGGTGCCCAGGTCGGCATCGACCAGCACGACGCGGTGACCGCGACCGGCCAGGCTGATGGCCAGGTTGACGGCGATGTTGGTCTTGCCGACGCCGCCCTTGCCACTGGCGACGGCGATTACCCGGGCGTGATGCCGCGCTGGCGGATGGGTCGGCACGGTGGTCATTCGGGCCCTGACCGTGGGTTGGGGGGGGAGGACCGGTCGGCTGGTTGGGCGGCGGGCCGGTGGGTGTTGCGGCGGTGCGGCGGTCTGCTGGGAGGCCATGAGCATGCGCAGCTCGGAGGCCTGATCCTTGGGCGGGGCGAGCATGTCAGTCCCCCCTTCCCGACGTGGCCAGGCAGGTCGGCGGCACTGGCTCGTGGAGTACGCGGTTTGATTGGGCCCCGGAGGCGAGGATCAGTTGGGCGACCCGACGGGGGGTGGCGGGCTCGATGTCGGCGGGGACGGATTGGCCGTTGGTTAGGTAAGAGAGGCGCAGGTCGACGGAGCGGAGCACATTCAAGATGACCCCGAATCCGACGGCCTCGTCGAGCTTGGTGAGAATCAGGTGTTGGGGGCGGAGGACGGAGAAGTTGGTGATCGTTTCGCGGATGGCCCGCTCGGTGCTGGTGCTGGAGAGGACCAGGTGTACTTGATCGGGGCGGGCGGCGGCGAGGAAGCGACCCAATTCGGCGATCCGCATTTCGTCTTTGTGGCTGCGGCCGGCGGTGTCGATCAGGATCAGGTCCTGATCAGCCATCTGGCGGACGGCCGGTTGCATCTCCTGGGGGGTGGTGACGGCCTTCAGATTGACCTGGAGGATCTCGGCATAGGTCTTGAGCTGCTCGACGGCGGCGATGCGATAGGTGTCGATGGTGATGAGGCCGACGCTCTTGCCCTCGCGGAGCTTCATGTTGGCGGCCAGCTTGGCGATGGTGGTGGTCTTGCCGACCCCGGTGGGGCCGACCAAGGCCACGACGGTCGGTTGGCCGTTGGCGGAGAGTTCGAGCGGCCGGGACGGGGGCAGCATGTCGACGACGGCCTGCTGCAATTCGTTGCGGATCCAATCCGGGGTGGCGGTGTCACCGCCGACCAGGCGTCCGCGGTGGTCCCAATGGATGGTGCCGCTGTCCTGCAGCTTGACGGCGACCCGGTCGAGCAATTGCACGGCTACTTCTTCGGCTACATCCTGGCTGACCAGGCGGGTGTAGTGGTCCAGGAGTTCGGCGGGCAACTGGGGCCGGGGCGGCTGCTCGGTCTTTTGGAGAAGGTTGGTGACCAGGTCTCGGATTTCCTTTATTTCGCTGCGCAAGACCGGGTCGGCGGCCGGGGGCATGGGCGGGGCGGGGGATTCCGGCTGACGGTCCTCGAGCCTGGATGATCGGGTCTGCCGGGCGATGTTGGAAAGCCATCGAGGAGTGGGTGCATCTGCGCGAGTCGGGTCTGGGGCCGGCGGTTGGGTAGCCTCGGGCCGGGGTGGCCCGGTCTGCTGATTAGTGGGAGGGTACGTTGGCCGATCGGCGGTGGTCTGCTGCGGAGGGCGGGGGCCGGGCGCCGGGCGGCGCGAGGAGTTGGGGGAACCCCGGGCGGGAGCCTCCCGCGCCGCAGGTTGCGCGGTGGTCGGCGGTGCAGGGGTCGGTCGGGGGTCGACAGTGGCAGTAATCTCCACCAGGGAATGGGCCCCGATACCGAAGAGGCCACCGCGTTTGAGGTTGCGGGTGTGGAGGATGACGGCCTGGCGACCGAGTTCGCTCCTGACCTTGTTGAGGGCCTCAGACATTGACCGGGCTTGGTACGTTTTTAGCTCCATCGGCAATGGTCACCATAGCATGGGTTCGGACGTTGACGCCGCGAACGATTTCGTTGTAACCCAACACTGCCACGTTTGGCAGCGACGACTCGATTAGCCTGCGGATCCACTGGCGGACTTGGGGGGAGGCCAGCACGACGGGCTGGCGTCCGGGGGTCTTGGCGGCCGCGGCTTCCAATTCCTGGCGTACGGCGGAGACGATCTTGTTGGCCTGGGCGGGAGGCAGCGTCAGATAAGAGCCGCGCTCGCTGCGCTCGACGTGGGCGTTGACCAGGTCCTCGATTGCGGGATCGAGGGTCACGGCGTGAATGGTGTTTTCCTGGTCGTGGTGCTGTTCGCAGACGGTGCGGGCCAGGGCGTTGCGGACGTATTCGGAGAGGACTTCGGGGTCCTTGGTGCGGCCGGCCCAATCGCCGAGGGTTTCGAGGATGGTTTCCAGGTCGCGGATGGGGACGCGTTCGCGGAGGAGGTTCTGCAGGACGGTTTGGACTTCTCCCATCTTCAACTGGTCGGGGATGACCTCTTCGATGAGCTTGGGGCTGCGTTCCTTGAGGTGGTCGACCAGGCGGCTGAGTTCCTGGCGGGTGAGCAGCTCGGCGGCGTGGGAGCGGAGGACTTCGGTAAGGTGGGTGGCCAGGACGCTGGTGGGCTCGACGACGGTGTAGTTGCGATGCTCCGCGTTGGGTCGTTCGCTTTCGGGGATCCAGATGGCGGGCAGGCCGAAGGCGGATTCCGTGGTTTCGATTCCGGCGATGGGCTCGGAGACGGCTCCGGAGTCGATGGCCAGGAGGTGTCCGGGCATCAGTTCGGCCTTGGCGATGGCAGCGGTGCGGAGCTTGATGACATATTGGTTGGGTTCGAGCTGGACGTTGTCGCGGATGCGGATGGGGGGCACGATGATGCCGAGTTCGATGGCCACCTGGCGGCGGATGTTGCTGACTCGGTCGAGGAGATCTCCGCCCTGCTTCTTGTCGACCAGGCGGATGAGGCCGTAGCCGACCTCGAGTTCGAGGGCGTCGACATCGAGGAAGGACTCGATCTTCTCGGGTGCTTTGGTCGTGGTGGTCTTGGCCTGGAGGGCGACTTGCCGGGCCTTTTTGGCGGTGCCGGAGAGGAGATAGCCGAGGCCGCCGACGCCGCTGGCCATCAGGGTGAGGGGAATCTTGGGCAGGGGGGTGAACATGAGGACCAGGAGGAAGCCGGCGGCGAGGAGCAAGGCGATGGGTCGGGAGGTGATCTGGCCGAGCAGCTCCTCGCCCATGTTGGAGGTCGCGGTGGAGCGGCTGATGATCAGGCCGGCGGAGATGGACACCAGGAAGGCGGGTATCTGGGTGACCAGCCCGTCGCCGATGGTCAGCTTGGTGAAGACTTCCAGGCACTGCATCAGGGCCATGTCTTTGAGGACCATGCCGACGATGATTCCGCCGAGGATGTTGATCAGGGTGATGATGATGCCGGCGATGGCGTCGCCGCGGACGAACTTGGAGGCCCCATCCATGGCCCCGTAGAAATCAGCTTCTCGGGAGATGTTGTCTCGTCGTCGTCGGGCTTCGCCCTCTTCGATCAGGCCGGCGGAGAGATCGGCGTCGATGGCCATTTGCTTGCCGGGCATGGCATCGAGGGTGAAGCGGGCGGCGACCTCGGCGATGCGGGTGGCGCCCTTGGTGATGACCACGAATTGAATGACCGTGATAATCAGGAAGATGATGGCCCCGACGACCAGGGACCCGGCGGCGACGAAGTCGCTGAACTCCTCGATGACGTGTCCGGCGGCGGCGGTGCCCTGGTCGGCATTGGTAAGGATCAACCTGGTGGTGGCGGTGTTCAACACCAGGCGCAGCAGGGTCAGGGAGAGCAATAGGGAGGGAAAGGAGGAGAACTCCAGGGGGCCGTTCATGTACATCACGGTCAACAAGACCACGGAGCTGAGGGTGATGTTGCCGATCAGGAGCAGGTCCAGGACCTGGGTGGGCAGGGGAATGAGGATGACCAGCACCAGGGACATGGCCATGATGGGGAAGACCAGTCCACGATGCTGGTAGACAAACGCGGAGGCGCGGGTGATGGTGGTTCGGGCGTCGGGCATCAGCTCATTCCGTTCGGGGGCGTCGCGGGGCGGCGTCACCCGGGATCACTTGGTCGGTCAGGCGGCGGCTCCTTTGGGCGGCACGCGGCCGGATAGTTCGTAGACGTAGGCCAGGATCTCGGCGACGGCCTGGTAGAACTGCTCGGGGATCTGCTGGCCTACGTCGACCATTTTGAATAGGGCCTGGGCCAGGGGCGGTCGCTCGACGATGGGGATTCCATGGCGGAGGGCGAGTTCACGGATTCTGCGGGCCAGGAATTTTTGGCCCTTGGCGACCACCCGGGGAGCGCGCATGTCTTCGGCGTCGTACTTGATGGCAATGGCGTATTCGGTGGGGTTGGTGACCACGACATCGGCGGTGGGCACGGTGCTCTTGATCCGCTGCATGGCGGCGGCGAATTGCATGCGGCGGCGGCGTTGGAGAATGAGGGGATCTCCCTCCATTCGGCGGAGTTCCTCCTTGACTTCCTGCTTGGACATTTTGAGGTCCTTGTTGTGCTTGTAGCGCTGCCAGGCGAAATCGAGCAGGGCCAGGACCAGGAGGACGGCGGCTAGCTGGATGCCGACTTCGTAGAGGACCTTGGAAAGGAGCACCACCTGCCGCCAGCCGCCGATCCCCATGGCCAGCATGATGTCGTCGGTGCGGGCGGAGATGGCCATATAGGCCACGAAAGTGACCACGACGAGCTTGAGGAGGTTCATGCTCATCTGGACCATGGTCTTGGCGCTGAATATTCGTTTGATTCCGTTGAGGGGGTTCAACTTGTCCAGCTTGGGCTGGAGCGGATAGAGCGTGAACAAGAAACCGACCTGCATGAAATTGGCGAGCAGGGCCAGGATCAGCACGCCCAACAGGATGGGCCCCGCGGCGGTGATGGCCAGCATGCCCAGGGAAGAGACAATGGCGACGAGGTCCACTCGGGAGGTGGCCTCTGAGTCTCCCAGGTCGAGGTACATCTTCATGGACTTGAGCAGGGCGAGCATCATCTGGGGGGCGAACCAGCGCATGCAGAGCATGCCCCCCAAGAGGAGGATGGCGGAGCAGAGGTCAGCGCTCTTGGCGACCTGGCCTCGCTCTCGGGACTCCTGCCGCCGGCGGGGAGTGGCGGGTTCGGTTTTGTCGCCCATGTCATCGGGCATTGGTCAGGGTCTCCGAGCAGTACTCGAATAAGATGCCGACCTGGTCGAGGCCGCTCAGCACGCCGCCGGCGACCATTTCCCTGGAGTAGGGGATGGTGACGGCAAGGATGAACAGTCCGGCGGCGATCTTGAAGCTGAAGCCGACGGAAAGGATGTTCAGTTGGGGCATGGTCTTGGTGAGAAAGCCCATGACCAGCGAGGTGAGCAGCAGGGCCAGGATGCCCGGGCCGCTCATGCGGAGGGCCAGGTCGAAGGTGCTGCGGAGGATGCCGACGAGGTATTCTCCCAGGGCCCCGTCGACGAACATCTTCATGGGGGGCACTTGCTGGAAGCTGGCGAGTACGGACTTGATCACGGCGATGTGCCCATGCATGGCCAGGAAGAACATCAGGACGGCGAAGAACCAGATCTGATCGAGGACGGTGGAGGAGGCGTTCATGATCGGGTTGTAGGAAGCGCTGAGGGCCATGGCCGACTGGTGGCTGACCAGCTTTCCGGCTACCTGGGCGGCCATGAAGACCGTGCTGGCCCCCAGCCCTAGGGTCAGGCCGACGACCAGTTCACCGACCATTCCGGCCGCGGCCTGGCCGAGGGTCAAGGAATGGGGCAGCAGCGGAGCGACGACGGGGAAGACGACCAGGGACAGGATCACGATCAGGGAGGCCTTGACGATGCGCGGCACCTGTTGGCTGGTGAGCAGGGGCAGGGCCATCACCAGGCCGGCCATCCTGGCCAGGACCAGGGCGAAGGCGGGCAACAGCCTCTCGAAGTGCAGCAGATCAAGCAGTGCGGGGTCGATGGTGAACTCCTGGTCAGACCGCGGCCATGTCACTCCACAGTCGGAGGGTGAACTCCAGCAAACGGGTAACCAGCCAGGGGATGAAAAAGGCCGCGGCGAGCCCCATGCTGACGATCTTGGGCACGAAGGTCAGGGTTTGTTCCTGCAATTGGGTCACGGCCTGGACCAGACTGATGATCAAACCGACGAACATACCGATGCCCAGGATGGGGCTGGCCAGGGTCAAGGCGGTGAACAAGGCGTCGTGGCTCAGATCAACGGCCATGCCGGGGTTCATGTGTCTGACTCCGCTTGGGGAACACGCCGGGGCCGGCGTGGGTGGTGAAGTAGGGGATCAATCTGCATCTTTCTCGCTACCCGAAACTGTGCAACAAGGAACCGACGATCATGCCCCATCCGTCGGCGAGCACGAACAACATCAGCTTGAACGGCAAGGAGATCAGCACCGGCGGGAGCATCATCATTCCCATGCTGATGAGGATCGAGGCAATGACCATATCGATGACCAGGAACGGCAGGTAGATGCGAAAGCCCATCACGAAGGCGGTTTCCAGTTCGCTGAGGACGAAGGCGGGGATCAGCTCGGTGAGGCGGACGTCGCCGGGAGCAAGTCGGGCGTCATCGGGCATCGGTCCGCGGGCGTATTCGGCGAACAGATAGATGTTTTCCTCGTTGCCGGCCCGCTCGATCTGGCGAAACATGAAATCGCGGAGCGGTGCGGCGCCGCGTTCGAAGGCCTCGGCCTGACTGAGCTTTCCGTCGAAGTAGGGATCGACGGCATCGTCCTTCATCTGCTGCCAGGTGGGGGCCATGATGATCATGCTCATGATCAGGGCGAGGCCGATGATGACCTGTCCGGGGGGCAATTGCTGGGTCCCCATGGCCTGTCGCAGTAGGGCGAGCACCACGACGATACGGGTGAAGCTGGTCATCATGATCAGAATCGAGGGGGCCAGCGACAGGACGGTCAGGAGGACCAGGATCTTCAGCGAGGCACTGATTCCCTTGGCATCGCTGGCCGGCGGAACGAGTTGGCTGAGGTCGGGGATTTGCCAGGAGTTGTCGATTTTGTGGTTGCCGGGATCGCGGACCGGTTGGGCCTGGGCCCGGGTAGCGACCAGCGGGCCGAACGCGAGCAGGATGGGGCAGAGCAGCAGGACCGCTCTCGGGCGACGCGGTCGGTGGCGGGGTCCCGCGGGCCTATCCCTGGAATCCCCCGGGCCCGGTCCTTGGGCCGGTGATGGAACACCGGGGAGAGGCCGGTGCCAGGGTCTGGGGACAGGCTCAGACATCGCGCAACTCCTTTGCGCTATAGTGTGGCCCGGGTCGGTCCTCCGACAGACCCACCGGCCGCTACGTCGGCTCCGCCGACGTGTTCAGGTCGCAGCGCAGGCCGCGAACTCGGCTGACAAGATCACGAACGGCGCTTCCCGTTCGAGCCAACTGCCGGTCGGCTATGGCGGCATGCTCTTCGATAGGCTCCTCGCCGGCGTTTTCGACCGGTTCCCCCTTTGATAGCCGCGTGAAGACGGAAGTGAAGGAGCTTGGTCGGGCGCGCTCGACGGCGGCGAGTATCTCCGAGGCCTCCTGCGGCTGTTGGATTTCCGCTACGGTGCTGATCCGTTCGGGGGTAACGCCGATGAGCAGCATGCGCCGCCCCAGTCGCACCAGGCACAGACTCTGCTTGGGTGAGAGATAGTGGCTGGCCAGCACATTGATAACGCCGCCGGCGCCGAAGCGTTTGGACCTCGGCGACCATTTGCGCCAGGCCAGGGCGGCGACGACAATCAAGGCCAGCACCAGCCCCAGGGGCCAGAGTAGCTGGAGGGCGCCCACGCCGGCGAGGTCGGCGGCGCGGGTCTGTTCGGGGCTGGGCCCGGCGCCGATCGGGCGATCGCGCCGCAACAGGTGGGTACGGCCCTGATCCGGGGAAACGTTGTCCGAGAGCCAGGTGGCAATGGCGTCATCGGGGGCGGTTGAATTGAGTGCCGGCGGCGCCTCCGAGACGACCGTGGTGATGGCTTCCGGTGCCGCGGCGATGACGCCGGGAGCGTTCGGCTCGATGTCGCCGGCCCTGGCGGAGACGGCGATCAGCAACCACACGCTCGAGGCTGCGGCGAGCCATGATCGGATCGGCCGGCGGGGGACAATACTCATCGAGATCACCTTTGCAGGGTGGCGGTTCTCAGTCCTTCCCGCAGAATGAGCAGTGGCACCGCCGCCCAAGGTGGCGGAGACCCAGGCTTTGGCGCCTGGGCCGCTCATCCTGTCAGAAGATCTCAGGTACCGACCTCCACGCCGAGTCCGGCAACGATTTCACTGATGCGCACACAGAAGCTATCGTTAAGCACGAGGACTTCTCCACGGGCCACGAGTTTGTCGTTGACCAGGATGTCGACCGGGTCGCCGGCCAGCTTGTCCAGCTCGACGACCGAGCCCTCGCCTAACTTCAAGACATCTTCAATCCACATTTGGGCCCGGCCCAGCTCGATCTTGATATCCAGCTCCACGTCGTTGAGCAATCCGATACCCTTGTCGTCGGCGTCGTCCACGGAAGAGGCGTCGAACGCGGGCATCTCCAAGGACACGGCGCCCTCCGGCGGTGGGGGCGTGGCTGCGGCGGGAGGTGGAGCGGAGGCGGCTTCGGGTGGCGGGGCTTCGGCGGACGCGGCGGCGGCGGCGCGTTCCTCGGCGATGGCCGCTTCCATCATGGCGGCGGCCTCATCGAAGGGCCGGCCGGCGGAATCCAGCTTGGGAGCCCCGTCGGCATCGGTGGTGGCCGGTTCGTTTGAGGGGGCTGCACCGGTCCGGCCCGGGTCGGCAGGATCTTCCCCATCGCCGGCAGCTTCGGCTAGGGCGGCGTCAATATCACCCTGCGAGAATCCGGTCTTGGCGATGTCCGCGGCGGGGTCATCTTTCTCGGCGTTGTCGCCATCGACCGGCGCTGGGGCGGGCTCTGATGGGGGCTGGGATTCCGCACCGATCGCGGCGTCGACGTCCGCCGGCGACGGATCGCTTCGGGGCCGGGCGCCGGGCGAGGGTTCTTCGGGGGAGCCACTCGGTGAGGTGGGGGAAGACTCGGCCGCGGCCCCCGCCGGATCGGGCGCAGTCTGACCGGCGGCCTCCAGGGCGGCGTCTATCTCGTCTTGGGACGGGCTCTGATGCTCGTTGGGAGCTTCCCCGGACATAGGGTCCTACCTTCCGTGGCAGCTGGTGGCATCCATGCCAGACATCGATTCATCCCGAGCGCCCGGTCGGCCGAGGCTCGAGGTACACTATCAAAAGCCGGTGGGCAGCGGGGTGAACCCCGGGATCAACACCTGCTCGATGAGGGTATCGTCGCCGAGCAGGGTGTCGAGTTCATAACGTAACTGCCGTCTCAATGTTTCCAGACCGGGTTCAGCCAGGTGCCGTTCCTCGGCGCTGCGGACAACGCGGCTCATGGCGTCTTCAATGGTACTCTTTCGGTTCTCGAGGAATACGTTCATCTTCTTCTGGTTGGAATAATGGACCCGGACGACGACCCGGACGTTGTAAAGCAGGGTGCGGTGTCCATTGCTGTTGAGGACTCGGAGGGCGGCGACCTCGATCTCCTGGCTTTCGTTCCAAGGCTGGGTGGTCGGCTGGAGGCCCTGGAGGCCCAGAGTGGGATCCGGCTGGCTACCCAGAAACTTCATGCACATGAAGATGGCCAGACCTTCGAGAACCATGACGCCGCCGAACACTCCGATGACGACGATCGACTTCTTGCGTTTGGCCCCCTTGGCGGAGCTGTCGGCGGAATCGGGTTTGGAGTCATCTTCGGCCATCGCGGGTGGGGTTCCCCTGGTTGTGTTGGTCGCTGCCTGACGAGCCCGGTCATTCGCCTGGAAAGGGGCCTAGAGTGTTTATCGGTCGATTGTCAGAGCGGCTCCACCAGGTCATGGGTCGACCGGCAGAAGTTTCGCCAGAATCTGCGCGACAGGCGCAGAATGTGCCGAAGCGATCGGTCTCGCTGCTTGGATGACATGCGGCACATTGGGCGCTGCTGTTTTACAGCGTCGGCTATCAATCGCCGGAGTCGTCATCAGGTGGCGAACGCGCGAATACTGCGCCCGTACTCGACGGCCCGCTTGACGACTTCCTCGACGGACTCGCGGACGACCAGGCGATCTCCGTTCAGGAGCGAGATAATGGTATCGGGGGTCGCCTCGATGAATTTGATCAGCTCCGCGTTGATCACCAGGGAGTCCCCATTCAAGCGAGTGGCGACTATCATGATGGTCCTTTCTCAGAGATCAGTCGTGCTCTATCCCTCGATCCGGGTTTGGGATCCCTCATCGGCGATCGTTTCTCTTAGCGCCTGGCGACCAAGAGCAGCTCCTGCAGCATCTGATCCGAGGTGGAGATGATGCGGCTGGCCGCGGAGAAGGCGGTGGAGGTGGTAATCAGCCGGATGAACTCTCGGGAGAGGTCCACGTTGCTTATTTCCAGGGCCCCGGAGGTGATCTTCCCGGCCCCCAGGGTCAACGGGGGGGTGATGCGGGCTTCTCCACTGTTTGGTCCGATGAAGAAGACATTGTTAGAGCGAAGGAGCAGACCGGCGGGGTTGGAGAAGGTGCCCATGCCCATCTGGCCGACGGTCTGGTTCAAGCCGTTGGTGAAGGTGCCGAGGATGGTACCGTCCTGTCCAATGTTGAAGTCGATCATGGTGCCGGTGGCGAAGCCGTCCTGGAAGCTCATCACCAGGGCGGAATCATCGACGTTCAGTCCGCTGAGTCTGGAGAAATTGAATTGGATTGCCAGGGGGTTGGTGGCCCCACTGTTGACCCGGTCGACCACCACGCCGTTTTGGGGGGATTGGACGAACTGGCCGTCGGCGTCGTAGTCCACGGTTCCGGTGCCGATGTCGAATCTGATGTCGGAATCATCGGCGGCGGTGGCGTAGAAGCGCCAGGTGCTGCTTCCGGTGGCCTGGGCCTCGAGGACCATGGTGAGATCTATGGCCAGGGGACTTCCCAGGGAGTCATACACGACGAAGGAAGTGTGGGCGCTTTCCCCGTTGGCCGCCTGGTCTTCGGTGAAGGTGAAGGGAACCTGGGCGGTTCCGCTGCTGGTTAGCTTTCCGGGCTGGATGGAGAGGGCGTTTTCGGTTCCGGCGTTGCCGCGGATTTCGAGTCGGCCGTCGGCAGTGAGGGCGGTGCCGGGAGAGCCGGCGACCCCGGCGGTGGTGTCGATGCCCATCACATCGTCCAGTTCGATATCACCGCCAAGGATGCTAGTCATCA
>CAZFMS010000019.1:20492-25167 GCA_964520125.1 uncultured Planctomycetaceae bacterium
GGGTTGTGCCGGTGGTGCCGACGGTAAATGATTCGGCGGGGATGTCTCGGCCGCCGCGTTGGACCCCGTCGACGGAGATGACATCTCCGTTGCTGAACAGGGCCGGCCCGGCGGCGCTGCCGGCGACATTGGTAAGGGCCATACCCGGACCGGTGATGTTGTCGAGCTGGACGCTGGTGGTGGCGTTGTAGAGGATTTCGGACCGCAGGATGGTCCCCTGGGTGGCGACGCTGCCGCTTGAATTAAGGGTGCCGTCGAGTTCGACGGACGCGGTGGCGCTGGCGGTGGTGAGGGTGCCGACGGGGATCTTTATGTCCACCAGTGAGCCGGTAAGCAGCTCGAAGTCGGCGTTTACACCGTAGCCCTGGACGAAGTAGCCGTCGGCGGAGATCAGGCGGTTGTCGGCGCTGAGGGTGAAGGACCCGTCGCGGGTGAAGACCCGTTCGTTTTCGGGGGTGCGCAGGACGAAGAAGCCGTCTCCCTCGACGGCCAGGTCGCTGGGCACGCCGGTGGTTTCGACGGAGCCGGGGGTAAAGGTGCGCTGGATGGTCCCGATGGTCGATCCCAGCCCGATCTGCACCGGGTTGGTTCCGCCCTGAGTTCCGCCGGGTTTGGTTCCGGCGGAGAGGGTGCGGGCGAACTGGGTCTGGAAGAGGGTGCGGGAACTCTTGAAGCCGGTGGTATTGAGATTGGCGATGTTGTCACCAATGACGTCCAAGGCGAATTGGGCGGTGTTCAGGCCTGACAAGCCGGTGTATAGTGCAGATGTCAACCCCATGGCAATTAATCTCCGATGGCGAGAGGATTTGTACTTGTTACTGTGATCTTGCAGTTCTTCGAGTCGGGCGACGGCGAGCCGTCAATCGGGCGGGATGAGGCCGCGCGGAAGATCGACGGACTAATGGGTTGCGGGTTGCTTCCGTTCATGGCAACGTGTTCCTCGGGAACCGCGGCGGTCGATGGTCATTTCCGGGTGCCGCCCGCGGAGTCTCCCGGTCGGTAGACTGCTCCTCAGAAGCCGATGCCCACCCGCGGGGAGAACAGGCCACTCAGCAAGTCGGCCGCGTTGCCGGCCTTGTGTCCAAAGCCTCGGATCAGCTCCGCGGCGGTCAGGTCTTTGACGGCCAGCCGGGCGGTGGGGGCATCCTCCTGCTGGCCTTCTTCGCCGTCGAGCATGTCCAGCTCGAGTTGCAGTTGTTGGAGGAGGTCGGCGGGCAGGTTCTCGACCAGGGTGACCTGCTCGACCTTGTCCGCCGGCAGGAGGCGGCCGTCGTGGAGTTCGAGGATTGCCCGGCCGTCCGACTGGTACTGCACGCCGACCACCACTCCTTGCACCTGGTAGGAGGTACCGGCTTCGTTGGAGACGGTTCCGGAGACGTAGTGACCGATGAGTCCGGCGGTGGATCCGAAGCGTTGTTCGGCGGCCAGTGCCCTGAGCGTGTCGTTGAGCACGGTGGACTGCTCCATCTGGCGGATGCTGGACATCTGATCGACAAACTGCTGGTTGTCCATGGGCTTCATGGGATCCTGGGCTTGCAGCTCGGCGATCAGCAGGGCGAAGAAGTCCTCACCGGTTAGATCATTGAATCCCCGGCTGGTCGGTTCTTGCGTGGTGAGTGCCGACGCAGCGCCTATCGTGGTTGGTTCCATGGTCTCTTCCTTTCCTGGCACCGGAGGGACGGTGCCGAATGGGGAGGCCTCGAGGTCTTGCTCGTTTCGCGATTAACGAGGCCGTTCTCCCTTGGTCATCTCCAGGTCCACTCTTATGGCCGGGCGCCGTCGGCGCCGCGGCGTCAGGCCACCAGGTCCAGTGACCGGATGGTTGTCCGGGCAACGTCGATCGGTTCGGGATGTTCGGCCCGGCCGGCGGCCAGGTCGGTCCCTGTTTGATCTTCCAACCCGCCGGGGGAGTCACTCGCCGAGGAGTCGTGATCGGGCGGGGCATCGGGCCACCCCTGGTCGGAGGTCCAGGTGTCGGGCGGTTGGTCTGCCGGGTGGTCGGCCTGGTCGCCCGCAGCTTGGTCAGAGTCCTGCCGTTGCGGCTGGGGATCGGCAGGAGCGGAGGAACGGGTAACTACATCGGTGCGATCCACGCGGATTCCATGGGTGGCCAGGGCTTCGTGTAGTTCGGGCAGGCGGGACTCGATCAGTTTGGCCACTGCCCGGGTCTGCACCTCGATGCTCAAGGTCAGGGTCTGTTGCTGCATTTGGATCAGCATCTTGAGTTGACCGAGTTCCGGGGGATGCAGTTGCATCTTTACTTGGAAACGGCCTGATCCGCTCGAGGCCCTCAAGACTCTGGCCGCGGCAGCGAGTTGGTCGGGTCCCTCCGCGCCGGAAGCAAGAACCTGGCCGCCGAAAGTTTCCGGGCTGCGGGCCAGCGCCGGGGGCGGTGAGGTCGGGTCGGCCGCCAGGTGGGTGAACCCAATGGGCCGATCCGCCGCCCCCCGGGCAACACTGTCTGAGCCTGGTGATCCCGAGATGTCGGCGAGCAGGAACTTGGCGATCGATGCCGCCGGGCTGTCACCTTGGAGACTGCCGGCCGAGGCGAACTTCAACTCCGCGGAGGCCTGGACCGAGCGAGTCTCGGGCTGCTGACTACCTTGGCCGGACATTTGATCCGGCGTCGAGTAGCTGTTGGAACCATTGGTGCCGGCCCGTGGGTCTCGGCTGCCGGCCAAGTCCTGGTGCGAACGACCGATCGATTGGTCTGTCTTCAGGCCTTGGACGGTCTGGGTTTCGGTCTGGCGACGCGGCTGGTCGGTGCGGCCCTCGGGTTTGACGGCCACCTGGGGTGGGTCGAGTTCAGCGACGTTGGAAGCTGCTCTTTGAACCGGGGGCTGGTCCTGCCGGCCGGCGGATTGGGCAGTGTTGACGGGTAGTGGGCGGCGGGCCGGCGGGGATTCTCGTTCGTCCTGCACGGGCGGGGATTCCGCCGACCCTGGCGTTTGGTTAGATCTTGGAGCGGCAGGCTTCAGCTCGGTGACGGCTTGCCTGCCAACGTCAGTTGGTGCGGGTTGCCGGAGGTTGGACTCGCCGGCGGCCGGAGTGGCCGGGAGCGGCGGAGGCGTTGTCTCGGCGGCGGGCTGTTTGGCACCCGGCGTGGTAACGTCGGGAGCTTGTGGTGGTGCCGCCAAGTCGGTCGAGCCGGGCGAACTTGCGGCCTGCATGCTCAGGGAGAATCCGGCCCCCGGGGGCGGCTCGACGGCGGTCACGACCGGCTCAGGTATGGCGGCCTGTTCAACCTCGGGAGCCACGTCTTGGCCGGGGGCGTCGGGGAGGGGTGTTTCCTCCCGATCTTGGCCGTGGCTTCGTTGATCTGGATGGGGGGCGGATGTCTGGGCAGTTTCGCCGAGGGGATCTTCGACGGGCGCATTCGATTCCTGGAGGGAATGCGCGGGCTCGCGGCGCTGAGCGCCGAGCGCATCCCTCAAGCGGTCGCTAAACCTGCCGGCGGGTGTTTCCGCCGGGGCAAATGTCGGCCGAGCCGATGAGTGGAGGTCTATCGGCCGGGTTATCTCGGCCAGAAGCGAATTCGGCCCCATGGACTAGGCTTTCCCAGATGACTAGGAGCCTGCGCCCAGGGCCTCCGCCTGTGCAGCGTTTTGCTCATGTAAGTTTCCTAAAACGCGCTCGATCCACGAGCGCTCCTCGCTGGTCTTGCAAGCACTGACGATCTTGCGGGCCTTGCGGGATTCCATGGCCATGAGGACGCGCACCACGTCGGCGTCCTCCTTGAGCTTGAGCAGCTCCTTGGCCTCCTTGGGCTTGATGCCGGAGAGGATCTCCAGCTCCTTTTGCACGCCGCTGTCTCCGGCCTGCTTGGCCCGGGACTCTTGCTGGACGGCGAATCGT
This sequence comes from uncultured Planctomycetaceae bacterium, assembly GCA_964520125.1. Lineage (GTDB taxonomy): Bacteria > Planctomycetota > Phycisphaerae > UBA1845 > UTPLA1 > JAFGQA01. The sequence goes on from CAZFMS010000019.1 coordinate 24,348, forward strand.
TCCTGGGTCGCTTCGAGGGCTTCTTTCTCGTGGAGCAAGGCCAGGCGTCCCAACTCCAACAGCTTCCAGCCGTCCTTGATCTCCCGTTCCCGGCGGGATAGTTCGATTCGGATCCGCTCTTCCGACTCGACGTTGCGCTGGATCTGCTCCCCGGCGGACCTGGGTGGCTCGGCCTCGGCGTCAGTCCCGTCCGATGTGCCGGTGGCGAGTTCCTCTTGACCATGAATGACGGCGGCGGCCCGGAGGACCCGATCGCGGGTCAACCAGCCTTGGGACCACGCATAGCCGGCCAGGCCGGCCAGCGCTGACAGGTGAGCGATGGCCAATAGCGAGAACAATGTAAAGAGCCGTTTCACGATGCTGCATCACCCCTGGCCAACAGTGCGTGGGCAAAGCGGGTCACGTTCATTTCATCCAGTTCGGCTCGCTCGTGGCGGTTGAGTTCCACCAGGTAGGCCTGGCGCTGCCGCTCCTTGAGCCGCTCGAGGACCTTGGTTTCCCTGCGGGCCTCGGTGAGGTCGGCCCTTTCCTGGGCCAACAGGCTTCGTTGGGCGGTGATCTGGGCGTCGGCGGCCAAGACGCCGCGGCGCAGGCGAATGAGCCAATGGCGTCCCAGCTTCAACTCATCGAGTTCCATCCGGGCCTGGCTGAGCGAGAGCCGGGTCTGGTCCTGGTGATGGGCGATCTCGGTTTGCAGATACTGGGCCCTCTCGCGCAGGGTGCGGACTTCGCGCAGCCGGGAGGCCACCACCCGCTTCTGCTGGTCTTCCTGCTGCTGTCGCAAACGCAACAGGGTTTCGAGTCGGAATTTGTATCTCTT
>CAZFMS010000020.1:0-24456 GCA_964520125.1 uncultured Planctomycetaceae bacterium
CCTGCTTGTCGGCGGTGGCGATGTAGAAGGCCAGGAGGATGGCCGCCGGGGCGTTGATGGTCATCGACACACTGACGTCGCTCAGCCGGATGCCGTCGAAGAGGGTCTCGAAATCGGCCAGTGAATCAATGGCCACGCCGCAGCGGCCCACTTCGCCGCGGGACAACGGGTCGTCACTGTCACGGCCCATCAGGGTCGGCAGGTCGAAGGCGGTGCTCAGGCCGGTCTGGCCCCGAGCCGACAGGAACTTAAAGCGTTCGTTGGTCTGGGTGGCGGACCCGAAGCCGGCGAACTGCCGCATGGTCCACAGCTTCCCGCGGAACATGTTCTGGTGTACGCCGCGGGTGAATGGGTAGGCCCCTGGTTCGCCCAGCTTGGCCTGGGGGTCCCAGTCGGCCAGGTCGGCCGGGCCGTAGCAGGCATTCACGGGGAGGCCGGAAATCGTCGTATGGGGCCCGATCTCAGCGGGATGGGTGGATTTGTCCTGCTTCATGGTTGTCCCCGACGATCACTTCTCCGCCGGCGTCGCCCAACTCGGCCGGCGTTTTTCCAGGAAGGCCTGGAGTCCTTCGCGCCCCTCTGGGCCGCCGAAAGCCTCTCCGAAGGCCTCCGCCTCGGCCGACAGACCTCGCTCCTGCCAGGCGGCCTCGGCGGTACAGATGACCCGCTTGGCGGCCCGCACGGCCGCCGGTCCGCCCGCCAGGATCTGCCCGGCGATGGCTTCGGCGGCAGCCATCACTTCAGTCGCCGGGACGGCCTCATTCACCAGGCCGATCTCCCCGGCCAGGTCCCCGGTGACGGGTCCTCCGGTGAGCACCAGTCGTCTGGCTCGGGCCGGTCCCAGCAGGGCCAGGGTTCGCTGCGTCCCGCCCCAGCCGGGGATGAGGCCCAGCCGCACCTCCGGCAGACCTATTTTAGCCTCCTGGGCGATGACTCGCAGGTCGCAGGCCAGGGCCAGCTCGCACCCGCCGCCCATGGCCGCCCCGTTGATCGCGGCGATGGTGACGGCGTGCTCGAACCGGGCCAGCTTGTTCAGGGCCGCCTGGCCGCGCGTGCTGAAGGCCCGGCCGGCATCGTTGGCCGTGGAGGACATCTCCGAGATGTCGGCCCCGGCGAGGAACGTCTTGCCTGCCCCGGTCAGGATCAGCACCCGGACCTCGGGCTGGCGGGCGATCTCGTCGAGCCGGGCTCCCAAGGCCTCGAGCACTGGGGTGGACAGGATGTTGATGCCGCTGGGGGTGCTGAAGGTGATCCGGCCGATCGGGCCGTCTTGCTGGTAAAGGACTTCGGTGGTTGCCATTGCTGCGGACCTCCCAGGTTTTGTAAGCATAACAGCGTTAGGGTCCCGAGTGAAGCTCGCCGAGCGGTGGGGCATTCCGGCGAGGACGTACGCCGCCGGGGGTTCGAAGTTGCGACCGTCAGGGAGCGGTCAGGCGTGTCAGGACCGCTACGTGAGATCCACCGCTCCCTTACGGTCGCGGCTCTGATCGCTTTGTGCCGGGTGGCGGGGCTTCAGGTGACGCCGGGACTCTCCACCAGGCATTCGTGGGGACGAATCGTCGGGGCGGCGATTATTTCCGATAGTCGTGAAAACCCTGGCCGCTCTTGCGGCCCAGGCGGCCGGCGTCGGTTAGCTTGCGGATCAGGGGACAGGGGCGGAACTTGGGGTCGCCCAGGTCGCGGTGCAGCACTTCCATGATGTGCAGGCACACGTCCAGGCCGATGAAGTCCGCCAGGGTCAACGGGCCCATGGGGAAGTTGCAGCCCTGCTTCATGATCTCGTCGATGTTCTCGGCCTCGGCCACGCCTTCCATCAGGGCGTAGGCGGCCTCGTTGATCATGGGCATCAGCACCCGGTTGCTGACGAAGCCCGGGCTGTCGTTGCAGGGAAGAGGGTTTTTGCCCATTCGCTCGGCCAGGGTGTTGACCGTCTCGACGGTGGCGCTGTCGGTCTGCATCCCGCGGATGACCTCCACCAGCGACATCAAGGGCACGGGGTTGAAGAAGTGCATGCCGATGAACCTGGCCGGGCGGTCGGTGGCCGCGGCCAGCTTGGTGATGCTGATGCTGCTGGTGTTGCTGGCCAGGATGGCCTCCGGGGTCAGGCGGCTCTGTAGCTCCTGGTACAACGCCACCTTGGCGTCGAAGTTCTCGAAGATGGCCTCGATGGCGATGCCCACCTTGGGCCAGTCGATCTCCTCCAGGGAGGTGCACATCTTCAGGTTGGCCCGGGCGGTATCGGCCGTCTGGGCGTCCAGCTTCTCCTTTTGGACCAGCTTGGAGAGGCTCTTCTCGATGGCCTGGGAGGCCCCGGTCATCTGGGCGGCATCGCGGTCATATATCCAGACCTTCAACCCGGCGGTCGCGGCGACCTGGGCGATACCCCGGCCCATGGTGCCCGATCCGATTATCACTGTCGCATCAATTGCCATGTCAGCTCCTTACTCACTCAGGTGTTGTTCTCCATGATGCAGCTTACTTATCCGTGAAACCGCGCGGACTGAAGTCGGCGGCTCTCTTGGGCAAACCTGGTTCTGTTCCGACTCCCTACCGCTCGATCACCATGGCCACCGCGTTGCCGCCGCCCAGGCAGAGGGAGGCCACGCCGCGTTTGGCGTCGCGGCGTTCGAGGGCGTTGAGCAGGGTGACCAGGATGCGCGTGCCGCTGGCCCCGATGGGATGGCCCAGGGCGATCCCGCCGCCGAAGACGTTGACTCGATTGGCGTCCAATTCCAACCCGCGGAGGCAGGCCACTGACTGGACGGCAAAGGCCTCGTTGAGTTCAAACAGGTCGATGTCGCTCAGCTTCAGGCCGGCCCGCTCCACGGCCAGCTTCACCGCCCCGACCGGGGCCAGGAACAACTCCTTGGGGGCCACGCCGAAGGTGGCATGGGCCAGGACCCGGGCTCGGACCTTCCAACCGCGCTTGGCGGCCTCGTCGGCGGAGGTCATCAGCACCATGGCCGCCCCGTCGGAGATCTGGGAGGCGTTGCCCGCGGTGACCGTGCCTTCTTTGCCGAAGGCCGGGCGGAGGCCGGTCAGGCTTTCGATGGTAGTGTCGGCGCGGATGGTCTCGTCGGCCTCGAACATGACGGTCTTCTTCCGGCCGGCGGGGACCTCGATGGAGGTGATCTCCGCCTGGAACGCGCCCTCGGCCTGGGCCCGGCCGGCCCGCTGGTGGCTCTCCAGGGCGAAGCGGTCCTGGTCCTCGCGGGTGACTCCATACTTCCCGGCGGTATAGTCGGCGATCACGCCCATGGCCGAGCCCTCGTAGGCGTCGGTCAACCCGTCGAACTGCATCTCGTCTTCGGCGGTGGCGTTGCCGAACTTGGTGCCCCCGGTTCGCAGCCCGCGGATCAGGTGGGGTGCGGCGGACATGTTCTCGATGCCGCCGGCCAGGGCGATGGTCGCCTGGCCGAGGCGGATGTTGTTGTCGGCGTCCATCACCGCCCGGAGGCCGGAGCCGCACACTTGATTGAGGGTCACCGCGGTGATGGTCTCGGCACAGCCGGCTCCCAGGGCCACCTGCCGGGCGGGATTCTGACCCACCCCGGCCTGCAACACCTGGCCGACGGTAATCCAGTCCACCGCGTCGGGAGGACAGCTCACGCTTTGCAGGACACCCTTGGCCGCCGCGGCGCCGATCTTGGGGGCGCTCAGCGGGGTAAGACTTCCAAGAAACTTTCCGATGGGGCTGCGCTTAGCAGCGACAATCACACTTTGAGGGTTCATCACAATCTCCAAACCTGGCCGCCCGGAGTCGCCGGCCTTGGTCGGCGGAAATGCTCCGGTAACATGGTTGCCCCCCCGAGCGAACTCGGGGGCTCTTGTTGTTGCGGCGGGACCCCGCCCTTACCACCCGCCAATTCAAATTCGGAAAGCGGCAATCGCCTAGACCGCCGCGACGCGGTCCGGGTTCTTGATCAGCGTTTCGGCGATGGTCGCCCGCTGCATCTCGCTGGTCCCCTCGTAGATCTCGGTGATCTTGGCGTCGCGGAGGTAGCGTTCCACCTCGCTCTCCCGGCAGTAGCCCATGGCCCCGAGAATCTGAATGGCCTGGTTGGCGCAGAAGCTCGCCGTCTCGGCGGCATAGACCTTGACCATGGCCGGAATGTGCAGGGCGTGCTTCTTCTGGTCCTTGGACCAGCAGGCCTTGTAGAGCAGGGCCCGGGAGGCGGCGATGCGGGTGGCCATGTCGGCGATCTTCCATTGGATGGCCTGGAAGTCGGCGATCGGCCTGCCGAACTGCTTGCGTTGCAAGGCGTAGTCCACGGCCTTGTCCAGGGCCGCCTGGGCGATGCCCAGGGCCTGGGCCCCGATGCCCACCCGGCCGCCGTCGACGGCCTTCAGGGCGATCCGTAGGCCGCGACCGCGCTCCCCCAGCAGATTCTCCTCCGGCACCCGGGCGTTTTCGAAGATCAACTCGGTGGTGCTGCTCCCGCGGATGCCCATCTTGTCCTCGTGTTTGCCGACCTGCACTCCGGGCGTCTCCGTGGGGACGATCAGGCAACTGGCGTTGCGCCGGTCGGCGTCCTCGGTGCGCACGAACAGGATGATCAGATCGGCCTCCGCCCCGGTGGTCACCCACAACTTGGTGCCGTTGATGACCCATTGGTCGCCCTGGAGATCGGCCCGGCACTTCATCGCCCCGGCATCCGAGCCGGAGTCGGCCTCGCTGAGGCTGAAGCAGTTGAGACACTCACCGCGGGTCATGGGGGGCAGCCACTTCTTCTTCTGCTCCTCGGTGCCGCACATCATGATGGGGTCTATGCACAGCGAGTTCTGTACGCTGTTGATCACCGCGACCGAGGCGTCGGCGTAGGCCAGCTCCTCGACGATGATGGCCGAGGCCAGGGTGTCCAGGCCGGGCCCGCCGTACTCCTCCGGAACGCAGATCGACTGATAGCCCATCTGCCCGAGCTGCTTGATGACTTCCGCGGGAAACTCCGCCTTGATGTCCCGATCTATGGCCCCGGGGGACACCACCTCTCGGGCAAACTCCCGAATGCTGTCCCGAATCATCTGATGGTCTTCGTCCAGGTCGTATCCGAACGGAATCTCGCTGCCGATCTCTGTGTCCGTCATGGTTCTCCGCTCTCGCTACCAGCCTCGATTGCCCGGCCGAGTTGCCGGCCGGAATACTGACTCGCCTGCCGCGGCCGGGATTGCCGCTCATCCCCAATGGCTACGCGCTCCGCCGGCGGTACTCCTCGCGGGCGATCAACATCCGTTGAACCTCGCTGGTGCCCTCGCCGATCTCGCACAACTTGTTGTCCCGCAGCAACCGCTCGACGCAGACATCCTTGGTGTAGCCGGCCCCACCGAAGATCTGGATGGCATTCCAGCCTGCCCGGCTGGCCATCTCCGAGGCCATCAGCTTGGCCATCGAGCACAGCTTCTTGTCCGGGCGGCCCGCGTCGTGGGCGCAGGCCGCCTGACGCACCAGCAGCCGGGCGGCCTCGATCTCGGTCTCCATGTCGGCCAGCATGAACTGGATAGCCTGGTGACCGTGCAACGGCTTGGCGAAGGCCTGCCGCTCTCCCGCATAGCGCAGGGCCTCCTCCAGACAGCCCCGGGCCAGGCCGACGGAGATCGCCCCCACTGAGAAGCGACCCTCATCCAGCACCTTCAGGGCGTCTACATAGCCATGGTGAAGCTCGCCGATCAGATGATCCTCCGGGATCTCGCAGTTCTCGAAGCTCACCGGGACCGTATCCGTGCCGCGCATGCCCATCTTGTCTTCGGGCTCACCGATCTCCATGCCCGGGGCCCCCCGTTCGACGATGAAGGCGGAGATGGTCCGTGAGCCGCGCTCGGGCTTGGTTCGGGCCATGACCACATAGAGGCCGGCCCGCTTGCCGCTGGTGACCCACAACTTCTGACCGTTGAGCACCCACCCGGCGGAAGTCTCTTCCGCCCTGGTGGTCAGGGCCTCGGCGTCGGTACCGCAGCCGGGCTCGCTCAGACACCAGGAACCGACCATCTTGCCGGCGGCCAAATCGGGCAGGTACTTGGTCTTCTGTTCCTCGCTGGCGGCAATGTTCAGGTGCTGGAGGCAGAGGCCGTTGTGGGCCTCGAGGAGCAGGGCCATCGAGCCGTCCCACCGGGCGATCTCCTCGAGGATCACCGACATGGCCAGCATGCTCTGTCCGACTCCGCCGTACTTCTCCGGGGTGGTCACGCCCATCAGGCCGATCCGTCCGGCTTCGGCGACCACCTCCTCGGGGATCCACTTCTCGGCGTCCCATTGGCGGGCCGCCGGGGCGATCTTCTCCGCGGCAAACTCCCGGGTCACGTCGCGAAAAGCCGCCAGGTCTTCAGGTAGTTCAAACTCCATCGTGGTGTACTCACATCCGGGTGCCAGGACTGATTCGGTAGAAAACGGGACCTGTGCCGGGCCGACTGGCCGCTAGGCCCCCCTCAAGCGATGGGCCCATTATAGTGCACCGTGGAACACGGTCAATTCGGTTCATAAGTCCCGCTCACAGCTAGACTTGGACCTGAGAGGGGCGGCCGTCGATGAGCGGCGGATGGCGGCGTTGGGCGGCGCTTCACGCACCCGGGATGAGCGAGAATCGCCCTCGGTCATCCTCCCCAATACCCCAGAACACCCGGCCCGGATCCTGCCCCAGCAGGAGGCCCCAGGACCCGTCCTGGCCGGCCCTGAGGAGTTGCTCCTTGCTGTGCATGTTGTCAATCGGCAGCAGATCGTAGGCCATGTTGTGCCGCAGACCCACGTGGGCGGCGGTGGGCATCATGTCACCAGGCTGGACGGCCCGCTGACCGCCGCTCTCCAGGACCACCCCCTGGTGGTGTGGAGTGTGCCCGGGCATCAGGCGGACCGACACGCCGGGGACGATCTCGGCGTCGCCGCTGACCAGCGACAGCACTCCGGCCTCCTCCAGCGGGGCCAGGTTTTCCGGGCGGTAGGTGCCGGTCATGACCGCCTGGCCGCTGGCGGCGTCTTCCCATTCGCCGCGTTGCACGACGTAGCGGGCGTTGGGAAAGGTGACTGCGTGTCCGGCTCGGTCCGAGGTCTTGGGCATGGTGCCGCCGCCGGCGTGATCGAAGTGCAGGTGGGTGACGATCACGTAGTCGATCGACTCCCGCTCCACGCCGACGGCTTGCAACGAGTCGAGAATCCAGTCTTCGCCGAGGCGGAAGAAAGCCTGTTCCTTCTCGCTGTACTTCGCCCGGACCCCCGCCCCGGTCTCGATCAGGACCCGCCGGCCGGCGGTCTCCACCAGGCAGCAGGTCATCGCCAGCGGGATGCGGTTGGCCTGGTCGACCTCGACCAGCCTGGACCAGAGTGGTTTGGGGATGATTCCGAACATCGCCCCGCCGTCCAGCCAGAACTGCCCCCCGTCCAGGATGGTGATAGTCAGATCACCCACCTGCATCCGCGGCGGGCTGTCGGTCGGTCCAAGCCTGGCAGTGGTCATCTTCGCTCCCCTGGTCAATCAGCCCCCAGGTTGTAGTACCCCGGCGACCCGCCGACAAGCCCGCCGCATCCCGGGGCCCTCGGGTCGGCACTCGATCCGACGGTCCGGGCCGCAGGCCGGCAGGCCCTTTCGCAGGCGGTATCGATCGCTATAATCGCCGCCTCAGCCCCGAATCCCCGCAGCGGCACACCTCGGCCGTTCCGAGGATCGGGCACCCTGGCGTCTGGACGCCCCAACCTCCTGATCCTCGGCTCTTCGCTTAGCAGGGTCTTGACTTCCCGGCGTTTCGAATTCCTGGCGATTCGGCTTTTTGACGTTTTGACGTTTCCCGTGTTGAGGACCCCTGACATGCTACTTGCCGAGCAACTTGCCGACTGGACCTACAAGCTCAAGTACAGCCACCTGACCAAGGACGCCGTCCACGAGACCAAGAGGCGGTTCATCGACTCATTGGGTACCGCCCTGGGGGCGTACCACTCCAAGCCGGCCACCATCGCCCGACAGACCGCCTGCGCCCTGCCCTATCCGACCAAGACCGGCGGCTCGGTGGTGGTGGGGACCAAACACCGCACGACCCCCGACATGGCCGCCTTCGCCAACGGGGCCCACATCCGCTACCTGGATTACAACGACACCTACTTGTCCAAAGAGCCGGCCCACCCTTCGGACAACATCGCCGCCGCCCTGGCGGTGGCCCAGGCGGCCGGTCGATCCGGCAAGGACCTGATCCTGGCGACGGTCATCGCCTATGAGATTCAGTGCCGCCTGTGCGACGCGGCCTCGTTGCGGGCCCACGGCTGGGATCACGTCACCTACGGGGCCTTCAGTGCCGGCCTGGCCGCCGCCAAGCTGTGGGGTCTGAAGCCCGAGCAGATGGTCCACACCCAGGGCCTGGCCGGGGTCTGCAACATCGCCACCCGCCAGACGCGGACCGGCCAGATCTCCATGTGGAAGGCCTGCGCCTTCAGCAATGCCTGCCGCAACGCGGTCTTCGCCGCGAATCTGGCCCGCCAGGGCTTGACCGGTCCCCATGAGATCTTCGAGGGGCCCAAGGGGGTGTTCCGGCAGCTGACCGGCGGGCCGTTCAAGGTCCGGCTGGGATCCAAGTCGGCCGGGTACATGATCAACAAGACCTACATCAAGTTCTGGCCGGCGGAATACCATGCCCAGAGTTCCATCGACGCGGCCCTGCAAATCCGCGGCGAGTTTGCGGATGACGGATACACCTGGAAGGACATCGACCGGCTGGAGATCGAATCTTTCGAGGCGGCGGTCTCCATCATCGGCAGCGAGCCGGAGAAGATGCGGCCCACCAGCCGGGAGACCGCGGACCACAGCATGGGGTATATGACCATTGCCGCCCTGATCGACGGAGACGTTACCCGAGAGACGTTCGAGCCCCGGCGGTTCAAGAACAAGAAGTATCTGGACTTGCTCGATCGCACGACCATCGTCGAGGCCGACGACCTGAACGCCGGCTATCCGGACGGCATCCCCAACCGGCTGCGGCTGCACCTGAAGGACGGCACGGTCTATGAGAAGACGGTCAAGTACCCCTGCGGCCATGCCGGCAACCCCATGACCGACGAGCAGGTCGAGTACAAGTTCCGGACCCTGGCCGAAGGAGTAATTGGCGAGAGAGTCCAGGACGCGTTGTTGAAGGAAATGTGGTCCTTGGAGAAGGCCAAGACGGTCAAGAACGTCTGGCGGTTTGAGGCCATCAGGAAGCGCAAGTAGAGCGGGGGGTGAACCCGGGCCTCGGTCTCGGCGGACCGGTCGGCGGAGAATGTCGAAGGTGCGGCGTCCGGCCGGAAGGCCCGGTGTGCTCGGCGCAGAAAAGGACGGCGACCCGCTCACTAAGCGAATCGCCGTCCAGTTGTAGCGTTCTAGTAACGTCCTAGCTGCAGTTCAGCACTACGGGACGATGCAAGCATCCGACTTACTGCCGAGGTTGAGCGTGCCGGTGGAGTTGGCATCGGTCCATATCGGCGGCAGGACGCCGTAGTCCACGGGCGCACCCGTGCCGGAGCCGTGGACCGTGTAGCAGTGATCCCGACCGCGTGAGACCGTAACGTTGCCGTTGATGTTTCCGGACAGGCCGACATCCGGGCCCTTCTCAAAGGACACGTGGCTGTCCTGGTAGAGGACGTTCTGCCCTTCCCGATTGGTGTGGTTGGCGCTGTTGCCTCGGTACTGCGACATCCTGTCCCCCAGCAAGGTGATGCCCTTAACCCCACCCTTCACATAGGGATTCGCATCGGCCATGAACGGGAAAGTAGGCTCGGAAGAGGTGCCGATGATCCGGCGATTGGGATCATGCTGGTACTGATAGCCGTAGCTGAGACTCCCGATGCCGAAGAAGTCATGATAGGCGGTGGTGTCCTGGGCGGGATCGGGTACGTCCGTGGTGCTCGGGCAGATGAACTGCTTGGGCGTGGTGTTGTTGGCCTTGACCACCGCCCACATGTCAACGGTCGGCGAGGGGATGCCGGTCGTCGAGGGGACAGTGGTGCGATCCTGGGGGAAAAACAGGTGCAGGTTGTTGGACGTGCTCATGAACGTCTGAGCGATGGCCGGGAAGACCTGGGGATCGTCCTGGGCGTAGATGTACATCGCCTGCCCAATACCACGCAGATTCGCGCCGCATACAGTTCGCTTGGACAACTCGCGTGCTCGCGAGAGGCTGGGCAGCAAGATCGAGATCAGCAGCGCGATGATCGCGACCACGACCAGCAACTCAATCAGGGTAAACGCTCTTGATCTTTTCATAAAAGATCTCCTTAATGGCAACTGCTCGTCTTGATGATCGGGTCAACCAGCATGACCAAAGTGCTTCCAACAACTACATATAAAAGCTGGGGCCGGACCGGAGCCGGAACTCCTAGTCCGCATCGGATGGCGACCTTGGTAACGCCAACCTCACCAACCACCTGGCGCGGGCATGTTGCCTGAGCCCACGCTCTCACCGGTTCATGCCCGAGAGATCCTCAACAAACAATTGCCGAGGGCTCGGGCCCCAAAGAGACCGCCCCGGCGGACCTCAGGCTCCCATGGCCTGATAGACCGATGGGAACTCATCGTGCCCGACGAGAACAGTCTTACTAATCCCTGCCGACGACGACGGCAGCGGCCGTCGCGCCTGCCGATCATTCCCCCCCCCAATCATCCTTCCTGGTTGTATTCCTGGTCCAGTACTGTTGCGGGGGGCTCGTGGTGCCGCTGGGTGCGGCCCTCATCGGGGGCCGACAATCACGCGGCGGCGGTGCTCCAGGTCAAAGGCGTGAGGTCAGAAGGAGGGAAACTCGAAAGCGAAGGAACAAGGTGCGGCATTTCGGCCGCGGTATGGAATATTCAGGCGAATGGCCATCGCCCAATGATAGCGGTACCCGAGGTCCCTAACCTCCACGAAAACCTCTCGTCTCGAACGGGGCTCCGCCTCTGAAACCCCACTTATCACCACATTATGCTACACTCATCCGCCGAGCCTGTCAACCCTCTGGGGGCGGCGGGGCGGGTTTTTCCGGAGCTGCCGGTCGGCCACCCATGGCCCGGTCACCGGCTCCGAGGGCCCCGGTAGTGGGTAATCGGCCTATGCGTCCACCCTCTGGATATCAATCTGCTCCGCATCGACCCTGCCGAGCCCCAATCGGGCGGCGGTGGCCAGCTGCCTGGGCAGGGCGGCCCCCGGGAGGAGAGGGCCCAATTCATGGAGTGATCGGACTTCATTGAGGAGGGCGTAGCCGGCCGCATCGCAGGCCGCCGGGTCGGTGCCCACCAGGAGAGTGCCGGTCGAGTGCATTTCTCCCTCTCCGGCCTCCGGGCCTCGATCAAACGGCACCCTCAGGGCGTTGACGATATTCAACTTCAATTTCGAGCGTATGGGCTCCGAGGCCACAATCTCGCCGATCGCCGGATCACACCCGTTGGCGTGGAAGCGAGCCGGATGACGGATCAGCCCGTGGGAGAGGTTCTTCAGACAGCCGGTCATCGTCGCCCGGTGATGAGCCTTGAGGAAGGGCACGTTCACCACGGCGGTGGCCTCCTCCAGGGCGGCGATGAAGGAATCGCTGCCGGACTTGCCGAAGGTCACCTTGGTGCCCTGCCAGCGCTGGTCGGCCGGACGAGTCTTGCGTACCAGGGATGCACCCGGTCCGGCTTCCAGGACCATGATCTTGTCGAGGTCCCACCCCGCCGCGGCCAGCGAGCGGAGCAATTCGGTAACCATCGGCGGGTTAGTGCCGATCTGCTCCGCCCCCGAGCGGCTGAATTTTACCAGGATCAGGTCGTCCGGCGAGAGGATGCGGTGCCACGCGTCGCGCACGTCTTCCTCATGGGTGAACGTGCACAGCCCCAGTCTGATACAGTCCTCGAGCAGAGCCGGCTGCACTACTCGAACCGGCAGCACCCTCTCCGAGACCACCCTCACGACGCGGGAGATGGGCGGCTTGGCGTTAGCCCGCGGGCGCGCATCCCCGCCCAGCTTGGCCTGGCCCAGCAGGATGGTCGGATCGGAAAGCGACGCCGCGGCGGCCAGGGTGAGGGAACGCTTCAGGAAGTCGCGCCGGGACCCGGCTTCCTCGGCCTCGTCCTGGGTTCTTCTTCCGCTCGTCTGGCTCACGTTGATAAGTCCTGGATGCCCTGCTAGTGTATCGACCACCCAGCCGACTCACATCAAGCCGGCGCACCAACGCGGACCGGCCTGTTTGCGGCGGAGACGCCCATGCCCCAGACCTTAGACGCGTGTTACCGTGACTTGCATCCTCGACTGAAGGCGGTGGGCCAGGAGCAGGTGTTGGCCTTCTGGGAGTCCCTGGGCCCGTCCCAGCGGCAGCAACTGCTCGACGACCTGTCCGGTATCGACGTGTCGCAGCTCCCGGCCCTGGCCGACCTGGCGACCGCCGGCCAGGCCCAGCAGGATCAGGACTCGAGGGGACCTGGTGGCGGGGGACCGGGTTCGACCGCCTCGTGGTCACCCGTCCAGGCCATCCCGCGCCCCGCCATTGACAGCGAGGCGGCCGAGCGGGGTCGGGCCTTGCTGTCTGCCGGCAAGGTCGCGGCACTCACCGTGGCCGGCGGCCAGGGCACGCGCCTGGGCTTCGACGGCCCGAAAGGGGCCCTGCCGATCTCCCCGATCAAGAACAAACCCCTGTTTCAGCTTTTTGCCGAAGCCATCCGGGCCACCGACCGCCGCTACGACTGCCCCACGCCGTGGTACATCATGACCAGCCCGGCCAACGACCAGGCAACCAGAGCATTCTTCCGGGAGCACTCCTACTTTGGCCTGGCTGCCGAGCGGGTCTGCTTCTTCCCCCAGGGGGTGATGCCGGCCTTCGACCTCCACGGCAAGATGCTGCTCGATCAGCAGCATCGCCTGGCCCTGGCCCCCGACGGCCACGGCGGCACGCTGCTGGCCCTGGCCCGAACCGGCATGCTGGCCGACATGGCCGATCGGGGCGTCGAGATCATCAGCTACTTCCAGGTGGACAACCCCCTGGTGGCCTGCCTGGACCCGGCCTTCATCGGCCTGCACGACCTGCACGGCTCGGAGATGTCCAGCAAGGCCCTGCCCAAGGCCGACGACTTCGAGCGGGTAGGCAACTTCGCCCGGGCCGGCGGCAGGCTGGTGGTCATCGAATACTCCGACCTGCCCGAGCGGCTGGCCCGGGCCCGGAACCCGGACGGCTCCCGCAAGTTCGACGCCGGCAACATCGCGGTACACTTGCTGTCCCGCGGTTTCGTCGAGGGCCTGACCCGTGACGCGGCTAATTTCGCCTTGCCCTGGCATCGGGCGGTCAAGAAAGCACCCTATGTTGACCAGGCCACCGGCCGGCGCCTCGAGCCGACCGAGCCCAACGCGGTCAAGCTCGAGTCGTTCATCTTCGACGCCTTGCCCCTGGCCCGCCATCCGATGGTGATGGAGACCTCCCGGGCCGAAGAGTTCAGCCCGGTCAAAAACGCCACCGGGGTCGATTCGATGGAGACCGCCCGCCGGGACATGAATCGCCGGGCCGTCCGTTGGCTGGAGTCTGCCGGGCACCAGGTCCCCCGCACCCCGGATGGCGAGCCCGACGGCACCTTCGAGATCAGCCCCCTGCTGGCCCTCGACGCCGCCCAGCTCGCCGAGCGGAACCTGCCCGTCGAGGCCCTCGAAGCTGGAACGAGACTCTATCTTGAATAGCCCAGTCATCCCGTGCAGCGCCCCCCTCTCAGGCCGCCCGCCTTATCGGACATGACTGCGGTCTCCCGGCCCCGCCGCCAAGGAAAGTAGTTAAGCAGCTTGATTAATTGGTTGGTAGTCGCCCCTCTGCTGGCCATAATGGCAGGTGGTCAACAAGGACAATGAGTCAACTTGCGAATGGGGAGTGCAAGACCATGAAGACGAAATCAGCGAACCGGGTCCTGGTCAGCGCGGTCGTGGTGCTGTTCATCCTCGGCCTCTCCTTCACCGGCACCCTGCTTACCGCCGGGCCGAGCAGCCTGCCCGAAGGCCCGGCCGACGATCGGCCCTACGTAAACAAGCAAGGCGACCAGGAGTTGGCTTACCTCTTGGTCAGGCTCGAATTGCGAACCAGAGGCGTAATCGCCGGCCATTACGGGCGCAGCCAATCACCGGTGCCCGGAGTGGACACACTCTACCAGCGTTCCCTGGCCAAGAATCTCATTCTTCCTGCCGCGGTGGCCGACGGCATATTCGCCGACGAAGTTCCCCACGCCACCGGCGGGCGGGCCTGGGTGAAGATGGTGGTCGACGAGCCGCGCAATCCCAACAACGCCGGCGACGACGTGGCCCTCGAGATGCTCGCCGAAATGAAGAAATCCGCCACCCTTACCGAGCGGATCACCCCCGAAGCCTACTACTACGGCGAACCCATCACCGCCAGCGGGGCATGTCTCCGCTGCCACGGCGAGCCCCGCGGACAGCCCGACCCGAGCTTCCCGCAATACCAAAAGAACGGCTGGCGCGACGGCCAAACCGTCGGAGCCGTAATCGCCCGAGTAGCCCCCTCGAAATGACTCAGCCTATGCCGGCGTGCCGTGCCGACAGGAGCGTCCTCGCTCACCCACTATCCCGAATGAGAATTTCCCCTACCTCCCCACAAGTGCAGGCAATCGCTCGGCGGGTGGAGGGTTCAACGCTGTCCACCTACGCCAGTCGCTTCGGCCCGGCGCCGGCGACCTCTGGTGAGCAGCCGGTCTTGAAGTGCTTGAAGTTCTCTATGTAGCGGGCCGCCAGGCCGTCGTAGCGCTTCCAGTAGTCGTCTTTGCTGCCCCAGGTGTTGGAGGGATCCAGCACGTCAGCGGGGACATCCGGGCAGGTGGTGGGCACCTGGAAGCCGAACAGCTTGTCCTGGCGATATTCCACCTTCTCCAGCCGGCCCTCCAGGGCCGCGTTGAGCAGGGCCCGGGTGTGGTGGATGCTGAAGCGTTTGCCGATCCCGAAGGGTCCGCCGGTCCAGCCGGTGTTGACCAGCCAGCAGCGGACGTCGTGCTTGATCATCTTCCTGCTGAGCAGTTCGGCATACTTGAACGGGTGGTGGACCATGAACGGGGCCCCGAAGCAGGCGCTGAAGGTGATCTGCGGCTCGATGCCCAGGCCGATCTCGGTGCCGGCGATCTTCGAGGTGTAGCCGCTGATGAAGTGATACATGGCCTGGTCCATGTTCAGCCGGGCAATCGGCGGCATCACCCCGGAGGCATCGCAGGTCAGGAAGATGACGTTCTTGGGATGGGAGCGGGCCATCTTGTCGGGCATCACGTTGGGGATCATCTCCAGGGGATAGGAGGCCCGGGTGTTCTCGGTGAGCATGTCGTCGTCCAGGTCGATCCGGCGGGACGTCGGGTCATAGACCACGTTCTCCAGGATGGTGCCGAATTGCCGGGTGCAGGCGTAGATCTGCGGCTCGTGCTCGGCCGACAGGCGGATGACCTTGGCATAGCAGCCGCCCTCGAAGTTAAAGACGCCCTCGTCGCTCCAGCCGTGCTCGTCGTCGCCGATCAGCCGGCGCCGCGGGTCGGCGGACAGCGAGGTCTTGCCCGTGCCGGAGAGTCCGAAGAACAGGGCCACGTCGCCCTCGGCGCCCACGTTCGCCGAGCAGTGCATGGCCATGACGTCCTGCAGCGGCAAAAGGTAGTTGAGCACCGTGAAGATGGTCTTCTTGATCTCCCCGCCATAGCAGGTGCCGCAGATGATGGCCAGCCGGGCGGCGAAGTTGAGGACGATGGCCGTCTCCGACCGGGTCCCGTCGATCTTGGGATCGGCCTTGAAGGAGGGACTGGCGATGACCGTGAAATCGGGGACGTGGCGCTTTAGGGCGTCGCGGTCCGAGGAGGCCAGGAACATGTTGCGGGCGAACAGGCTGTGCCAGGCCTGGTCGGTGATGATGCGGACCGGCAGGCGATACTCGGGGTCGGCGCCGGCGTAGCAGTCCTGGACGAACAGCTCCTGGCCTTGCAGATAGGCCTGCAGGCGGGTGAGCAGGGCGTTGAACTTCTGCAGGCTGAACGGGCGGTTGTATTCGCCCCACCAGATCTTCTCTTCGGTGTCGTGTTCCTGGACGACGAACTTGTCGGCCGCGGCCCGGGCGGTGTGCTTGCCGGTGTGGACCAGGAACGGGCCTCCGGTGGCCAGGTGGCCCTCGTTCCGGAAGATGGCCTCCTCATACAGGGCCGCGGTCGGCAGGTTCCAGTAGACCCGATCCAGATGGGTCAGCCCGTGGTTCTTCAGGCCGAAGTCACTGGCCAAGTCCTTGGCCTGTTTTCCGGCGGGGGTGTTGAATTCTAGGTATTTCATGGCGTTGCTCCGCGCGAAAGCAAAGTCCTCAATGAAGTTTGGTGAACCTGTAAGTCCGACAAGTCGGCATTGCTCATCCCCATCAGCCCGGGCTCACACCCAGCTTCTCGCCCAGGACCTCGCAAAGTCTCGCGAAATGAGGCAGCCGGCTTTTCAGAGTGCGCGGATCTAGTTCTGCGATCAACTGGAAAGACCGTCTGCCCTTCCTGTAGGATCGATCGCGTCCGCACTCCCGAGTGGCCTTCTCCAGGGCTTGCTGAACATCGGCTTTCGACCGCTGTTCGAGGTCGTCATGTGGCACCAGGGCGCTCTCCTGCAGCTGTTGACCAAAGAATCGCCGCAACGCATCGCGGTCGGCGACGCACCATGTCTCCATGCACTGGACCATTAGCTGGGCTTGGTCATCGTTTGTGCCCTGAGGTTGTTCCCAACGGTCATGTTTCTGAAGGTGCTTCCATGGCTGTTCCGTGATGGGAGCCTCACTGTCAACGAGGAGGATTGGGAAATCGTCGGTGGAAGCCTCTCTCACTGCGGTCTTGAAATCGTCGAATGCCGAGTCACGGCCTCCGCATGCGCGCGTCGACGGCATGCGCCCCTCGAAACCGGCCTTCTCGAGCAACTTGCGAAATCCTCGGCGGCACTCGATGTGTAGAGAGCGACTATCACCACCACCCTCCACGTATAGTCTCACTTTCACCAGCGGGCCCCTCCGATTTCGCCTTTTGTCCAAAGCTCTCCAAGCCGGTACTTCTCCAGCCAATTGCCCAGTTGCTTGCGATCGAGGCGTTTCATGGTCGTTTGCCCCTCGGACTTCTCGCAGACCACCACGCATTCAGGTGTTTCGGTAAGCTGGTCAACGAGGATATCAGAGTGCGTGGTCACGACGAGCTGCGTCTTCGTGGCTGCTTCTTGAAGCAGTCTGGCGATGGTGGGCAGGACATCCGGGTGCAATCCTAGCTCGGGTTCCTCGATGCACACCAAGGGCGGCGGCGATGGATGACACAGGATGGCCAGCAGGCACAAGTACCGCAAGGTCCCGTCTGACAGGCGAGTCGCCGGAATCGTGAAGCCTGACTCTTGGAGGAATACTTGAACCGTTCCGCCCTCGACTTGTACATGGTAGTCCTCGATGCCATCGTAGAGCTCTCGCAGGTTCTCCAGCAGGGGGCGCTTGACGCTGCTTTCGAGTCCAAGCCTATTCAGCACGAGTCCGAGGTTTGTGCCGTCGGGTCTCAGAAAATCGTTCGGCTGGTCGGCCTTTTGCGGTTGGCGCAGTTGGGTGTATCGGCCAAACTCCCATTCCCGATAGAGGCGGATGTGCGAGTAAACAGATCCCAGCCACGTGATCTCGGGATACTCGTTCGGATCCTTGATTTGCGAGAGGATCGACTCGTCCAATGTAACATCCGTCCGCTGCAGATCCCTTTTCCGGCCGAGGCGCGTACGTAACGTTGGCTCGCCCCTGTAAATTCTGAAGTAGACCTCCACCTTGGCACCGGGCGTGGATGTATCCGCGCCCGCTATTAGTTCGCCGATCAATTCAAACCTCTGCGCCGATTCTGCGAACTCAATCACGTGATGAAGCTGTTGACCGCTCTTGGGGTTTTCCACCACAACGTCGAGGGATGCTGTTGATCTTGGGTCGCCTTTCCAGATCCAGTCTCGAATGCCGCCAGCCTCGCGCACCGGGGTCGCCAAGTGCGTAGGTGCCGCTTGAAGCAGGCTAAGTGCCTCTATGAGATTCGACTTGCCAGAGCCATTCGGTCCGATCAGCACATTCAGATTGTTCAGAGGAAGTGACGCGGTGTCGGGACCGAACGAAAGCAGATTCCTAGGCCTGATTTCATGAATCAGCATGGCTCAACTCCAATCCCGAACCAGCTTTCGGTCACCGATGTAAAGCTCGTTGGGGGAATTGGGGTCCAGGGCCCATTTCATCCGTTCGATGCCACTGGTGATGTCCTTGATCGAGCCGCAACTGCTCAATCGGAGGTGGCCTTCCACGCCGAACTCTCCTCCCGGCACGGTGACCACCTGGACCTTCTCCAGCAGGAAGTTGGCCAGCTTGGTCGAGTTCTTCTCATAGCAGTTGAAGTCGGCGAAGCAGTAGAACGCGCCGTCGGGCTTGCTGACCTTCACCCCCTCGAAGGACTCCAACTGCTGGACCATAATGTTGCGGTTGTTCTCCAGGGTCATCCGCAGGCTTTCCACGCTGGATTGCAGGCCGTTGATGGCCCCCACGGCAGCCTGCTGCAAGAGCACCGACGGCCCCGAGGTCTGGTGGCCCTGGATGTTGGTCATGGCCGCGATCAGCTTCTTGTTGGCCACCGCCCAGCCGATGCGGAAGCCGGTCATGGCGTACTGCTTGGACACCCCGTTGATCACGATCAGCTTGGAGTTCTCGCCCTTGTCCTTGGCGAAGCGATAGCAATTGATCGGCTGGCGACCGTCGAAGAGCAGGCGGTGATAGATGTCATCCATGATCAGGTATAGATCGCGCTTCTCGCAGAACTCGACGATGTCAGCGATGAATTCCTCGGAGTACATGGCCCCGGTGGGGTTGTTGGGGCTGTTGATGATCACCACCTTGGTGTAGGAGCCGACCTTTGCCTCGAGGTCCGCAAGCCGCGGATACCAGCTCCCGTCTTCCGCCAGGGCCGGCACGGGTACGGCCCCGCAGAGCCGGACCATCTCCGGATAGCTCACCCAGTAGGGCGCCGGGAAGATGGCCTCCTCTTGGGGGTTGAGGATGGCCTGGAGGGCGACCATGACGGCCTGCTTGGCCCCGCCCGAGGCCATCACGTTCTTGGGCTCGACCGACCGGTCGTAGAACTCCTCCGTATAGTGGATGATGGCCTTCTTCAAGGCGGGGATGCCGTCGGCGGGGGCGTAGCGGATCTCGCCGGAGTTCAGCAGGGCGGCGGCATTGATCAGGGCGTCGATGGGGGCCTTGGTCTTGGGCTCGCCTCCGCCGAGGTGGATGACCGGATCACCCTTGGCCCGCAGGAGGGCCGCGGTCTCGTTCATCTTCAGAGTGACGGATTCACCGATGGTTCTGGCTATCTGGCTGATGCTCATCGCGTCTTCCTTGGTGTTCTGGGGGGTTGCATCGGGATTACCCACTCGCCCGCTTCTACCGTGATCGGACGGCAGCGGCCATCTGACTACCCAAAAATGTCGATTTTCTTCATCCTTGGCCTGGCGCCAAGCCTTCGCCCCCCGTACAGATAACCCGGGCGGCCCATAACCTCCGACCGCCCTCCGGGACCTCGCCCGGGCCGGACGCTACAATCCCCCACTCAGGTGGTGCCGGCGGCGACCACAACCCCTCACCCAGAGGGCGCTGAAACGCCGCGGCACCGTTCAGACGCGAGACTCTAGTCCGCCGGCTCCCTGCGGGCAACAAGACGGCGGCGACCCGATGAGAGAGGGACAACGGATGGGTGAACCCCAGGCCAAAGTTCTAGATGTCGGAAACTGCGACCCCGACCACGCGATGATTCTGCAGATGCTGACCACCCACTTCGATATCGCGGTGGATCGAACCATGTTCGTCGATCAGGCCCTCGAGCGTATGCGCCGAACCCGCTACGATCTGGTCCTGTTTAATCGCTTGGTCTTCGCCGACGGTAGTGAGGGGATCGAGCTACTCAGGCAGGCCCAGGCTGACGAAACCCTGAGCGGAATCCCCATCATGATGATCAGCAACCTGGACGAGGCCCAGCAGGCCAGCGTTGCCGCCGGAGGCCGGCCCGGGTTCGGCAAGGCGGCCGTTTCCGAATCATCGACGGTCGAGCTGCTGTCGGCCTACGTGCCGAGGAAGTGAGCACCGCCCGGTGGAGCCAGGGGGCCAGATGTCCGGTCCCGCGGCCGATGGCCGGTCCGGTCGGCCTACGCCCGAGCCCTGGCGGGGGCACTCGGTTCTGCTCGGCGCGGTGTTTCATAGTGAATGTCGCCTCGGTTGTTACGTTTACTCTGGGTAGACTAGAATAGGACGCGGGCCCAGCGGGCTGCGTCAGGCGACAGTTCTCGGCCAAACTACGGCGTTGCGGAGACTTTACGGCGACCCGGGGTCGGCGGTCGAGGCGCCTAGTCCAGCGCCTGGCGGGCCGGTAGCGGGTGGCGCGGCCCCCGATTGAGGACCCTCGGCCATGTCGGACAGTGCCAGCAGGACCCCAAGATCACCTACCGCCCGGGCGGCGCGCATCGCCTGCCTGGTGGCCGCCTTAGCGCTGACTGCGGTCGGCCAGGAAGACAAAGCCACCACCCTGCCGGCCGACTCCGCCCGGCGGGCCGCCATCGTCACCATCAACGGCGAGATCAATGACGTCACCCTGGTCAGCATGAAGCGGCGCATCGAGGACGCCCGCCAGGCCGGGGCCGGCATGATCATCTTCGAGATGAACACCCCCGGCGGCCTGGTCAGCAGCGCTCTGGATATCTGCAAGTACATCAAGAACCTCACCGACCTGGAAACCGTCGCCTGGGTCAACCAGGACGCCTACTCCGCCGGGGCGATGATCTCCCTGGCCTGCAACGAGGTGGTCATGGCCAACTCCAGCAGCATCGGTGACTGCGCCCCGATCATCATCTCCATGGATGGCCTGCAGGAGCTGGGCAAGACCGAGCGAGCCAAGGCCGAGAGTCCCATCCTCAAGGAATTCCGCGATAGTGCCCTCCGTAATGGCTACGATCCGCTGCTGTGTGAGTCCATGGTTCGGCTGGGCCAAGAGGTCTGGTGGATGGAAGACGGGCCCGGCGGGACGCGGAAGTTCATCCTCGAGCGCAACAAGGAAGCACTGCTCGCGGAAGAGGGCGGCGCCTGGCGGCCGGTCCAGAAGATGAACGATCCCACTACCGGCAAGGCTATCGACGTCCTGCAGCCGGTGGTCAAGGAACGCGATCTCCTGACCCTCACCCAGAGCGAAGCGGTCGCCTACGGCTTCGCCAAGGCCATCATCAGCAACCGCGCCGAGCTGCGGGCCCACTACGACATCTCCGGAGACCTCACCCGGTCGGTGCCCAATTGGTCCGAGGCCCTGGCCGACTTCCTCAGCTCCCCGCTGGTGCGGACCGTCCTCATGATGCTCATCGCCTTGGGGGCCTACGCCGAGTTCCAGGCCCCGGGCCAGTTCGTGGGTGCCGGGGTGGCGCTGGTCGCCCTGATCATCTTCCTCGGGGCCCCTTATCTGACCGGGCTGGCCGACGCTTGGGAGATCCTGCTGGTCCTGCTGGGAGTGATCCTGATGCTGGTGGAGGTCTTCATCATCCCCGGCTTCGGGGTCGCCGGCATCCTCGGCATCCTGCTGGTCCTGGTGGGCCTGATCGCCACCTTCGTCCCCGCCGAGCCCGGCCCGATCATCGTGCCCCGGATGCCCACCACCTGGCTGGGCCTGAAGACCGGCCTGAGGGTCATATTCGGCGGTCTGGCCCTGTCCCTCGGCTGCGTATGGCTGCTGAACAAGTATCTGCCACAGATTCCCGGGGGTCGTCGCCTGTTCCTCCCTCCGGCACGGGCGGCTATCGCGCCGGCCGGCGGGGCTGGGGGTTCTGCCGGGGCTGCGGGTCACCGCTCAGTCGTTCAAGTGGGTGACGCCGGCACCACCTTGACCAAACTGCGGCCCGCGGGTAAGGCACAGATCAACGCCCGACGTGTGGATGTCATCGCCCAGGGGCAAATGATCGGCAAGGGACGAGCCGTGGAGGTAGTGGAGTTAGCCGGCGGCCGAGTCGTGGTGCGGGAGATGCGAACAGCCTGACCGCCCTTGGGATCCCTAGAATATCCGCAGGTGCCGAGGCGCCGGCAGCTTGTTCCGCGGGCCGGCGCCGGCCGAGCCCGCCGGGCGGCTGAACGAATTGAATCGACTCATGGACGATTGGCTCATCTGGTCTTTGGTGTTGTTCGGGGCCGGGCTCTTGATCACCGCCCTGGAGGTGATCATTCCGTCCGGCGGCCTGCTGGGCCTGGTGGCCCTGGCCAGCCTGGTCGGCAGCCTGGCCTGCGCTTACCAACTCAGCGGGCTGGCCGCGGTGATCCTGGCCGTGGTCGAGGTCATCTGTGTGCCGGCGGTAGTGATCATCGGATTCAAGATTCTGCCCAAGACCTCGATCGGTCGGCAGCTTATCCTGAGCCCACCGGGTAAGACCGACGCGGGCGATCCGCAGCCCGACGGCGACCAAGCCGGCACCGAAGACCAACCTGACGACATGCTCGGCCGAGAAGGCGTGGTGCTCACCGCCCTTCGTCCCAGCGGCACGGCCGAGTTCGACGGCCGGCGGATCAGCGTGGTCAGCGCCGGCGAGGCCGTTCCCGAAGGCCGCCGCGTCCGCGTGGTGTTGGTCGAGGGTATCCGACTGGTAGTCGAGGAGATCAAGGCCTGAGTTCGCCGCTGATCTGCCAAGGCATCCTGGCAAGCGAGGAATTTCCCATGACAGCTTCTTTCATGATGGCCCAAACAAATGCCGGCGACCTCATCTGGTGGGGTGGTTCCGCCATCTTGGCCGTTCTTCTGGTGGTCGTGGCCCTGGTCGTGTTGACCTTCGGCCGCCTGTGGATCAAGGCCCGCTTCAGCGGGGCCCCGGTCAGCTTCGGGTCCCTGGTCGGCATGATGCTGCGCAAGGTCAGCGCCACGCTCATCGTCGACGCCAGAATCTCCGCGGTCCAGGCCGGCGTCCCGGAACTCAGCACCCCGGACCTGGAGAGCATTTACCTGGTCCGACGCAGGCCCGACGACGTCCGAATCTGCGTAGCCGCCCTGATCACCGCCCACAAGGCCAACCTCCCCTTCACCATTGCGGATCTGCAGAGCCACCTGTTTGCCGGCGGCAACGTCGCCAACGTGGTCACCGCCATGGTCGAGGCCAACCGGGCCAAGATCCACCTCGATTTCGATGCCAGCCGGGCCATCGACCTCGCCGGCCGGGATGTCCTCGACGCCATCCACACCTCAGTCAATCCCAAGGTCATCGACTGCCCGTTGGCCCAAACCGGTCCCGAGTCTCGACTGGACGCGGTGGCCAAGGACGGCATCCGGCTGTTGATCAAGGCCCGAGTGACCATCCGCACCTGCCTGGACCGCTTGGTTGGTGGGGCCACCGAAGAGACCATCATCGCCCGGGTGGGTCAGGGCATCGTCAGCGCCGTGGGCTCCTCGGACAGCTACAAGAACGTTCTGGAAAACCCCGACGGTATCTCCCGCGCCGTCCTGGAGCAGGGGCTGGACGCGGCGACGGCCTTCGAGATCGTGTCGGTGGACATCGCCGACGTGAGCGTCGCCGGGGTCACCGACAAGGCCAACGTCGGCGCATTCCTGGACACCGAGCGGGCCCTGGCCGACAAGCAGCAGCGCCAGGCCGAGGCCGAAGGTCGGCGGGCCATGGCCGTTGCCCGCGAGGCCGAGATGAAGGCCGCCGTCGAAGAGAACCAGGCCAAGCTGGTCTTGGCCGAGTCCGAGGTCCCCAAGGCCATGGCCGACGCCTTCCGCGCCGGCAACCTCGGCATCATGGATTACTACCGCATGAGAAACATCCAGGCCGACACCACCATGCGCGATTCCATCAGCAAGGACGACCAGCCGGCCGGCGGCCAGCCGCCGGAAACGCCCTAGCACGAATAGTCCACCGCGGAGCACGCAGAGATCGCAGAGCAAGAATGTACAAGGTACTTACAAATATCAGCGCAGGGTGCCACCAGCGGCTGATCCGCAGGGTGCCACTGGCGGCTTGTCCGCCAGTGCCCTCACGAGGAATCAGACGAACGGACAGTCCCGACGTACGCCGGGACCCGTCGGTCCCGTCGCCGGCCTCCGTGCAGACATTGCCTGGTCCTGCTCAGTACGAAACAGTGACGGCGCCGAGGCGGCCGGTCTTGCCAGTCGGGAAACGAAAGGGAAGCTGCTGAGCTGTGTTGGTAATTGGTTCGATAGCATTGGCCGTAGGCGACATTGGTCAGTTTCTGTATGTCATCGCCGCCCTGGTGTTCGCCCTGGTGAGTTGGCTGGGCAAGAAGGCAAAAGCCCGCAAGCAGGCCAACCAGCAGACCGGTGAGCAGGACTCGGTAGAGGATGTAGAGGCCCTCGAGAAACGGTCGGCGGTGGTGCCGGAGCCCTCCGAACTCGAGTGGCCCCCGCCAATGGCTCGGCCCACCCCGGCCGCCCCCTGGGGGTACGCCCCCCCACCCCGCCCCGCCCCCCGCCCCCCCCTCGGCCATCGGGCCCCCCGGCC
>CAZFMS010000021.1:0-24287 GCA_964520125.1 uncultured Planctomycetaceae bacterium
GTGGTGCCTCAGAGAGCATCACCTCGAGTCCGGGTCGATCTCGCTCCGGCAATCGAGAAGCGCTCCAGCGGTCTGCCGTGGGCGGGCCCTTCGGAACCACCATTGGCCCGGTCCAGGACCGCGGGAGCGGCGCTGACCGCCCGGCAAGGGGCCTCGGCCGACCTATCGTTCGAGGGCCTCAAGTGTGCCAGCTCAGCAGCACCAGGAGAATGGCCAACCAAAACCCGATCTGCAGGAATTCCCAGGTAAAGCGACGAAAACGGAGGCGCAGCAACTGCACGATCACATAGGATCGCATCAGCGAAACGGTCCGGCCGGAACCAGACAGATAGAGACTCATCCGCCAGAGGGAGCGGCCGGATACTACTGCGGCATACACGATACAAGTGGTGCACAGCAACAGACGCCATAGCTGGAAGAGGTCCCGACCGCTCAGGATGCCCAGGTCAGGGGTCATGCGGTTTGTGCCCCACACCGTTGTTTCCCACCCAGCGCCACCAGATGAGAGGACCGCCAGAGCAAGCCACCGGCCGTCTTCAGATTGAATGCCGGATGCCGCGACCGGCAGATCCCCGGTCCGCTTGGTGCTGGGACACAAACCGACCACGCCCGCGGGTCAGCCGTCCTCCATGCTCTCGGCGGGCTGGCGTCCGGCGGCTCCTTTCCCTCCCGATCCAGTCAATCCCTCGAACAGAGCATCGCCGATGCGCACCAGGGTCGCCCCGGACTCGATGGCCACCTCGAAGTCGCTGCTCATGCCCATCGATAGCTCTCCAAAAGAGCTGTGCAGGTGGCGATCCCCCCGCATTTCCTCGAAGACGTCCCGCAGCCGCTCAAAACAAAGCCGGGTCTCCATCGCCGTACCATCCAACGGGGCCATGGTCATCAACCCACAGAGTCGAATCGCCGACCAACTGGCGAAGTATTCCGCCAGGTGAATCACCGCTCCCACCGCAACGCCGAACTTGCTCTTCTCCGCGCTGGTGTTGACTTGGATGAGGATATCCACCACCCGGCCGACGTTGGAAGCCTGCTTGTGCAGGTCCTCGGCCAAACGAAGGCTATCCACGCTGTGGATCATCTCCGTCCACGGCACGACCAGCTTCACCTTGTTCCGCTGAAGGTGGCCGACCATGTGCCACCGAGGCCGGACCACGTTGCCCCGCGACTCTCTCTTGGACCCCGGCCCGCCGGCCAGAACGCTCCTTCTGTCGATGAACTCCTGCACCATGCCGGCGCGCTGGTTGAGCTGCTGGGCCCGGCTCTCCCCCAGGTCCACGATGCCCATCTCCAGGGCCTGGCGGAGAACATCCATCTCCACGTTTTTGGTGACCGCGATCAGGCGGACTCCCTGGGGATCCCGCTTGGCCTTCTGGCAGGCGTTTTCAATGCGTTCGGTGACCCGCTTGAAATTCTCTGCCAGGCGACGTCGTACGAATGCTAGATTAGTGGTCAACGCAGCGCATCCCTTCGTTCGTGCCCCCCACCGACCGTCGTCGGCCATTGCGCCTCGACGACCGGCGGATTCTAACCGCCCTCAGGTCCCGACAACAAGCCCCCCAGGCCCCAGGCCTCCAGGACACGCTCCCGCCGGCGGACGAGCATCCGCAAGACCGCCTGGGCGTCTTCCGGGCGGTGAACCTGTCCCGCCGAGACGGCCGCCTCCAACTGCGCCGCCGAAACCGCGGCCATTCGGCCTCCCATCCACGAGGCATCGGACGCGGTCATCCGATCAAATGCTGTATGGGCGTTCTGCGGCCTCCACTGCCTGGCATCTCCGTCGGCCAACAGATCGAACGAGCCCACCGCGGGGCTCTTGAACTCCACGATCTGCGGCACGCTCGGCAGCAGGCCCAGGGTGAACAGACCGAGCAACTGGTACTCCACGTCCCAGGCATGACGCCAGCCCCGCCAGGCCGCCTTGGGCCGACCGTTCCAACTGCCCAGGCAGGAGTTGAAGTCCAGCAGGTAGCACCGGGCTCGGCCATTCTCTACCGCTGCCAGGGTGTTGTTGTCCGTGCGATCCGTATCGTTCAGCCAGGCGGCTACCAGACGCAGGGCCCTTATCTCCCGCCGCATCCGGTAGTGATCGAACTTGAAACCGCCGACCACCCGGCCGGGCACAAACAGTGATGCCGTCGCCCGTCTGCCGTCGTACCGCGGATCTCCCGTTCCCTCGATGGTCACCAGATAGAACGCCGGGACCTGATAGCCCATCAGCCAGGTCAATCGCGAACCGATCATCTCCGCCGACGTGCCCAGCTCCGGATAGTCCGGATCATCGAACTTGACCAGAAAGGTCCGGCCGGTGCCGTCCTGACCGATGAAGCCCGGGGTCAGGCCCTTATCCTTGGGTTTGATCACCTTCCAGGGGCCGCGCGGCGGTGGGGCGGTTGCCGGGCCCAGGCGGACCTGCTCGGCGGACAGCCGGGCCACATCGCGGTTCACGAAGAAGGGGCCGTCCGCCACGCCGCCGTCGGGCAGGACATTCCAGGCCTCGCCGCCGCCCAGGGCCCGCCACGCCCAATCCATGGTCAGCAAGTCACGAGCCGGATACAGATAGGAGGTCTTCAACCAGATGTTCGCCAGCGTGTCATCGCCGCCTCTAAAGGGCCGATCGAATACCGTTGCCGTGTTGTCGTATTGAAAGGCCGCGCACCCGACGATCGTCGGGGCGGCAAGTAGCATGAGCAGGATGTGAGCCGTTCGCGGCACGCTCGACCTGTAGCCGCCGGGCGCGCCGCGGTCAAGCCGACCAGCGGCGGATTGAGGTCGCCGCGCGGATTACTCTGGTCCTCGCTGTTTTGGATCAGGTGGAGGACGTGGCAGCAGCGGGGGTCTTGCCGGCCAGCATCTCCTGGCCGTAGGCGTATCCGCGATCGAAGGCGCTGAGGTTGAGATCTTCGGTCCCGGGAGGCACGGAAGTCTCGACCGACTTCCGCAGGGCGTCGACCCGAACCACATCGGTGGTGGCCGCGAAGAACCCGACCATCACGATGTTTAGCACCACCCGCCGCTGCAACTCCTCGGCGATGCGGGTCGCCGGGACGCTGTAGCGGGCTATGTCCTGGCCCGAGTCATCCTCCTGGGGGTGGACCAGATCGGCCTCGTGCAGCAGTGTGCCCGTAGGCGACAAGGCCGGGGCGAATCGGTTGTAGGCTTCCTGAGACATCAAGACCAGGATGTCGGGACGCACGACGTAGGGGTACTGGACCGGTTCGTCGGAAACGATGATCTGGGCACTGCAGGCGCTGCCTCGAGCCTCCGGGCCGAAGCTCTGGGTCAAAGTGGCGTACTTGCCGTCGTAGATCGAGGCCCCCCGGCCGATGATCATGCCGGAGAGAATAACGCCTTGGCCGCCCAAGCCCCCAATTTTTATTTCGGTGCTGCTCATCCGCTCAGTTCCTCTCGCCGGGTGCCGAGATCGATGCCGACTCAACCGGTGCGGTCACCGCTTGGCGGTCTTGGCCTGGACCTGCTCTCTCTTGGCTTCCATTAGAGTGACCAACGATGGCCGGTCCACATCTACGAATCGCCCGCAGACGATCGGCTGCTGGAATCCTATATCCGCCTCCCGGGTGTCGGCGCCGTTCTTGATAACCGAGTTGTCCTTGAACCACAGCATGCGATCCAGCCCGCTGCCCAATCGGTTACGCCGCTCATAGAGCGTCGGACAGGGGGCGATGATCTCGATGAAGCTGAAACCCCTCTTGTTCAAGCCCTCGACCATCGACTTGGTGGACTGGCGGACATGATAGGCCGTCCACCGGGCCACGTAGACCGCCCCACAGGACTCGGCCAGGAACGGGAGATTGAACGGGCGTTCGCAGACCCCGTATGGTGCGGTGGTGGCGACGGCATCGACCGGGGTGGTCGGGGCCGCCTGACCGCCGGTCATGGCGTAGTTGAAATTGTTCACGCAAATGACCGTGATGTCGATATTGCGGCGGGCGGCATGGATGAAGTGATTGCCGCCGATGGCGATCAGATCGCCGTCCCCGCTGTAGACCACCACGTGCAATTCGGGATTGGCCAGCTTCAGCCCGGTGGCGAAGGGGATGGCCCGGCCGTGGGTAGTGTGAAACGAGTCCAGCCGCATGTAGCCGGCCACTCGTCCGGTGCAGCCGATGCCGGAGACGATCACCAGCTTGTCCAGATCGATGCCGCACTGCTCGATGGCCCGGGCGAAGCAATTCACCGTGGTCCCGATGCCGCAGCCTGGACACCAGATATGAGGGATCCGCTCGGAGCGGAGGTATCCTTCCACCGGGTTGGCCGTGGTCGTGGTCGGGGTCGTGGTCATGAGGCCGCCTCCAGGATCGCGTCGCAAATGGTCTGGGGGTCGTGGACCGCTCCGCCGGCGTGCTGGATCGAGACGATGTCGCACTGCCCGGAAGAGCAACGCTCCACCTCCAGGACCACCTGTCCCAGATTCACCTCCGGCACGACAAAGGCCTTGATTCGCTCGGCCAGGCGGCGGATCCGCTCCTCGGGAAAGGGCCACACCACCACCAGCCGAAGATGACCCACCTTGGCACCCTTCTTGCGGGCGTCCTCGACGGCCCGCATGCTGATCCGCGAAGAGATGCCGTAGGTCACCACCACCACCTCGGCGTCCTCCAGGCCGTCCTCCATGACGTACGATATTGCGTCTACGTTCCCCCTGATCTTGTCCACCAGCCGACCGACCAGGCGTTCCTGACACTCGGCGCTCATCACCGGGTAGCCCTTCTCGTTGTGGGTCAGGCCGGTGATGTGGAAGCGATGGCCGTCGCCGGCCTTGGCCATGTCCGGCACCATGTCGTCGCCCGGCCGGTAGGGCTCGTACTCTCCGGGGGGCAGCTTGGTGTAACGGCGGGGGGTCAGTTTGACCTTCTCGGGCGGGGGTATGACCACCTTCTCGGTCATGTGCCCCACCACCTCATCCATCATGAAGAGCACCGGCACGCGGTACTGCTCGGAGAGATTGAAGGCGTGAATGGTCAGATCGAGGCATTCCTGGGGGCTGGTCGGCGACAGGGCGATGATCTCATAATCGCCATGCGAGCCCCACCGGGCCTGCATCATGTCCGCCTGGGCCGGAAGGGTGGGCAAACCAGTGGACGGGCCGCCACGCTGCACGTTCACGAAGACACAGGGGACCTCGGTCATGGCCGCCAGGCCGATGTGTTCCATCATCAAGGAGATGCCGGGACCGGAGCTGACCGTCATGGCCTTGGCCCCCGCCCAGACCGCACCCTGGATGGCGATCGACGAGGCGATCTCGTCTTCCATCTGGATGAATGTCCCGCCGGTGCTGGGAAACCGCCAGGCCAGACGCTCCACCACCTCGGTCGATGGGGTGATCGGATAACCGGCCACGAAGTTGCATCCCGCGGCGATGGCCCCCTCGGCGCAGGCATGATCCCCGTCGAGATAATGTGCTCCGGTCAGGGCCCCGTTGTTGTCTGCTGGCACCCGATTTACTCCTTGTACGGCTCGGCGCCCTTCTCCGGGCCCGGCAAGCGGGTCCCGCTGATGGCGAAATCGGGACAGTACATCCCACACAGATCACATCCGCTGCAATCCCGGCCATCCGACATCTTGGGGTAATGGTAACCTTTGGCGTTGAATTCGGGGGCCATCTCCAGCACGCTGGTCGGGCAGAAGGCCACGCAATAGCTGCAACCCTTGCAGCGCTCGCGGATGATGGTCACCCGACCCCGGACCTTTTTAAGTGGTGGACGGACTGCTGGGCGATCGTTGGTGGATGCGACTGTGTCGTCGTTCATGGGCTGCTGCTCGCCAGACGTTTCAAGATTCACTTAGTATAGCAATTGCCGCGCCAAAAGAGCCATCCTCACGCCAGTCGGTTTCCGGATTCTCCATCCCCAATCCTGAAACTGGTCGGGACTAACTCTCCCTATCGGTTCATCAGGTCCTTTGAGAACAGGCTGGTCAAGGAACCCGACGACCGAGCAAGTCCGGCCCGGATGCCACATATTACGCATCGATGGTGGATTATTCCTCTGGTCTCGGCGGCTGATCGCGCCCCGTGCCCCACGCACCATCGGGACCGAGAGACCGTGGGCTCTCGGACCGGCGGCCGCAGCCGGTGTCTGAAGACGACGCCCGACCGGTAGCTCGGCGTGGGCCATTCGGGATTTTGCCCCCTGTGGCCCGCTCCCCACGGCAGGGGAACTCATCCTTCATCTCCACCAGGCACCCGAAAGGCGGGTATCATCGAGTCCTGAATCCAGTCCTCCATCGTCTGGCCCAGGTTGGCCACGTCGCTAATCATGATGGCCAGATTCCGCTTCTTGCCGTGCTGATCCTTGGGCAGGTCTTTTAACACCGCCGCCATCTCGAAGCCCAGTCGCTGGAACATCTTGACCGCCCCGGTATTGTCCTCGATCACGTGGGCCTGGAGCTTCTCCAGGTTTCGCTCGTTGGCCAGGGCCACCAACTCCCGGGCGATCAAGGTGCCCAGACCCGATTGGCGGTGGGTACGGGCGGTCACCAGCCGGATATGACCGACGTGCTGCATCCAACCGTAGCCCGTCACGTGCAAGGTGCCGTCGGCCACGATCTTGCCGCCTTCCACCGCCACCAGTGGGATGATACGCGAGAAATCGCGGTGTTCGGTCCACTTGCGGACCAAGTCCGGATCGCTTACGTCGTGTCGCAGGAACAGACGGTCTTCTTCAGTCAGGCCCTGGAAGAAGGCATAGAGTTCGTCAAAGTCCCCCGCTTCCAGGGGACGAAGGACCACCCGGCGGCCGTCCTTCAGCGTCACATGCTTCGGATATGCCCTGGTGAGCATGGTGTGTCTCCTGGTCTTCCGGGCCCTCCCACGTCCAGCCGACCCCACGGCTCAGATCGTGGCCCGGAGAAGGTCGCGGCGGAGAGGGAGAGGCCTTGCCCAGTCGGCTAGCAACCGCCATGCCTGCGGCGAACACTCGACGTTCCCGGTGCGCCGTGAGGACTTAACGTGCCGGCGAATCCACCGGACAGACCCACATCGCTGGATCCTCCTCACGGTAGTGCAAGGTGGATTCGCGGTCAACGTCCCGCCTGCGGCCGCGTTCGCCGGGGACATGAATACGAGCCGAAAACAGGGCTCGTTCGCCGGAGGAGGCGATTGCGGCCGCCTCGACTTCCGGCTTTCTCGATGACTTCACCGCCGATCCGTCCCGCCAAGGTCGGCACCAGGTCGCCAGACCCGGCACGCGTTGCTCCCCCCGTCGGCCGGTGCTATCGTCTGGTGGTCGAGGCTCGCCCGCCGTCGGCCCGGGGCGACGAGTCTCTGTCACTGGATGTCGCCTTCATGCTGCGCCATACCCAATGAGATGCCCCGGCCATGGATCGATCATGCTCTAGGCTGCTCGGCGCGGTCCGACTCGGCGCGGATCGGGCTTTCACCTTGGTCGAACTCCTGGTCGTCGTGGCCATCATGTCCCTGCTGATCGCCCTGCTCTTGCCGGCCTTGTCGGGGGCCAAGCAAGAGGCCGGCCGGGCCAAGTGCATCGCCAACATGAAGCAGCTCTGCGACTCCACCATGGCCTACGCGGTCGACCACCCCGAGGCCGACCCCGCCCTGGTGGTCCCCTCCTGGTGGAGCGAGCGAGCCGGCGACAGCGGATTCTACGACTACGGCGGAGGTAACGGTCGGCAGGACGGCCTCGGCCAGTGGGGTCTTCACGGCGCGGGCCGCCGCAGCGCCGGGGCCCGTCCCCTGAATCAGTTCATCTTCGGGGCCGAACTGACCGGCGACGAGGACTACTCGCTCTTCCAATGCCCCGGTGACTTCGGCTGGGTCGAGGCTCCCTTCTACGCCGCATCGTGGCCCGCTCAATGGCGGACCCGGCCGTTCCACGCCTCGACCGGCACCAGCTATCGGGCCAATGCCGCCCGGGCCGCCCGGGCCGAGCGAATCTTCTCCATGTCCCCGTACTTGCGGCCGGTCACCCGAATCCCCGCCCCGGCCGAGACCTTGTCGTACTCTGAATCGATCCACTGGTTGGCCCGCTGGAACACCACCAGCGCCTCGCAAGACGCCTACACGCCCACCGGCATGCCGCCCATGACGATCCCCGGCTGGCACGGCAAGCCCGGCCGCTTCAACATCGGCTTCGCCGACGGCCACGCGGCCTGGATCCTCATGGACCGCGCCGGTATGGACCCGGGATTGGGCGCGAATCACCCCCTCGATCCGGGCGATTCGCAGGTCTGGACCCGCGGCCCCGGCCCCCAGCGCTGGCGCATCGACATCCGCCGAGAGCCCCTCATTGAGATCACGAGATAGTCGGCTTGATGACGGCTAGGCCCAGCCGGAGGACGAGTTGGAGGCGGATCGCGAACCATGAGTGACAAGCCGATCTCAGTCATCTGTCCGCATTGTTATCGCCGTGTCCGGGGCAAGCCGGCATGGATGGGGCGGCAGGCCCGGTGCAAGTGCGGAGATACCTTTCGAGTTACAGAGGCTTGCTGCGCCGAGCGGACTTTCGACAACCTGGCTGGGTTGAAGGTGAACGTAGCCCTTTTCATCAGCGTTTACGACGTGGTCCTGAAGACTATGGATGCAGGGGGGGGCGTTCGGGACTTTCGGCTGGCGGTGCAGCCCGTTCCACGGCGCGGCGGATGGACCGGCGATGACCCCTGGCACGCCAATATCGTTTTCAGGCAGACCACAGCGATGTTGTACAACACTAGGCACAACCAGGAAATGGAGGAGGGCGAGGTCTCTCATTGGCGGCTCAAGGGTCTTCACACGTCCTGCCCGATCTGCGCCCCGCTCTTGGAGAAAGTCTTTTCAGTGGACGACCGGCGGTTCTACCCGCCCCTCCACATCGGCTGTGACTGCCAAACCAGTATGGTCTTCGCCGCTCGCGAGTTGAGGGAAGCCCGGCGCAAAGGACAGCTAGTAGAGCCCAGTGACGACATCGAGGGAGCTTGCCCCTGGCCGCCTCCGCCGGCTTCTCGCGACATCGATCAGACAAGCGTCTGCTATCATTGGGCCGAGTTCGCGCGTCGATGCGGATGGGAACTCACGTCTGATCCGGATGCTGTGGACGAAGAAGATTGAAAAGCGGCCAAGCTATCCGGCACCGAACCGGCTGCGCGGCGGGGCTGTGGGGTGGCCCGTGTTCCGGCGGTTCGGCCGGCGTGACTATGGAGTGTGCCAGACCTCCTTTCCTTGACTGTTGCTAAACGACAAGCTCGGTTTGCCGTCTGTCATCAACGCCAACATAGCACGCGCCTGATGTTTCTTGTCGTGGAAGACCAAGGCCGGATACCCGTCTTTCATCACGGAAAGATCGACACCCCGCCGTCCTTTGCCGTCAGCAAAGGTCAGGCCAGCCGTGCCGTCCTCGATTCGTATGGCCCCACGTTCCTTCCCTTCCTCATCAACCAAGCGAAACGTCTTCGCTTCGACAACATCGTATCGCACCTTCGTCGGCTGTGTTGCCTGCGCGTCCGCCTGGGCGGTGAAGCGGTCCACGCACAGCCCCACCAGGCACACGGCGATGATCGTCAGGATGACCTTGCTGTAGGCGTCGAATCGTGATCGGTTCATGGCTGGCCCTCTCATTCGGTTGGCATCGATTCAACGAACGGCTGAACGTTGTCGTAGTAACCGGCGAAAACTATCGTGCGGTCATTATCCACGCCTTCATCCGACCGGACCTCAATCGACGTCACGAGAGGTAACGGCGTGCGAAAGGACCGGGGACCATCTTGGCTCAATATGATCGCGGTCTGTTCATGGCCCCCGAGTTCTGGCGGCAGCCTGAGCCACATTCGATTCTCACAGAAGACATCGGTAACGTAGAAGACCACGCCCTGGCCGGCCCGCGGATTGTGCAGCGTCGTCAAGGTGTCGTCCGCCAACTCGGCCGTCAGGAATGCCGGGCGCCGTGTGGCGTCGTACT
Source organism: uncultured Planctomycetaceae bacterium (assembly GCA_964520125.1). GTDB lineage: Bacteria > Planctomycetota > Phycisphaerae > UBA1845 > UTPLA1 > JAFGQA01. The sequence goes on from CAZFMS010000021.1 coordinate 9,912, forward strand.
GGCGCTCAAGGGCCGGCTGGCCAGCGACATCAACGGCCCAGAGCCGGCCGCCGAGACAGGCCGCCAGGACAATCGCGGCCACAATCAAGAATGAGTAGGTCGTTCGGGACATAGTTCGCCTCCTCCACAGAGATGCCCCCAGGACCCCGAGCATACCACAATCCAGCCCCGGATTCTCGCCAACCCTCCGCGGCGGCCGGATTCTGCCCTTGACGCCCCCTGCCGACCTAGACTGCGCCTCTGCAGACTGACGGCGGTGACGCCTGCAAGGACGCTTCTTCTGGCGGCCGGGCGTCCCGAGACCGAAGTCGACGCGATCATGCGTCACAAGCGGCATGACGTGGGGTCTCGATCCTACACTGACTTGCGAGCCTTCGACCTGTTCGCGGCGATCGAGTGCCTGTCAGACTACCACATCGACGGGACGCAAGAACTCCGGAAGACGGGCACGGCAGGCGACGAATCGGTCCCGTCACCTACTTGTCACCAAGTGTGCGTCTCAAGCGGTCCTGGGTCGTCTCGTATCGTCTCACAGGCGGGGGCTTCCGGCGTGGAGGATGACGCTGGTCAGGCCCCGGGAATTGCTCGTAAACGCTTTAAAACAGGGGGTTTGGTCACATCTTGTCCCACGTCGTCTCAACTGCGGCCGAGAGGATTCGAACCTCCACGGGATATAATCCCACTAGGACCTGAACCTAGCGCGTCTGCCAGTTCCGCCACGGCCGCGTACGATTCATCGTGTCAGACCTGCCGGGTCTCTTTCAGGCCTGCCGACAGGATCGGAAGTCTAGCCAGCAGACCGCCGGGCGGCAAGCGCCGCGGGCCGATAGCTCCTTCCTCGCCGGAGCGGAGCAAGCAGGGGTGCCCCGCGGCGGGAGGCGGAGGTTCGCCGGTTGGACCTCCCGGCCCTGTGGAATGTGCCGGCCTCCGCTGCTATCCTCTGGTGATATCAAGCTGAGGATGACCCGTGCCGATGAAAGACAGCCTCTACGCCGACACCCTGGCAGTCGTGGACCGTAAGGAGCCCACCTTCGTCAGCCCGACTACCACCATTCGGGAGGCCCTGGCCAAGATGAAGACCCACCGGACGGGATGCCTGCTGGTCTGTCAGGCCGATCGGCTGCTGGGCATCTTCACCGAGCGGGATTTCCTGAAGCGCGTCCTCGGTCAGAGGCGAGACTTGGGTGCGGCGGTCTCCATGGTGATGACCCCGAAACCGGTCTCCGCCGAAGAAAGCGAGACCATCGGTTCGGTGATTGCCAAGATGCGAAAAGGAGGCTACCGCAATCTGCCCATCGTCGATCAGGCCGGCCGGGCGGTCGGACAGGTCTCGGTGCGCGAGATAGTCCACTACCTGGTGGAGCATTTTCCGAAAGTCGTCTACAACCTGCCGCCCATTCCGGACCAGGTACAAACTGCGCGGGAGGGGGCCTGAGGACCGCAGCCCGCCGCTGACCACACCGGGCCTCCCTGTCCTGGCGATCGGACCCAAGCAGACATGACCACCGAGACAGCCACCAGCAAACCAGAGGAGAAGTCGGTCGAGGAATTGGAGGCCGCGTCCATCCGTTTCGTGGGCGACTCCGGCGACGGGATGCAGCTTGCCGGAACCCAGTTCACCCGCAGTTCCACGATCTTCGGCAACGACGTCAGCACCTTCCCGGACTATCCCGCCGAGATTCGGGCTCCGGCCGGCTCCTTGGCCGGGGTCAGTGGCTTTCAGATCCACTTCAGCAGCCGAGCGGTGCATACCCCCGGCGACGTGGTGGACGCCCTGGTGGCCTTCAATCCCGCGGCCCTGAAGACCAGCATCGCCGACGTACGCCCCGGAGGCCTCCTGGTGGTCAACGAGGATGGCTTCGGCAAGACCGACCTGCAAAAAGCCGGCTACGCCGAGAACCCGCTGGACGACGGCAGCCTGGAACGATACCAGTTGTATCGGGTGCCCGTTTCCCGCCTGAGTCGCCAGGCCTTGAAGGACTCGGGGTTGGGATCCAAGCAGGTCGAACGGTGCAAGAACTTCTTCGCCCTGGGACTGGTCTACTGGCTCTATGGCCGGCCCATGGAGCCCACCATAAGCTGGATCGAGGAGAAATTCGGCAAGAACCCGGCAGTTGCCGAAGCGAACAAGACCGTCCTGAAGGCCGGATTCTACTACGGCGAGACCTGTGAGCTGATCACCTCCAGCTTCCGGGTGGCCAAGGCACCGCTGCCATCAGGTGTCTACCGGCGGGTATCGGGCAACGAGGCCATGTCGCTGGGCCTGATCGCCGCGGCCCAACTGGCCAAGAAGGACCTCTTCTACGGCAGCTACCCGATAACCCCGGCCAGCGATATTCTCCACACCCTCTCGCGATACAAGCACTTCCGCGTCAAGACCTTCCAGGCCGAGGACGAGATCGCGGCCGTAGCGGCGGCCATCGGAGCGGCATTCGCCGGAGACCTGGCCACCACCGGAACCAGTGGCCCCGGCCTGGCCTTGAAAGGCGAGGCCATCGGTCTGGCGGTCATGACCGAGCTGCCCTTGGTGATTATCAACGTGCAGCGCGGCGGCCCCAGCACCGGCCTGCCCACCAAGACCGAGCAGGCCGACCTGCTTCAGACCCTCTTCGGACGCCATGGGGAGTGCCCGGTCTGTGTGCTGTCGGCCTCCACCCCCAGCGACTGTTTCGACGTGGCCATCGAGGCCTGCCGTATCGCCATCCGCTATATGACCCCGGTGATCGTCCTCTCTGACGGCTACATCGCCAACGGCGAAGAACCCTGGGCCATCCCGGAGGTGGCCTCCCTGCCCCAAATCAATGTCCAGCACCCCTCCGAGGCCAACGCCGAAGAGGGGTTCATGCCCTATCTGCGGAACCAGGATTTGACTCGGCCGTGGGCCATACCCGGGACCCCCGGACTCCAACACCGCATCGGCGGCCTGGAGAAGGCCGACGTGACCGGCACGGTTTGTTACGACCCGGACAACCACGAGCGCATGATCCAACTGCGGGCCCGGAAGGTAGCCGGTATCGCCCACCACCTGCCGGCCCAGAAGGTCGAGGGGCCCGAGCGGGGCGACCTCCTGGTACTCGGCTGGGGCGGCACGGCGGGGGCCATCCGCAGCGCCGTGGAGAGCGTTCAGCAACGCGGCCAGGCGGTGGCGGTGGCCCAGTTGCGCTATCTGAATCCGTTCCCGAGCAACCTGGCGGAGGTATTGGCCAGCTATCGCCAAGTGCTGATCCCGGAGCTGAACACCGGCCAGCTGCGCTACGCCATCCGCGCCGAATTCGGCGTCCAGGGCGTCGGGCTCAACAAGACCCAAGGCAAGCCCTTCCTCATCTCGGAAATCGAGTCGAGGATTATGGAGCTTCTTCAAGACCGGACCGACCAATCATGACCCAAGCAATGCCTCAACTGACCCCTAAAGACTACGCCAGCGATCAGGATGTCCGCTGGTGCCCGGGGTGCGGAGACTACTCCATCCTCGCTCAGGTCAAGAAGGTGTTGGCCGAGTTGCAGTTGCCTCGGGAGAAGGTCGTCTTCGTCTCCGGCATCGGTTGCTCCAGCCGCTTCCCCTACTACCTGGACACCTACGGCTTCCACGGAATCCACGGCCGGGCCCTGCCGGTAGCCACCGGGATCAAGGCGGCCAATCCGGCATTGTCCGTCTGGGTAGCCACCGGCGACGGCGACGGCCTGAGCATCGGCGGCAACCACCTGATCCACACCATCCGCCGCAACGTGGACCTCAACATCCTGCTCTTCAACAACCGCATCTACGGCCTGACCAAGGGCCAGGCCTCGCCCACCTCCGAGTTGGGCAAGCGGACCCGATCGACCCCCCTGGGTTTGATTGACAATCCCATCCATCCACTATCCATCGCCATCGGCGCCGAGGCCACCTTTGTCGCCCGCACCATCGACGTGAACGTCAAGCACCTGGCCCAGACCATCCTCCGGGCCGCCCAGCACGTGGGCACCTCCTTCGTCGAGATCTACCAGAATTGCCACGTCTTCAACGACGGGGCCTTCCAATTTGCCACCGACAAGGACCAGAAGCACGACACCACTATCTACCTCGAGCACGGCAAACCCCTGATCTTCGGCAAGGACCGGGATAAGGGTATCCGCCTCAACGGCCTGGACCCGGAGGTCGTTCGCCTGGGCAACGGCGTGAAGGAGGACGACCTCTTGTTTCACGACGAGCGCGCCGCCGAGCCCAGCCTGGCCTATCTGCTGGGCCGGATGCGCTATCCGCAGTTCCCCGAGCCCATGGGCGTCTTTCGATGCACTCAGGCCCCGGTCTACGATGCGGAGATGACCAAACAACTGGAGGAAGCGGTTGCCCGACACGGTCGCGGGCGGCTCGAAGACCTGCTGAACTCCGGAGATACCTGGACGGTGGAGCCATCGTGATTTGTCCCTGGTGTGAAATCGAGAATATCGCCGGCGCCGACACCTGCGAAGGGTGCGGCAACGACCTTACCGCGCTGGACGCTAATGGCCACGGCTCGGACCTCGGCAAGAGCGTCGCCCGTACCCCCGTTTCCCAGGTCCAGACCCCGCCGACCATCGTGGTGCCGCCGGAGACACCCCTGGGCGAGGTGGTCCGCCGCCTGGTGGACGGCAACGTCGGCTGCGTGCTGGTCGTCTCCCAGGGCGGCTTGGTGGGTATCCTCAGCGAGCGTGATCTGCTGATGAAGGTCGGCCCGGACTTCGACCAGCTCGAGTCCCGCCCGGTCAGCGCCTTCATGACCCCCGATCCCGAGACCCTGGCCCCGCAGGCGACCATCGCCTTCGCCCTCAATCGCATGGATGTCGGCGGCTTTCGCCACATCCCCATTGTCCAGGAAGGACGCCCGCAGTCGGTAGTCTCGGTTCGCGATCTGCTTGGCTATCTCTCGGATCGCCAGCACCTCAACGACGAGTGGGCCGCATAGCCGGGCCGCCGACCAGGGCGGCCTGATCCGCTCTCCACGCTTGCACTTTTCCGCCGATCGCCCTATATCACAGCACTGGGCCGGCCCAATTCTCCGGCGGGCGACCGATCAAAGGCCGGTGCGTCCCAGACCCATGTGGTCCGGCCAGGGCGGTTGGTCCGCAAGGTTCAGGAGGAGAATGTCTCCCGGCGGGCAGTTCGGAGAAGGACCAGACCAGTGGCATAGCTGGCCCGGAGGCCCGTGCGGTGCCGGGGCGGCAGGGTCTGGTGTTCTCCTGGTCAGACGCTCTCGGGCGTTCGCCCCCACGAAGTAAGGAAGGAGACCAAGTGAGTTCCTGGAGGATCCAATCGGGCAGGATTCTGATAGTGTTGGCTATGGCCGGCTGGACCTCGGCCGCCTGCCACGCCCAAGCCCCGCCGGCCGGCAGGGTCGCCGAGTCTTCGACCGGGAGCACACTTCCCCAGGCCGCGCCGGTCCCCAAGTCCGTGCTGGACATCGCCGGCGAAGAGGGCCTGCGTCTGGACCCGGCCGTGCCGTCGCCTCAATCGGTCCTGGGCTTCGAGATCGGCACGCGCCCGATCCGCTTCCTGGAACTCGAGCAGTACCTGCGCCGTCTGGCCGCGGCCTGCCAGCGTGTCGAGCTGCGCACGCACGGCACCACCCATGAGGGTCGGGCCCTCTATCACCTAGTGGTCAGCAGTCGGGCCAACATCCAACGTCTCGACGACATCCGTTCCGGTCTGGCCAAACTGGCCGATCCCCGGACGACGAATGATGATGAGGCCGCGACCTTGGTCGACACCTCCCCGGCCGTCGCCTGGATGTCCTACACTGTCCACGGCGATGAACTCTCCGGGACCGACGCGGCGATCGTCCTGGCCTACCGCCTGGCCGCCGGGCAGGATCAGGCCACCAGGGCGGTGCTGAACTCGGTCGTGGTGTGCATCGATCCACTCCAAAACCCCGATGGCCGCGAGCGGTTCCTGTCGATGATGCAGCAACTCGGCGGCCGGGTCCCCAGCGGCGACACCCAGAGTGCCGAGCACTCCGCCCTGTGGCCCTGGGGTCGGTCGAATCACTACCTCTTCGACATGAATCGTGACTGGAACATGACCGTCCACCCCGAGAGCCGCGGGCGGGTCGCGGCCATCGCCGCCTGGCACCCCCAGTTGCTGGTCGATGCCCACGAGATGGGGTCCACGGATACCTATCTCTTCAGCCCGCCGCGGGAACCGCTCAATCTGCACATTTCCGCATCAGTGCTCAAATGGACCGATCGATACTCCGCCGATCAGGCCACCGCCTTCGACCGGCACGGTTGGAGCTATTACCGTGGAGAGTGGAACGAAGGCTGGGCCATCGGCTTCTCCGACATCTGGGCCAAGCACCATGGGGCCGTGGGCATGCTCTATGAGCAGGCCGGCAGCGAGGGTTCTTCCGTGCGGCTGCCCACCGATCAGGAGCGGTTCTATCGCGAGGACCTGGCCCACCAGTATGTCAGCTCCATGGCCAACCTGACCACCCTGGCCGACAACCGGGGCGAGATCCTGGCCGACTTTCACGCCGCCAAGAAGCAGGCCTTGGCCGATGCCCGCAGTGAAGGTCAGCGCGACCTGTTCCTGTTCGTGCCCGGGCCCAACCGCACCCGGGCGGCCGAGTTCCTCGGCGTGCTGCAACGGCAGAACATCGAGACCTTCGTGCTTTCCGACGGCACTGCTACCCTGGGCGACGTCGTGGATCATTGGGGCACCGTCTACGCGGAGAAGACTTTCCCCGCCGGCACGGTGGCCGTATCCATGAAGCAGCCGCTCAGCCCCCTGGCCCGGACCATGTTGGAGTTCGACCCCCGCCCCTCGGATGAATTCCTGAAGATTGAACGCCGCGAATTGGAACTCAGAGGCCGCAGCAAGTTCTACGACCTCACCGGCTGGTGCGCTTCCATGTGCTATGACCTGGACGCCTACTGGGCCCGAGGCGAGGACCTGCCGCCGCCGTCCCAGCGCCGGCCCGCCACGGCAGAGGACATCCTGGCCGGCATCGCGACCGCCCCGCCCGCCGGGGGGGATGTGCGCGCGGCCGGCCAAGACCAGCCCCCTTACGGCTTCTTGATCGACGGCGCCGACGACGCCGGCATCCGCTTGGTCGGCCGGTTGCTCCAGGACCAGTGGAAGATCCGCGTCGGCCGAAAGCCCTTCACCGCCTCCGGGCGGTCTTTCCCGCCGGGTACCTTCCTGATCCGGATGCACGAGAACGAGCAGCCCTTGGCCCAGCTTACCGACCGACTTGCCGAGCTGCCGGGCGACCAATGGATGGCCGTCCAGACCGCCCGAAGCAAAGAGGGACCGGACCTCGGGGGCACCAGATTCCCGCTGCTGACCGAGCCGCGGATCGCCCTCATCTTCGAGTCACCTTTCTCCAGTCTCTCCTCGGGGGCCATCTGGCACTTGTTGGACGCCCGTCTCGGGCTGCGGATGTCGCGACTCTCCGGCACGCGGTTGGGATACTACGATCTCCGCAAGTACAACGTCATCGTCCTGCCGAACTCCTGGGGCGGCTCGGTCTCACGGGTGCTCAACGACGCCACCCGCCAGCGCCTCACCCAGTGGGTCAAAGAGGGGGGCACCCTGGTTGCGATCGGTGGTACGGCCGCCGCTCTTTCCAAGGAGGACGGCCTGGGCAGAGTGCGGCTGCGGCGGGACGTGCTCGACAAGCTGGATATCTACGCCGAGGACGCCCGCCGGCAACGCTCGGCCGTGGAGCCGGAGTTCGATATCAACCAGGTTTGGGATTTCAAGAAGGATGCCGGACCCCCGGCCACCCAGCCGGCCGAGTCCGGCAAGAAGAAGAAGGACGCCAAGGCCCTGGAGCGCTGGGATGCCTGGGCCCGGCGGTTCATGCCCCGGGGAACGATCCTCCGGATAGACCTCCACCCGGAACATTGGCTCGCCCATGGCCTGGGTACGCGGGCCCCGGTGATGTACGGCTCCCGGAGCGTGCTCATGGCCACCAGCCCGGTGCAGACCATCGCCCGACTGGCCCAGCCCGAGTCCTTGCGGCTCAGCGGCCTGCTCTGGCCGGAGGCCCGGGAGCGCCTCGGGGATGGGGCCTACATGACCCGCGAGCGTATGGGACGCGGCCAGGTGATCCTTTTCGCCACCGACCCGGTCTTTCGAGGCTACATGGAAGGCACCACGCGGTTATTCTTGAACGCCGTCATCCTGGGACCGGGCGTCGGTGCTTCGACGCCGACACCTTGGTAAAACACATGCTGCAAAGGGGATTCAACGAATGAGCAACACAGCGACCGACCCTACTTCCACCCAAACGCCTATTCCGCTCCTGGACCTCAAGGCCCAATACGACTCCATCTGCGACGAAGTCCGCCCGGTCATAGACGCGGTCTGCCAGTCACAACGCTTCATCGGCGGACCGGAAGTCGTCAAATGTGAAGAGGAGGTCGCCGCCTATTGCGGGTGTGCCCACGGCGTCGGGGTCAGCTCCGGCACCGATGCCCTGCTCTGCGGCATGATGGCCCTGGGCATCGGCCGCGGAGACGAAGTCATCGTCCCCAGCTTCACCTTCTTCGCCACCGCCGGCTGCGTGTGGCGGCTGGGGGCCCGGCCCGTATTCGTCGATGTCCATCCCGAGACGGGCAACATTACCGCCGAGCTGATCGAGCCGGCCATCACCGAGCGGACCAAGCTGATCATCCCCGTGCATCTGTTCGGGCAGTGTGCCGAGATGGACCCCATCCTCGAGTTGGCCGGCTCTCGTTCGATCGCCGTACTCGAAGACGCCGCCCAGTCGATTGGGGCAACCCATCAGGGACGCCAGGCCGGCAGCATGGGCCGCATGGGGGCCTTGTCGTTCTTCCCCAGCAAGAACCTGGGGGCCTTCGGCGACGGGGGCATGATCGTGACCAACGATGAGTCCCTGGCCGCCAAATGCCGAATGCTCCGCGACCACGGGGCCAGCCCCAAGTACTACCACCGCTGTGTCGGCGGCAACTTCCGCCTGGATGCCCTCCAGGCCGCCGTCATCCGCGTCAAGCTCCGCCACCTGGACGACTGGTCCGCCAAGCGGGCTGCCAATGCCGCCCTGTACGACCGACTCTTTGCCGGCAGCGACGTTCGCACCCCCCGGATCACCGAGGGCAATACCTCCATCTACAACCAGTACGTCATCCGCGTGCCCCGGCGCGATGAGCTGCGGGCCCATCTGACGGCCAGCAGCATCGGCGCCGAGGTCTACTACCCCGTGCCGCTGCACTTGCAGGAGTGCTTTGCCGAGCTGGGCGGCAAGGTGGGAGACCTGCCGACCTGCGAGCGGGCCGCCGCCGAGGTGCTGGCCCTGCCGATATATCCCGAACTGACCGATGCCGACCAGCGACGAATCGCCGAAACCATCCTGTCGTTCTTGGATGCCCCGGCCGGCTAATGGTCAGTCGGCTAGAGCGCTTCGCGATTGCGTGTGTAGCCGAGGAGCCGCGGGCTTCAGCCCGCGCGGCCCTGCCCTGGAGAAACCTCACGACTGGGTGCCTTACAGGCAAGCGTGAAATGCTCTAATCTGCCCTCCTTCTGATGATGGATTGCCACCCACTGTTGACCATTGTCGTGCTGGCCGACGAATCGGGGCGACCTGCGTTCGGCCAATCGACGCCTTGGTACCTCGCCTGGCCGTTCGGCCTGGCCTTGCTGGTCACCCTGATCGCCGTGCCCATCCTCCGGCGAGTTGCCGCAGCCTACGACCTGTACGATCACCCCGACGCTGGCTTGAAACCGCACCACCGGCCCATCCCCTATCTCGGCGGCGTCGCCCTCTGGGCCGGCTGGCTGGCCGTGCTGTTGGCGGTCATCGCCGTCGGTTGGCCGGGCCGGGGCGGACCGGACGCCGGTGCCGTTCGATGGGAGATGGCCTGGCTCGCGGTCGGCGGCAGCGTCCTGATGCTCGTCGGCCTGATCGACGACATCCGCCACCTTCCACCGATCACCCGTCTGCTGGTCCAAGTGGCAGTGGCCGGCCTGCTCTTGTACGCCGGGATCGGTCGCGGCGTGTGCCCGGCATTGCTGGAACCGTTGGGGATTGGCGACTGGGCAACGTCGCCTGGCAATTGGTGGTCAACATCTTGGATCGTCTCCCTCTGCCTCAGCGGATTGTTCTGCATCCTGGTCCTGGCCGGGGGGACCAACTCGACTAACCTCATCGACGGGCTCGATGGTCTGTGTGCCGGGATCGTGGGCATAGCCGCCCTGGGCTATCTGGCCATGACCGGCCTGCTGGTGGGCGGTCTGGATGTCTCCGCCCCGGCCGGCTCGACTCTGACTGGGGCAGGCGACGGGACGATGCAGGCCGTGCTCTGTGCTGCCCTGCTGGGATCCTGCGCCGGCTTTCTGTTGTACAACACCAACCCGGCGTCGATATTCATGGGCGATAGCGGGTCCCTGCTCTTGGGTTTCAGCGTCGCCGTCTTGATCATCTCGTTGGCCGAGCAGGCCTCCTGGCGTGGACTCCTCGGAGCCCTGTTCGTCTTCGGCTTTCCCATCTTCGACACCGCCCTGGCCATTGCCCGACGCTGGCTCCACCACAAACCGCTGTTCATCGGTGACCGCAGCCACTTCTACGATCAACTCCGCGATCGGGGAATGCCGGTGCGGAAGACGGTGTGCATTTGCTACGCGATCGGACTGTCCTTCGCCGCCTTGGGATGCCTCTCGATCTTCCTGCCGACGCCCTGGACGGTCGCCATGGTCATCGGCACCGCCGCCGTCTTGGCCATCGCCTGCCGACACTTCGGAATGCTCCGGGTGGACCAGGCCGCCGAGCGTTCCACGATGACCAGGCCCCCGTGATCTCTGCGGTGTGAGCAGCGCCCCGGTCAGGCCGGGGGTGGTCCTTATCCTCACCGCGAACGCGTCCCGGCCGTCGCGGCCAATAACCCCTCCCCTAACACTCCGTGGTCACGAACACTGCAAGCCGCCGCTGAATCGAGCCGATGGGCCCACATGCCAGTACTGTCAAACACTGCAATACCGGACCCCGCCCGGCAGTCCGAACCGCCACCCCCCTCGGCCCAGCCGGCTGTCGCCGGAGGGCCTCGCAGCCGCCACCAACAGGACACCGTGACGATTCGGGTGATGACCTACAACATCCTGCTGGGACTGGATTGGCCCGCAGTCTGCGAGTTGATCGACGCCCACCCCGTGGACGTCCTCTGCTTGCAGGAAGTGCCCCAGGCCGAGCACGCCGATCGCCGGGTCGTCCGCCTGAGCCGCATCATCGACCACCTGGACCGCCCCCACGACCTGGGCATGCTCTGGCATCGCTCTCCCCATCGCTGTGGAAACCTGACCCTGGTGCCCCGCGGCGGGCACATCTTCCCGGGCAAACCACTGGCCGTCGCCCGGGGCACACCCTACGGTTGGGTCAACGAGGTGGAGGTCCGCGGAGTCCGGCTGACCATCGCCAACGTACACTTAACCGAGATGCTCGGTCCCCCGCTGCCGACCTTCGCGGTCAGCGAGATCTATCGCCTCCGCGAGACCGTGGACCTTACTCGCCGCTTTGGGCACCACCGCGGACCGGTCCTGGCCTTGGGCGACTTCAACACCTTCTGGCCGGCCCCCGCCTGCTGGGTCATGCACCGCGGCTGGACCGACTCCCGCTCGGCGGCCGGCGGACGCCACCTGGCCACCAGGCCGACCTACGGCCTGCCCTTTGTCATCGATCACATCTTCCTGCGCGGCGAAATATCCGTCACCGGCTACCAGGTCCTACCCGGCGGCGGCTCCGACCACCGAGCCGTCGTCGCCACCTTCCGAGTACCCCGACCCGGCCCCGGGGGCCCGTCCGAGTAAAGGCCCTTCTCCCCCCAGTGCGGCTCCCGCATCAGCGGACGATCAGAGCCGCCCGGAACGGGTGGAGGATTCAACTCGGCCCGCGGATACGCAGCCTGTCGCGGTCTTGGCAGACTCCGAGACAGCCTCCTACGTCCCGCTGCCCAGCGCCTTGGTCCGCTCGACGCACTTGATGCCCATCTCCGCCAACTCATCGAGCACGGGGTTGTAGATGTCCTTCGAGACCGGAATATGCACCCCCGGCTTGTTAATGGCTCCGGTCAGGATCATCCTGGCCCCGACCGCCGCGGGCAGGCTCACCGTTCGGGCCATAGACGAATCCCCGTTCGGCTGGCCGTAGTCGATCAGGGTCGAGGTGATCTCCTCCCCGGCGCCGGAGGGAAACTTGGCAATGAAATAATGGCACAGCACGATCATGTCTCGCTCGCCCGGACGATAGGGCATCTTCTCCAACAGCCGCGCCGAGAGTATATCCAGCGGCGTGGTCTCCTGGTCGGTAATCGGCAGCGGGTCGTCGCTCAAGAGCCCCAGCCACTCGAAGCGGTCCAGCACCGCCGACCCCGCCTCCAAGCCAAACTGGGACGCCAGGTCCGCCCGAAGGTTGCCGGTGCCGCCGGTCTTCAAGAGGCCGGCCGTAAACTGGGCAAAGGTCATGCCGCCCGGATAAGTAGTCGGCGTCTCCTCCAGCAGGCCCAAGTCCACGATCTTCTTCAGCGTTTCGCACCAGCCCGGATAGCGGAAGGTCCCGCGGAACATCGTCTCCACCCCTTCCAGGCCGTACACGTCGATGTAGCCCAGCGAGTCCCGGTTCGGATAGGCCTCCAGCTCGCCCATCCCTTCCACGTTCACCATGTGCGTGTGGCCGAACAGCTCCGGCCCCGGCACCTCCACCTGCCGGCCGTTTTCCCGATACCGCCCCGGGTTCTTGCCCGCCGTGCACACCCCCCGCGGGCTCCAGGAGAACTTGTACCCGAAGGGGTTGTCGTTGGCCTCCGGGGCCGGCAGCCCCCCGCAGTAGGACTTGAAGCTCACGATCCGCCCGCCGCGGTCCCGCACGTCGTCGATGATCCGCATGGCCGACATGTGATCGAGGCCCGGGTCCACGCCGATCTCGTTGAGGATGGTCACCCCGGCGCTACGGGCCGCCCCGTCCAGCTCCTTCATCTTCGGGCTTACATAAGAAGTGGTCACCATCTGCTTGCCGTGCTTGATGCACAACTCCGCCACCACCGGATGCTGCGGCGCCGGCAGCAGGCTGATCGCCAGGTCATGTTCGCCGATCAGCCGCTCCAGCTTGTCGGTTTCCTCGGCCAACAGAGGCAACGCCTGGCCCCGCTCACGTCCGGCCACCAGGGCCTCGGCCTTGCTGACCGTCCTACTGGCTACCGTCAACTGGAAATCAGGCTGGTCGAGCAGGTAGTGAACCAATGGACGTGACACCAGGCCGGCACCAAGAACGAGAACCTTCTTCATCGCACAATCTCCTGTCATCTACTGCACTTGCAAACCACTGGGCAATCTGACAACTCTATACGGTCTTCTTCCACATGCACGCGGGATGCCACCACCGGCCGACGACGATCGAAATGCCCTACTTCTTGACGTGTTCCTCGAGGTATCGGTAAGGCTCTGTCAACTCTCCGCGATAGACGATCAACGCCCGGGCCAACTCCGGCGGTAGACCGCTCTGGGCTGGACTGGTCGAGAAATCCGCCGCCGCCAACCCGGGAACAAATGGGCTCAGTGCCTCACTGAACGCGATCGAGGCGTCAACCGGCAACTCGCAGGGGAGCAAATCCACCGCCAACACCACCGGGCCGTTGCCGGCCACCCCATCCTGCGCCTCACCCGTCGCGGTATCATATACATACACCGGATTACCAGGCTCCGTCGCCCGGACCGTACAGGCCACCGAGCCATCCACATCGCAGGTGATGTCCCCGATCACCCGCAGACGCGGACGCAGCGGCCCGGAATACAACTCCCGAAACTGGGCCCGGGTGATAAGCCGCGGGTACTTCGGCTCCCAATAGATGCCGGTCACCAGCACGGTCAGGTGCTGCACATGCGGGAAAAACGCCGCCCGATACCGCTGGGGCTGGTCGTAATACTCCTGCAACTCGAACGGCGACGAATCGTCCACCCGCTGCACCAGGTGCTCCTCGCGGAAGACGACCTTGTAGCAATGCCGCGCCGCCGGCTCCACCGACCCCAGCTCCGCCGGGGCGACCTCCTCGACCGGCAGCAGGTCGAAGATCTCCTGGGCCCCCTGCGAAACTTGGCCGTATCCAGCAAAACCACAAATCAGCGGCCGGATCGCCTCCGGAAGGCCGTCCCGGCGAATGCTCTGACCAACCGCGCTGATCTCCCGTCGGACCTCGGCCAGGTTCTTGTACTCATGGGACGGCCGCACCTGCGCAAAGGGGCTTTCCACCCCTTCGTGCTTCAGCCGCCGGCCCAACGTCCACAGCGTATCGATCATGCCGGCCAGACCGGCGAACCGGCCGAAGAAAACCAACCGCCGCACCTGGTCATCCACTATCTGCGCATAGTCGATCAGATGCCCCCGCAGCTCCATCAGCCGCCGCAACATCGGC
>CAZFMS010000022.1:0-24273 GCA_964520125.1 uncultured Planctomycetaceae bacterium
GCGGTGGTCAAGGGTGACTCGTTCTACGGCGGCTACCTGAGCACGCTGGGTGACGCGGATCGCGAGCGGATCGTTGCTCGTTGCGGCGAGCAGGGCTTCGAGGCGGAGTTCGGCAAGGGGCCATCGGGAGAACGCAACCTGAGGCTGCGGAAGCTGAGGAAGGCGACGTGAGCTTGGACATCAGCGCGATGGAAGTGGCCTATCTGGTGGCGGCGTGTGACGGCACCTGCCTCAAGCCCCGGGCCGGCGATGAAGCGGTGAAGTCGTTGTTTGCCCGCGGGCTGATCGATAGCGACTACAAGCCGACGGCGAACGGACGGCAGGCCGGGGCGGTGGTCAAGACTGTCGGGCAACGGGAACTGGCACGGTTTTCTGATCATGGCGGCAAATAACCAGAACAAGGGCGACGACGAGGTGGCTGACAAGGTGCTGGCGGCATTGAAAACGATGGGCGCCTACGGGGCCGGCCGGGCTCGGCCGCAGCCCGAGGTGGCCCGCCTGGTGGGCATTGACACCCGGACGCTGCAACTGGCCACGCTGAGGTTGAACCAGCGTAACGAGCCGGTGCTTTCGAGCTGTCGGCATCCGTGCGGCATCTACATCGCCGAGAGCATCGACGAGTTGACGCGCTACGCCCGGCAACTGCGGTCGCGGCTGGTGGGTAACGCCCGGCGGATGGCGGTGGTGAACCGAATGGTGCGGTCCTGGGTCGCGGAAGAAACCGTAGAGCCCGGTGGGCAGAGGAGGCTTGGATTCGGATGAGCGACACCGAGCGACTTGCTGAACTGTTGGCCGGCCAGGCGAGTCTGGAGGGGGCGATCAACACGCTGACCGCGAGGCTGGAGGCCCACCTGTCCACCAACAAGGAGGCGGTCAACGCTCTGTTCGCGGCGCGTCGGGAGCACGCCGGCAAGATCGAGGACATCCGGGTGGACTACGTGCCCAAGGAGGACTTCGAGGGCCACAAGAGACAGAATCGCGAAGAGAACTCGGCGGTCCTGGCGGCGGTTAATTGCATCCAGTGGAAGGTCGCCAAGATCGCCGGCGCTCTTACGTTGGCGGCGTTCGCGGCGGGACTGTTGGTCAAGGGTATAGGAGTGCTGGCGCGATGAGTTATGCAACGCTGTTGGCCGACGAACTGGAGAAACGGAAGCGGGCGGTGGCGGCGTGCAACGACGTCGCCAAGAAGTTGGTTGGCCAGTTGCATCCGTTCATGGGCAAGGACGCGGAGGCGATGTTGTCGGCCGAGGAGGACCTGGTGATGTCGTTGGCTATGGACCTGGTCGACAAGCGTGAGGAACTCAAGGCGGCCCATGACGACTACGAGGCCTTGAAGCGGAGGGGGCAATGAATGTCCAGGACCGGCCGGCCGGAAGCGATGGACGGACTGCCCGAGGTGCTGCGTCGGTCGGTCGACGAGTGGATTCTCTCGAATGGCCGGCACTCGGCCATCCGCATCTTTCGCCGGTTCAACCTGGTGGAGCGGGGGATCAAGTCGGACACGTTCCGGCGGTACGTTGCTCGGGTTCGCGACCGGGCGGCCGAGGATCCCGATTCGCCGTCATCATCGCGATCGTCGCCGCGTGCTCGGCTGCTGGACAAGGCGCTGTCCCTGGCCGAGGAACGGCTGGATGCGAAGGACGCCAAGCACTTGCCGGGCATCATGGCGGTGGTCCGAGCGGCGAACGACATGCTGCGGGTGGAGATCGAGGAAGCGGCCGAAACGCGGGCGGAGGAGTTGCATCAGATCAAGATCGAACAGCTGTCGAAGGACCTTCGACGGGACGTCGACGAACGGACGGAGGGGGGCAAGAAGCTGGGTCGGCAAGAGGTCCACGACATGATCGACCGGATCATGCGAGGGGAGCAATGACAGCATCGTCCACAGACAACCCGGCGGGGCCCGCGGCCGAGGCGGCATCGGCGGGTTTCTTCCTGCCTTATCAGCTTCGCTGGATCAACGATGAATCCCCGCTCAAGATCGGGGACAAGTCGCGGCGGACGGGATGGACCTGGTGTGAGGCGTATGACGCGGTGTCGCGGCGGTTCCGCGAGACCAACTCACGAAAGGCGGACTACTGGTTCAGCAGTGCCGACGAATCGGCGGCTTTGGAGTTCATCGAGTACTGCCGGTTCTGGGCCGAGAAGATCTTCGACCAGATCGCCGACGTGGTTACCGAGAAGGTCGCCGACCCCGACACGGGACAGCCGTACACTACGTTTCGGATTCGCTGTCCGAACGGGGCGAAGATCACGGCGATGTCGAGCAACCCGCGCCGCTTCCGGTCGAAGGGCGGGGACGTCTGCCTGGACGAGTTTGACTTCCATGACGATCCGGAGGGGATGTGGGATGCGGCCTCGCCGGTGACGCAGTGGGGCGGGTCGTTGCGGGTGTTCTCGACACCGGCCGGTGAAGGGACCTTTTACGATCGGCTGATCAAGGACTGCAAGAAGATCCTGGCGGGTTTCGGCATCACCGAGTATCGCGGGCGGGTTGGCTTCCCGGGCTACGGGGAGGTCCAGGCCAAGGCCATCGAGATGGGCATCACGCCGGTCTTCAGCTATCACCGGGTCACCATCGAGGATGCGATCGCCGAGGGGATCGTCGAGAAGATCAACGCCGTCACGGGCGCCAACATGACCCGCAAGGCGTTCCTGGCTAGTTGCAAATCCAAGTCGCGGAGCACGGATGCTTTTCTGCAGGAGTACATGTGCCAGCCGAGCACGGACTACTCGGCGTGGCTCACGTTCAAGCTGATCGAGGCCTGCGAGGACGACGCCTGCCCGCAGGCGAATGAGCCCTTGACCGGTTACGCCGGCGGGGTGTGCGACGTGGGGGTCGACGTGGGGCGTAAGAGGGACCTGACGGTTATCACGGTCTTGGAGAGCGTGGGGGATGTCGGCTGGCAGCGGCTGCGGTTGGAGATTCAGAACAAGTCGTTGCCGGAACAGGAGCAGATCCTGGCGGTGGTGCTGCGGGCGATCAAGTGGCGGCGGTGCTGCATCGACAAGACGGGTATCGGGCTGGGGTTGTACGAGTACACGGCGAAGGCCTTCGGTGCCCACCGGGTGGAGGGCATCGATTTCACGAACCCGAGCAAGCAGGTATTGGCGGTCGACATCAAACAGGCCTTTGAGGATCGGGCGGTGCGGGTGACGCGGAACGATCAGGTGCTGCGCGACGACTTGCACAGCGTGCGTAAAGGGGTGACGGCGACGGGGCAGGTGCGGTTCGAGGGGGAGCGAACGGAGACCGGGCATGCCGACCGGTTCTGGTCGTTGGCGTTGGCGGTACACGCCGGCAATGAGCCCGTCGCCGGATTCCAGGGGCAGGCGGGCAAGAGGCGGACGAAGTTCGGGAAGCTGGGAACCAAGACGCGAGTGAAGGCGTTTGCATGACGGTGGGTGTTTCATCCTTTAGCGATCGGGCGTTGTCGAGGAGTGCTACGCGCCGGCGCCGGCGTCGGGCACCGAGGCCCGGCCGGTTGGCGATCCCCGGCACGCGAGAGCGCCAGCCGTTTGCCATCAACGATGTCACCCCGGAGCAGGCGGTGCGGATGCTGCGGACGGCGGCCTATGGCGATCTGGCAGAGTTCAACGCCCTGTTTGACGAGATGGTCGAGCATGACGGGCATTTGTTCTCGGTGAGCGACTCGCGCCGGTTGGCCCTGACCGGTTTGCCCTGGGAGATCCTGACCGCGGCCGAGCCCAGTCAGATTCCGAAGGATGAGCAGGCACAGGCCGAAAAGACGGCGGAATTTTGCAAGGCCGGGATCCGCAGGATCAAGGGCTTCCACAGGCTGCTGGATCACATGCAGCAGTCGGTCGACCGGGGGTTGCAGATTGCGGAGGTGGAGTGGGGCGATCACGCGGACGGGGGATATGGGCCGATCGAGATACATCCCTTGTTGCCGTCGCAGATCAAGCAGGACCCACAAGTTCCGGGGCGCATCCTGATCGTGACGCCGGATGACGCCCAGGGGGTTCCGCTCGATGAACAGGCGGAGGGGAAGTTCATCGTCATGCACCGGTACATGCGGAAGAACAACCCGTTCGTTTCCGGATTGATGCTGATGGCCCTGATGTGGCACATGTACACGCGGTGGGGGATGCGTTGGTGGGGTGCGGGGCTGGAGCGTTTTGGTCTGCCGATTCTGATTGGCGAGTATTTGGAGGACGCGACGGAGGACGAGAAGGAGGAGATCCTGGGGATCCTGGAGGACATGGGGGCCAACGGGGTGGGGATCATCCGTAAGGGGACGGAGTTCAAGATGCACCATGCGGCGATGTCGGGCCGCTGGCCGCATCAGTCGCTAATGGCGTTCGCGGATGCGCAGAAGAGCAAGCTGTGGCTGGGGGCGACGCTGACGGTCGAGCAAGGGGAGAAGGGCTCGCAGGCGTTGGGTCGGGAGCACCAAGAGGTGAAGCGTGATCGGTTGCAGGAGGACGTTCTGCTCGAGAGCGCGATGCTGGATCAGTTGCTGGGTCCGATGGTTCGCTATGAGTTCGGCCCGGGCGCCTGGACCCCTTGCTTCCGTCGGGCGCTGGAGGATACGACGGACCTGGTCGCCACGTCGACCTGGCTGGGCAACGTGCTGACTGCGACAGGGGTCAAGCCGACGATTGGTTGGGTGGTCAACACGTTCGGTATTCAAGTGCCCAAGGATACAAAGATGGATGCCCCAGTACCCGGAGGGGCATTAGGCGGGGGCATGTTCTCACAGCCGATCCCCAATGCGGAGAGGATCGCGGGTTCGCGGTTGTGCGGCGAGAGCGACATTACGGCGCATCGAGCGTTGGAGACCATTGTGGGTCGGCGGGCGTCGGCGGTTACGAAGATTGTGCCGTGGATATTCGCGGCGGTTCTGGCCTCGCGGGCTCATACCGAGAACGTGCTGGGGGCGGCGGGGGAGATGGTGGCCGAGGCGGCCGCGCTGCCGGCCGCGATTGAGCGGTTGCCGGAGTTGGTCGATCGTCTGCCGATTGAAGAGATGGTCGAACTGAATCGCCAGTTGCTGCTGGCTTCGCAACTGGCGGGGATGGACCAGGCCCGGGTTCGGATTGAATCGAGAAGCCGGCGGACCAACTCCGACCGCGGCACTGCGATCGTGGCTCATGCCGAGTCGATCGACTTCGACGACCTGCCGTTCCTGGAAGCGATCGAGGCATTTAGAGAGCGGTTGGGCTTGGCTCCGGAGACGTTCCTGGACCTGGACGCCCAGGCTAGATCGCGGGCCTGGCGGGTGGCGGGGGTCTGGGACATGCGGCTCTTGTCGATGATCCACCGCGAGTTGACCGAGGCGATCGAGACGGGGCAGACCACCCGAGACTTCCGGTTGCGGATTCCGGAGATGGCCGAGGCCGAGGGCTGGTCGGGGGCCAATCCCTGGCATGCCGACCTGGTTCATTTCCAGAACTCGGTGATGGCCTTTAGCGCGGGTCAGCACCGCCAGGCGGTGGAGTTCGGGGTGCCGGCCTGGCGGTTCGTGGGTCGGGGGGACTCTTGTCCGATCTGCCTGCGGGAAGTCGGGCAGGTCTATTCGATCAACGATACCGACCGGTCCCCTCCGCTGCACTTTATGTGTGATTGCGAGCGGGAGGACGTCTTCGAAGATGAACTGCCCGGGGTGGACGTGGCGTCGTCGGATCGGTGGGAGAACGAGGCGTTGGTTGCCTCGCGGGCGACGCGGGGCGGCTTCAAGTGGGATGTTCGGGCGTATGCGGATCTCGAGCCGTTGGACTTGGCGTCCTTCCCGGAGGAGTTGAGGGCGGCGTTTCGGGCGTTCGGCGAGGGGCATGGTTGGGAGATTGCGGAATGAGCACGGCACCCAGGCAGTCGACGACGATCGTGATCGTGGCCCACCGCGTGGCCCTTCCGGTAGAGCCGCCGGAGAGGTTTCTGATTGCGCCCTGGGGAGAAATAGAATCGAATCGGCTTACCATCATCGACGAGACTTCGGCGGCGGCGATCGTGGAGCGGTTCGAGGCGCACGGCGCGGATATCCCGATCGACCTGGACCATCAAACGGTGCTGCGGGTTCCGCCCGCCCCGGATGGTTCCCGGCGGGCGGTGGGGTGGATCAAGGGTTTGGAGGTGGTTCCAGGGGAGGGGATCTTCGCCAGCAATGTTGAATGGACGGAGCGCGGGGCTTCGATGATCCGGTCGAAGGAGTATCGGTATCCCTCGGGCGCCTTTGTGCATGTGGGAAGTTCCCCTCGCCCGAAAGCACTTCATTCGGTGGGTCTGACCAACAAACCGGGGATGCCGGACATGGCCCCCATCGTGAGCAGAGAACAAGAGGTAATAAATATGGACCCCAAGTTTGACCAGTCGCGATGGTTCCTGAATCTGGAGACCACCGCCACGGAAGAGGAAATTCTCATGAAGATGGAAGAGTTTCTCGTGCAACTGCGGGAGGTGGCCGAAACGGAGACCAATAGCGACCAGGCCGTCGTGCTTGCGGCGATCAAGGGAAAGGTCGCTACGGCCAAGGCGGCCGGCGAATTGCGGGCGACGTTCTGCAATGCCGCGGGTGTGGATGTGAAGGCCAAAGATGAGGAGATCGTCGCCGCGGTCAACTCATTGAGGGCCCCCGGACCCGGCGAGCCGGACCCGGCCAAGTTCGTGTCGATGGAGAGCCACAGCGAGGTGGCGTCACAGCTCCAGGCGGCCCAGAAGGACATCCGGGAGATCCGCAGCGAAGCCTTCCTCAAGAAGGGTCGGGACCAGGGGCGGATCTCCACCCACTCGGAAAAGCAGTGGCAGGACAAATACGTCGCCGATCCCGAGCAGGCGGAGAAGGACCTGACGCTCGTTCCCGAAGGGACCTTCCCGAAGGATGGTCGGATCACGGCTCATACCGAAGGGGCGGCCGGTGGGGCCGGCGGCGAAGGCCGCGGTTCGCTCATTGCCCAGGGCAAAGCTGAGTACCGGGAGAACAAGGCGAGCCTGCCGTGCTCGGAGAAGGAGTACGTCAATCAGACGCTCTCGGAGCACAGCGAGGGGCTCTTGACTGACGCGGAGGTCGCGACGCACACGGTCGCCGCCTGACGAGTTGACTGAGTAAGAGGCCTCGACGTACACGATCGCGGCTTGACGACAACAGGTTATTTCCCCCGTTGCAGGGATGACGGGGGCCAGGACATGGAGGTCAAACTATGGCACTTTCAGCGAACAACCGCTTAACCAGCCGCGGCACGGGGCGCCTCCGGGCGTTCAAGGTAGCGGCATCCACCCACCTCTACCAGGGCGGCGTGACCAGTCTCCGGCGGGAGGCCGGGGCCGGGGCAGGCTACGCCAAGGTCCCGGCGACGAATGCGACCACTACCGAGGAATCGGTGGGCGTCGCCTATGGGGAGGCCGACAACTCCAGCGGGGCTGCCGGAGACAAGACTGTCGAAGTCCACATCGAGGGCGAGTTCGTTTTGAGTTTCCCCGGTGAAACGCTCACCCAGGCGGATGTCGGGGCCAAGGCGTATGCCACCTCGGACAACGTGCTCACACTCACCGCCACCAACAACGCGTATGTCGGGCGCATCACCGAGTTCGTGTCGGGCACGAGCGCCTTTGTCGACATCAAGGCACTAGCGGTCTGATCGACGGGCCGCGTGGCCTAGACCTAGATTGCCAGGAGATTCGGCCATTCAGGCCACAGGAGAAAAACAATGGGAGTCACGAAGAATACGGTGATTACGGAACGCGGCGTCAACGCCAGCTTCATGCCGAAGTTCCGCGAGGCCGCCACCCTCTGGCGGATTCTCTGTTCCATCTTCAACAGCGACGGGGCCAGCGAGAAATACGCCTGGCTCGGGCAACTACCGATGGTGCGGGAGTGGTCTGGCGAGCGGCAGTCGCAAGCCTTGAGGGATTATGCGTTTACGCTGCTCAACCGGGATTGGGAGATGACCCTCCTGATCGACCGCAACGAAGCACGGGACGCCCAGAGCTTGTCGCTCCAAACCAAGATCGCCGGGGCGGCCACCCGCTTTGCCCAGCACCCCGACAAGTTGCTGGTCGATCTGATCGAGGGCGGGGAAACGGGCCTGTGCTACGACGGCCAGTATTACTTCGACACCGATCACTCGGAGGGCGCCAGCGGCACGCAGTCCAACGACCTGACCTACGACGCGACGGACACGGGCGCCCCGACCGAAGCGGAGTTCGAGGCGGCCCTGTGGCAGGCGCTTAAGAAGTTGGCCGGATTCTTGGACGACCAGGGTCAGCCCTGGAATCAGTTCCAGGGGCTGGATGACATGGCCGGCATCGTGGCGTTTGTGCCCATCCAGTTCATGGACGTGGCCTCGAAGGTCATGGGCACGGCGGCCAAGATCGTGATGGGCACGGACACCAACATCATGGCGGGGCGGGGCCGCGTCCTGGTCAGCGCCCGGCTGAGCTGGACCACCAAGTTCGCCATCCTCAAGGTGGACGAACCGGAGCGGCCGTTCATCTTCCAGAACCGGCAAAACATCGAGACCGAGCTGGTGGACACCAAGCAGAACAAGTTCATCAAGCATCTCCTCGATGCCCGGTATGCCGTGGGTTACGGCCTCTGGCAGAAGGCCATCCTGACCACCTTCGTGTAATCGCGGTCGTCCGGACGGCAACTTGCCGTAGAGGATGTTGAGGTTTGCAACAGAGCATGAGTCTCTCATTCGGGGAGACACGGGAGAACATACATGACACTGAAAATCAGAACCGCCACTGGCAAGGATTTCCGCCGATGCGGATTGCTCTTTGGCAAGGAATGGACGGTCGTCGCTGACGGGAAACTGAACGAGGAGTTCTCTTCTCCGCCGAAGCCCAAAGGCTCGAAGAGACCCCGTGTGACGATCGGGGAGATTCTCGTGGCCGATCCGCAGTTGATCTGCCTGCCGGCCGACGACGCTCCCCCCAACGGCGGGAAGAGCGACAAGCCCAAGGACAAGCCCAAGGACAAGCCCAAGGGATAGCCGGACGGACGCATGAGCGACTACGCGACATTGCAGCAGCTGAAGGACCTTTTAGGTTCGTCGGGCGATCCGAACAACCCGGCGGCCTACGAAGTCCTGACCGACCGGGTGGGTCAGACCGATGGGGATGACGCGGTCGGGCAGGCGATTCTGGACCGGGCCGAGGGGACGATCCATTCGTACATCGGCGGGCGGTATGAGATCCCGGTGAACACGTCGGGCGATGCGGCGTTGGCGAACATCCTGCTGACCCACACTCTCAACCTGGCCGCCCATATTGCCTACCTGGACCAACTGGCGAGCGAAGAGAATGAGCCCGAAGACACCAAGCGTGGCTACGACGAGACGATGGCGTGGCTTCGCCAGGTGGCCGCCGGCAAGATCCCCCTGCCCGGCGATCCGGCCTCGCCCCCGACCGGTACGGCCAAGATCACGGCCAAGCGGGGCGGCGATGACCGCAGGTTCAACACCAGCATTTACGGCGGAGGCAGCTGATGCATGTCGTTGGCCATGATAGTAGACGCCGACGTGAAGCCGATTGTAGAGGCCCTCATCCGGTTGGACCGGGTCGGCGGGGATCTGCGCCGGCCACTCGGCCAGATCGGCCTGCACGTGCGTCGCTCGGCTCAGCGCCGCTTGCGGGGGCGGCGGAGCGATTGGGGCCAATCGCGCGGCATGCTCAGCAAGACCCTGGCGGTGCAGGTCAGCGCCCGATCGGTGCGGGTCGGCTCTCCCCTGGTCTATGCCGCCGTCCAACAATTGGGTACCGCGAGCCTGCCGGGCGGGGCCATTCGGCCCAAACCGCCGCGCAAATACCTGGCCATCCCCGTCAGCCGGACTCTGCGAGTGCGGGGGGTGTGGCCGCGGGACCTGTCGCCGAACGAGATCAAGTTCGTCAGGGCGGCCAACATCGTGATCGGCCGCCGTCGCTGGAAAGGCCCGGCCTTGGTCGACCCGAAGTCCGGGGCAGTCATGTTCGCCCTGGTTCGCCAGGTGCGGATCAAGGGTCGGCCCTACCTGTTGTTCGACAGTGCCGAGCACATGTTCGCCCTGTCGGTGATCGCCAAGGCCTACCGGCGGGCTTTGGCCCGATCGATTGCGGAGAGTAACTGACGTGGCCCGAGACTGGTCCAATCCGTTGACCGACCTGCGACTGTTGGTGGCCACGGCCATCACCGGCAACGCGGCGATCGTGGATGCCGCCGGTGGGTCGGGTCATATCCAGATCTTCGACCGGCCGGTAGATGCCCGCGGCGACCTGCGCAAGAAGAGGAAGGTGAGCCCTCGGCTGCAGATGAACAGCGAGGATGGCGAAAGTAACTTCGACGAGAGCAGTAGTTCTGCCCGGGTCGACCGCTTGTTTTCTTTCGAGGTCCGCAAGAAGGGGCTGGATCTCGAAGCGATGGAGTGGTTCGAATGGCAGATCCTCCGCAGCCTGGCCTTTCTCTATATGAATCGGCAGGTGGATTCACCAGCGGAGCTAGGGGAACCCTCCCCACTGACCATTCTGTCGATCAAGGCTACGCGCAACGACCGAGAGCTGATACCGATCAACGATCCAGACACGTGGAGCATGGTCTGCATGGTCGTGGTCCACACGGACGTCTCGTTTGACGCCCTCATGGCGTAAGAGGAGTACATCGAATGGCAGCGGATGCGAAGACGAGCAACGGGAAGAACCCGGCCCCCGCCCGAGGCGGGTTGACGTTGACCTGTACCGGCAAGAGTATCCCTATCCCCGACGGCGTAATTATTGTGCAGAAGATCGCCGGAGTCCCGGAGGGTGTCCGGGCCGGAATCGGCAAGGTCACCCTGGGGCACATCTACAGTGTCCCCCTGGACAAGGCGGTCACGCTGACGGCCCTTCCGGATTTCGCGGTCTTCCAGGCGAGTGATGTTGAAAAGGTGGAGGCCCGGCGTAAGCAGCTCGAGCACAAGACTCGCGACGCCGGTTAGACACACGCGGGCGGCCAACAGCCAACCGCTGACGGAGTCCAAGAGCAAGGAGGCTCGCGATGCCCCAGCAAATGAAAGACATCGTTCTTCTGGGCAAGGAAACCACCAGGGGAACTGCGGCCGGCACGCTGCCGCTGCACCAGCCGTTCGTGGGTGACGGGCTGGTCCCGGAGATCACCAACCACCTCGGCGAGATTCTCTCCTCGTCCGGCTGGCCCTATGTAACCGATCAGGTACCGGTGGGGGTCACAGCCAGCGTGCAGCTCGCTCCGGAAGTGAACATCAACACCATTCGCGACATCATCCTGATGTCCAAGCGCGACGGCAGCGGCAACCTCCCCAGCCTGACGATCGCCCACAGCCAAGCCGGCGTGGGAGACGCTCACTATCTGGGGAGCGTGAATTCGGAACTGGGCTTGGAGTTCTCGCGATCAGGCTCCCCCGACGCCAGCGCCGTGCTGGCGGCAACGATGTCCTTCGGGTGCATGAAGACCGCAAGCACCACCGGGGTCTCGGCGGGGACCCAGGGGACAGGTCGCAAGTTCCAACTCAGACATAGCACTTTCGAGATCAACAGCGTGGCAGCTTCGAAGGTTCTCTCCTGTCGCCTCCGCGTCACCAACGACCTCGACGAGGGTGCTCCCGACGAAAACAACATGCGGCTTTGGATCGAGGAAGGCCTTGCCCGGTTCGAGGTCGTCGTCGTGGCCCAATTCCTGGCCCAGGCCTGGGGCGACCTGGTTCGCCAGTCAACCGAGCATGACGCGGAGTTCATTCTCAAAACAGGGACGGCCACCGAAGATGTAACCGCCACGATCAACAAGGCACAGGCCGGGAAACGCAACCTCGGCAAAGAAGGCGGAACGCTTACCGAGGAAATCACCCTGAGCCCGGGGCATGATGGCACGAACCCGGCGATTATATGGGCCTTCGGTGCGGGCATCGGGGCCAGCCAATTGGGCCTTAGCTGATAGGAGACAAACGGACATGACCTGGCGATTCGACAGCAAGCAACCTGATCCGCTCATTGTTGGAGATGGTGGACAGTCGTTCGAGCTACGGCACAAGTGGCTCACCGGCCAGCAGGCGCTGGCGGTACACGAGTGCTTCACCGCGGCAATAGTCTCGGTGGAGTCCGGCGCCGCCCGGGGGCGGGGTATGACCCAATTCGGTTTGAGTGGCGCCGTAGCCATTCTGTGGCGGAACATCATCGGCTGGTCCGGGGTCCAGGATGCGAGCGGCAGGGACATCCCCTTCGAACGCGATGAGAACGACGATCGAGGCACCGCCCCGCTGGACGAGATCATGGGGAGGGTCCCGGTCAAAGTGTCCCTCCGCACGGTGTTCGTGCAGATGGCGATGAACGGAATCTGTCTGCCCGACGACGTGCGCACGCTGTTCACCGCGATCATCGGCGATTCGGGTTTCGACAAGGAGCTGGAGGAGTGCCTGCCGGCTTTTTTGCCGGGGCGGAGCGAGCCGGATGGCGGCTCCTCCTCGACCTCTGCGACTGGCGAGACACCTACCGCGGGCTCGGGCTGAGGATGCCCGAGGTAGACTTGTGGGGGATGCCGGCGGTGATGGAGCAGGCCCTGAATGAGGCCGCGTTGACCAGGGACAAGACCGTCTTTGTAGGACAGAGAACGCAGTGTCCACTCTCGCAGGAAGCAACCTAAGCTTCTCGATCAACATCGGGGCCAAGGACCGAACGGGCGGCGCCATACGCGCCGCGGCCCGCCGGTTTGTCTCGTTCGCCCGGGCCGTATCCAAGCCGATCATGATCCCCTTGCGGATCGGCCGCAAAGGGCTGGCCCTGGCCCGAGACATCAATGTCGGCCTGGCGCCCATCGTGCGGGGTATTGACCACTTGATCGAACGAGGCACGGGGCTGGAGGTGATCCGCAAGAGCTTCGAGTCGCTGACCGGCAAGTCCGGCCGGCAGGCCCATGCCCTGGCCCGGCGGCTGGTGGATGCCGCAAGCGGCACGATCAGGCTGGCCAAGGGCATGCAGGTCGCCAATCGGGCGATGGCTTCCGGCCTCTCGTTTGAACAGATTGCGGTGGCGATGGACTTTGTATCCAAGAAGGCTATCACCACCGGCATCAGTGCCTCAGGGGCGATCGAGAAGGTGATCACCGGTCTATCGCGTGGTTCGACCTTGTTCCTCGACGACTTCGGCATCCTGGTCGACGGCATCGAGGGGGTGAAGCGGGCCTACAGTTCTATCAAGGGTGCGGCCCCGTGGGACAGCCTGGGGCCGGCGGCTCAGAAGGCGGAGACCATCCGCCAGGCGATCGCCGAGATGGGGGGACAGCTTGGGCGCATCGGCGTAACCGGCAAGGAGACGATCTTCACTTTCCAGGGGATCAAGAACGAGATCGGCAACACGGTGGACACCCTCTTTGCGGCGGTCGGGCGGAGCAAGGCATTGAAGAATGCCCTGGAGGCGGTCCGCGATGTGGTCGGCGGAATGACCGAGCACTTCCAGCGGGGCGGCGGGTTCATGGAACTGCTCACCGGCGGCAAGAGTGGCGGACTGCTCGGCATCTTGAGCGGCGGCGTTCTCGATCTTGGCGAACTGCTGGGACGGGGCATCCTCGGCGGGATATTGAAGGGGTTTTCGGCCCTGCCGGAGCTCTTCAAGTCGGCCTGGGTGGGGTTGAAGAAGATGTGGGGTTGGGCGGTCGATCAGATTCCGCCCGCCATCGTGAGAGGGTTGAGCTGGCTCAAGACGGACTTCCTGCCGGCTCTCAAGGGAACGCTCACGGACATGCTCAATCTGCCGGCCAAGCTCCGCGGCGCCGTCGAAGAGCGATTCTATCCCGGGGCGGGGATCTCGCCCTGGGAGGCACTTAAAGCAATCTTCGGCGGGCGACTCGACCCGCGCCCTGATCGTTCAGAGGGCGTCTCTCACTTCGTCATGCCGGCTTCCCTGTTGGGAGCGCTTCAGGCAGTGAGTGTCGGGCAGGTCGGCGATCGTAAGAGCATCTTTGATCGCGCCGGGGAGTGGGCGGACAAACTGCTGGGGGGCGGCATCCTGGGAGGAAGGAGCCGTCTGCGCGGGCGACTGCACCTGTTCGGCGAGGACTTCCCGCCGCCAAAGGTGACCCGCAAGGCGGTCATCCCGGAGGCCGACGATTCGGCCCTGGCCTTGAGTCAGCGCGGCATCACCATGCGCCGCCAACGGATCAACTTGCTCGAGCGGCAGATCAGAAGAGAAGAGGGCGTTGTTGGCCGGCAGGCCCGGCGGCAGGCCGGCGAGCTGGCCCGGCAAAAGCGACGGGAGGGCTTCGACGTCACCGCCGAGGATCGCCAACGGTTAGAGCGAGAGATCCGTGCTCGGCTGAGTAAGGAACGCACCGGAGGATTGCGAGACCGGGCCCGCATGCTGCGCGGCGAGCTGACCGGCGACGAGGAAATGAAGCAAGGCCGCTTGCGGCGGGACATCAACCAGAACGTGGAGGAGTGGAAGTCGGCCCAGGCGACGGAGCCCATGGCTGCGGTGAAGGACCAGATCACCCGCCTGGTAGACAAGGTGGTGGAGGCCGCCGCCGAGATGAAGGAAGCGGCCGAAGCCGGGAAGCTCAACACACGGACGCTCGTGTCCTGGGTGAAAGTGGCGCTGGCGGAATTGAGCGGCGCCGAGGGGCGTTTGACCAGGATTAGGTGACGGCCCGTTGAGAAAGGTGCTCATGCGTGGCGGATCTGTTGTATTTTGCCAACCTGCAGTTCGGCGACCACTTCATCAAGGTGCAGGGTGCGGACCAGCTGTTGACCCCGCCGGTCCGGCGCGTCGGGTTGTTCCAGCAGACTGCGGGAATCAGCGCGGACAGTCGCAATATGCTCCACGCCCGACAGGTCTTCATCTCCCTCACCCGCGCTACCCCGGTCGATCTCGATCGGGCCATCGCCGACATCCGAAGCTGGCAGGGCAAACAGGGCAACATGGAACTCCGCCAGGACTCGAACGTGCTCATGCGTTGCGAGGACTGGTGGCTGGAGCAAGCGAGCGTGCCGAACCTGCGCGACGGTTACGGCGGCCGGTTCGTCCCGTCCTGGCCGCTCTTCTTTGTCGGGGAGACCGCCCCCGACTACTCGTGATGCTGGTGATCATGGCTATCTTTCAACTGTTCATCAACGGCGTTCGCGTCCTGGCCTCGCCGGAGGCCGGTGGGCAATCGTCGCAGTCCGAGGTCTCGCTGATCAGTTTGGAGAGGACCTATGACGATCCGGCCAAGCTGGTCTTTCGCTGGGGTGTCGACTGGCGGCCGTCACCCTATGCCGCCGATTCGCTGGTCGAGCTGGTGCGCGATGACGTGGTCGTGTTCAGCGGGCTCTTGGACCTGCCCCGGCCGGTGGCTTCGGTTCGCCAACATTCGGCGATCGAGTACACCGCCTACGACCTGCGTCGGGCGCTGGGTTTCCCGCCGGCGATGGCGGCCGAGGACAACGCTTCGATCCGGCTGGACACCGGGCCGCTCCAAGACGTCGTGGCTGCCTACTTGGAGTACGTGGGTGACACGTTGGCAGCCTACGGCATGGACCCCACGATCGAGTACCAAGCCGGGGCGGGCGGTATCCAGACGCTTCCGGTGAGCCTGTCTGCCGAGACGGTCGACGGCGGCTTTCGCCAGATCGCCGCCGCGGCGCCCGGCGTGAACCTGCTGGTCAACCCGCCGGCCGTGCTGGGCGGCGCTTCGCGCTATACGTTCGTCAATGTCTTCAGTTCGCCAACCCATGATCTGGTCATCGATCAGACGCGGGTGCCCACCCTGAACATCCAGCAGTCGATCGATGGCCGGTACGGCGCTGTGCGGACGCTGGAGGGACAAACCTCGGCATCCGCGGACACGACCCTGACCACCATCCGCGACCTGGTTCCCGCCTGGGATCCGGACTTGCAGGACCAATGGCGGGTGCAGCATGCCTACGCGGTGGACGGTGACGGTGCTCCCACGGAGTTGTCCCAGGTCTATCGGCGGTTCAGCTTTGCCGCATTCGCCAACCTGATCCAGGAGGATACGCCGATGGTCGCCCTGGTCGAGATCCTTCCCGACGAGGTCAATGCCGTCTTCCAGCGATTTGAGATCGCATCCAAAGACCTGGCCGCCCAGACGGTGACCCTGAATCTCCCGGCGATCAAGGGCCTAAGCCACGGGACCGGGCGCTTCAGTCCGCTGGAGCCCGGCCGGGGCAAGCCCGCTCCGGTCCGGCTGCACTTCTCGGAGTCGGCCACGGCCAGCGCCCCGATCATTATCAACAGCGCTCGGTTTCCCGCTCAGGGATATTCCGGCCGGGCCTACGGCCTGGCCCCGACCACCTGCGGGGCGGAGAAGATCATCACCGTTCCCGCGGGGGTCAACATCGAAGACTACGTGCGCGACGCGCATGCAGCTTTGTCCGAGCCGGTGACGTCGGGGGCGATCCCCCTGAACGACGACTTGCCCGCGGACCTGTGGTTCCTGAACAGGCGAATCAACGTGACCACCGAGTCGCATGGCAGCACTGGTTTTGAATCGCTCGCAGCACCCTTGATGGGCATCCGAGTGGAGTTCGCCGGCGGGATCTCGGCGCGACTTGACCTGCACCGGGATCGGTCGCAGATGCTGCGGAGGGGGGCCTGATGAGTCTGCCAGCCGAAGTAGCCGGGCACATCGAAAGGCTCTGGGACCACGGGCGGGACCTCGAGAGGCTGGTCAGCACCCAGGCCCGCACGATCGAGGGTTTGGAGCGACAGGTGCAGAGCCTGCTGGACGGGTCCCACATGACCCCGGCGCTGACCAGCCATTCGGACTTGGTGCCCCTGCGGGTAGTGGAGGACTTGGGAGACGATCTGTTTCGGGCCCGCCGGCTGGCCAGGAGCCCGGACGGCATCTGGGACTTGGACACCGAGGATGTCGCCGACTACTTCGTGCCCGAGGGGCAAGGCGCTTGGGGCCGAACGGTCGCGGTCGGCAAGGAGTCCCTCGCCTTCTACGTCGGGCTCAACGGCGATGATCCACCGAAACCAGTCTATGAGTGCTTCTCTCTTGGCCTGGCGGTGTTGGCCGTCGTCACCGGCTGTGCCCGCGACGCCGAGGGCAACACGACGCTGACGGCCAAGATATTCATGGGGTTGCCCTTTTCGTATGAGGCGGGGACTGAGATCACCGGCCTTTACGCGGGCGTCAACCCGCTCATCGTGATTGGCGGTTTGGTCCTGCTAGTCCCCGTCGAGCCCCCGCCGGACAACCCGGAGATTACGCATTACGTATTGGCCCATCTCCGAGTGGTCCCGGGACACCTGAACATGCCCGACGCGGAGTGCCTGTCGTTCTACGGGCAGAGCTGCGATCCGGCGTTTCCATCGGACCCGTGCTTGGCACCGTAGAGGAGCGTATGAACGGCCTGCTGGTAATGACTGCGATCCTGCTTCTTGTGGCCTTTGGCTCTTCGGCCCGGACGATTGAGCCGCCCGTGCCCCCGGACGTCATTGTCCGCGGCGACATATCCTGTGAGCCGCTATGGCCTTATAACGCTTTTCCCGTCGCCCGAATGTCGGGCATCCGCCCGGATCCTTGGCCGGACGGCGACCCGGCCCCCATCCGCCGTTCGCCGCACATCACTTCGTTGTCGCATTGTGGACAGGGTTCCGTGATCCTGGCCCCCGAGGGTCCTTCGCAGGTCGGACGCTTCGCCCTGAAGAGTTTCAGCGGCGGCCCGCCACAGCTCACGCCTCTGTTCTACAAAAAAACCCGCGTCTGCGACCCGGAGTTCGCGGCGATCGAAGGGTGCATGGGCGGCAAAATCGAAAGAGGGGATTGGCGGGTAGGATCCATCGGGCTCATACCCCACCGCGACAACGGGACCTTCCTGGGCCCGCCGATTGTTGACCCTTACCAATACTTCGCGAATCTGGACGGCGATCGGTTCTGGGAGGCGGACAACATCGCCGACATGTTTGAGGCCAAGCAGTATCGCTACTTTACGTTGGCGGGCGTGCCGCCGGTCGAGGCCTGGGCGCCCGGTTATCCGGGGACAATACCCTACCCCCCGGGGGCGGAGAACGAATTCGCCTTCAACGACATCTTCACCTATGAGGTCCCCTGCTACGAGCGGCAAGACCCGTGGCGGTACGTGACGTTGCCGACGCAGAACCCCACAGTGCCGCCAGGACTGCGGGCGATCGTGGGGCAGGCCAGCCTGGAGCCGAAGTTGGCCATGCTCAAGTGGTATTCCTTCAACGGCTGCGCCGGGCAGTTTCACGACATCATTCAGTACCCCTGGTGGCCGCTGTACATGTGCGAGAACTTCATCCACCATCACGAAGGGAAGACCGCTACGAGCAGATACGTTTGGGATGCGGACCCGGAGCGGCGGGGTTGGTGGGTTGAATACGTCGGGTTCATGCGGGCCTGGCTGGTCCACCAATACATGTGGAGCTGGTCGGAGTGTCTGCGGGGTGCCCCACCTGACGCCGGCGGCTGCTGGACCCGCTGGAATTGCTGGCACACCGGAAAGGTCAAGGCCAAGATCAACGGGGACTTGGGGCATACGCCATTCAGAGATTGGGTGGCCAGCCACGACAGCGGTTTTGGGCTCACCTTCCAGCCCAAGACTTCGCATTGCAACGACTGTTTCGCCGAGTGCCTGGGAATGACTGATGCGCTGGGGGACATCATCTGCCCCCAACCGAACGTGCAGGAGGCGTGCGGTGACGCCCAGTACGGGAACGGTCCGACGCCCTGTCTTCGAGACACAGGGGCTCACAGCATGTGGTATGTACCCGTTGCGCCATTGGCGGTTGCCCCGCTGCCGCCGTCGCTGCATCCGGTGATGTTGACTCCGCAGTACCCCGAAACGGGTCTGCTGCATGAGATACAGCGGACGTTGCTGGACGAGAACGGCAGCCCGGCCGGCACGCAAGATGGTTGGGCGAACCTGATATTTTCGACGACAGTTCCGATGCTGATTGAGGTGTGACCCGTGGGGTGTTGGGGATGCCAAGAGATCAAGGACGCGATCCAGTTCGTGGGCCATGGAGCTGCGGGCTTGGCCGAGGCAACGCTGGGTCTGGATCGACCGGCCCAAGCGATCGTGGATACACGTCTGAAGGCGTGCATGAGTTGCGATCGGTTGGGGGCCAAGACGTTCTGCAAGGAGTGTAAATGCCTAGTGTCAGCGAAAGCACTGCTGGCGGGCGAGGACTGTCCGCTGGCCCGGTGGCCGAAGTTCCCAGCCCCGGCGACGCAGGTGACGACTCTCCCGTCGCCGAAGGGCGTGGCGGTGACAGTGCAGGTTCCCCGGATGACCGGGCCGCGTTCGGGCGCTCGGGCGGAAGTGTCCCGCCGTGGCAGGCCAGCGGGCTCAGATTCACCTGCACCAAATGCGGCAATTGTTGTGCGGGCAACCCCCACGGCAACGTGAGGGTGACCGAAGGCGAGCTTGATCGAATTGAAGAGTTGGCCGGCACACGCCCCCCCGTGCGGCGGCGTGGCCAAGACCTCGAGCTGGTTCTTACGCCGCAGGGCGATTGCCCGCTGTTGGAGGAACTCAAGGATGAATGCCGCCTCTGCCCTATACACGATCACCAGTTTGCCGGCTGCACGCCGTCGTGGCCGTTCACGCCGGGGAACCTCTCGTCAATACAGGCCTGGATGGCGGCGGCCTCGGAGTGTCCGGGGATGAACTGTGGTGAACTGCACAAGCCTGGAGATCCCGCATGGCCGTTGACGTGATTGTCCGGACGCGCACGCCGACCGTCCTCTTCCCCCGGCTCCCCGAGGTGGAGCCTGGCAGCCAGGTTCGCGTCTACTTCAACGGCACGCGGGCCGGCAACGGCGACGGCCTGCCCGGCGGCGAAGACACCGTGGACTACACCGCGCCGCTGGCCGGGCCGCAGCCCGTCTGGGCGGAGGGGCATCCCCACCTGTTCGGCGGTGGGTTCGGCCAGGGCGGATTCGCCGAGCCCGGGGCGGCCTTCTCTCCGTTGATGGGTTTTGGAACCGGCCCGTTCGGTGTCGGGGCCTTCGCCATCGGCGGCGGTTACTGGTCCTGGCTATTCGATTTCCTCCTGCGTGACGGGCTTCATGAAGTGGGAATCCGCATCCTGGACTCGCTGGGCAATGAGCGAGTGTTGCCGGACGTGGAGATGACGATGGCCGTCGAAGCGCTGCCCCGGCCGGCGGGCTACGCCAAGCTCGACAGCTACAGCCAACCGGCGGGGACATTGGATATTTCCTGGGAACAGTCGCCGGACCTGCTGGCGATCCCTTGAGGGTTGATCATGGCTGAACTAGATCGCGGGCAACACGAGGATCTAGGGGGGACGTGGAGCACCGATCCGTTTTATGGGGGGCGCACCGACTTGCTGTATGGGCTCGTGATGCCGGGCAAGGCAGACCAGACCTCCGGCAATCACTACCGGTCCATGATCAATCTGATGGGCGCCATCGCTCAGCGATTCGGCAACGTGCTGCAACCCTACGCATACAAGGACTCTACGGACACCGAAGCTCAGTTCTCGGTTCAAGCGGGCGTGGTGGAGTGCCGCGGCCTGTCCTGCACCTATGCTGGCGAGACCGCACTGGGCGACCTGGCCACCGGGGAGAACAAGATCTGGCTGGACCTGTCGGCCGCCCCTACGGTCTCGGCCGGGTTCGGTGCTGCTTGGCCGACCATACCGCATGTGAAGCTGGCGACGATCTCCATGCCAGCCAGCGGCCACTGGTTGCCGCAGCACCTCACGCCACTGGCGGGATCGCAGGCCGTCATGCCCAGCGGCGCCCCTCTGTTCGCCTTGCGGAAGACCCTCACCTATCAGGACAGCGGCACGATTGCGATTGCGACCGTGCCCGTCAACGCGCTGGTCGGGAGTGCCCGCGTGCTGGTGACCACCGCCTTCGACGGAACCGCCCCGACCCTGAAGATCGGCGACAGCGGGGATGACGACCGTTTCGGCGAGACGACCGAGATCGACCTGACGACCATAGGCCCGTACCTGATCCCCCGCCTGTACAAGTATGCCGCCCAGACGGCGGTAGAAGCGATCCTGACCCCTGACGGTTCGACTGTCGGCGAGGTCGACATTCTCTTGGAGCAAGCCTGATGAAACCGAAAGCCGCCGTGATCCTGATCCTTGTCCTGCTGGCCTGGCCGGCACTCAGCCAGGCCCAAGTCATGGCCCTCAAGGGCACAAGCTCCGATGCGTTCAGCATCGGCTATGGGGCCAACAAACGGACCTTCACTAATTCGGCAGGCACACTCAGCCTGGACGGGGCACTGTCCATCGCCAGCGGAACGGTCAGCTTCACCACTGTCGACATCGACGGTGGCACCATCGACGGCGTGGCTCTCGGCGGATCGTCGGCGTCAACCGGGGCATTCACCGCGATGTCCGCCACCGGCCAGATCACCAGCACGCTGTCCACCGGTACGGCGCCGCTTTCGATCGCCAGCACTACCCTGGTCTCCAACCTGAACGTGGACCAGGTTGACGGCATGGGCTTGGTCGCCGGCAGCGACGGCGGCTTGGCCTATCAGAGCAGCTCGTCGCAGGTCTCGTTCTCTGCGGCCGGCACCACCGGCCAGTTCATGGCCTCGGGAGGGGCGACGGCGCCGACCTGGGCGGGGCTGGCCAGTGCCAGCGTCTTCGTGGGCAACGGCTCGAACATCCCTACCCCGGTAGCACTTAGCGGTGACGCCACGCTGGACAGCAGCGGCGTGATGACGATCGGCAGCGGGGCGATCACCGGTGCTGAGATCGCCGACGACGCGGTGACCGCGGCGATGATCCAGCAGGGCACGGCCGGCCAGGTCTTCATGTCCAACGCAACTCCCCAGTCCGCGTGGGTGACGGTGACCGGCGACCTGACCGCGACCGGGGCCGGGGCCTTTGCCATCGC
The DNA here is from genome assembly GCA_964520125.1 of uncultured Planctomycetaceae bacterium. GTDB lineage: Bacteria > Planctomycetota > Phycisphaerae > UBA1845 > UTPLA1 > JAFGQA01. Next base: position 21,792 of record CAZFMS010000022.1, read on the forward strand.
CAACAACGCCGTCAAGGCCGCCCAGATCAACAACAGCGAAATAGACGCCGCCAAGCTGGCCGATGCAGTGGCCGACGAGATCCTCACCGCCTCACTGGCCGCCGGCTCAGAGACGGCCAACACCATCACCTGCACGCTGCAGGTCAAGGATGCCCAGGGCAACAACCTCTCGGGGACATTCCTGGTGCACTGGAACATCGACGACAGCGACGTGGGCGTCGGCGAGACGGCCCTGTCGGTGACGGTCAGCTACACCAACGGGGCCGAGTGGCAGCAGCTCACCGAGCACAAAAAGGCCGTGGCCTTTACCGACAGCACGGGGAAGCTGGAAATCGACGTCACCCATATAGGGGCGAACACGATCTATCTGATGTGCGCCGTGGGCGGCAAGGTGTCCAGTGTGACGTTGACCTTCAGCTAACAGGTGGCCGATGCCCGTACCTCTCTGGCAATTGACTGTGCTTCCAGAAGCCATGATGACGTCCGGTGTCGGGGCGGTAGGGGCGGTGCCGGCGTACACGACCCAGGACCGGCCGGCGATCAAGATGCCGCTGGATGCCAGTGGCGAAGTCGCGATCGTCGTGCGGTGCGGGCGCATCCTGGAGTCCCTCGCCTCGGCAGCGCCGCTCACGGTCCTGCTGTCGTTCTTCACGCCCGACACCGGCAGCAGCTACGACATCCGGTTGCAGTGTGCAGCCCGGCAGCCGGGTGACGACGGCGACGCCGCGGCGTGGAACGGCGTGGAGTCACAGATCACGGGGAGTTTCCCGGCGGCGGGCGAATTGGTGCACGCCGAGACGGCGATCGCAGCCGGCGATGCGCGGGACAACCTCGACACAGATCAGGAGCTGGAAGTGCTTGTGCGTTTGCTGCCTGACGGGGCTCGCCCGGCGGACTTCCTGTGGCTGCTTGCCGTCGAGGTCCGGCAAGAACTGCCTGAACCATAAGAGGACAATCGATGCCCACCCTACCAACGCAGATCGACGAACTCGGCAGCGTCACCGATGGGCAGGACGACGTCCTGGCTGCGGACATGAACGATCTGCGCAGATACGTGGAACTTTTGTCACGGGCCACGCAGTGGTCACCCCCGGAATCCGGCGAGCCCACGACGGGGCTCTTCAACCAATACCGCGCCTCGGCGGGTTATGTTGGGGCAAACGTGTTACGGGCCGTACCCTGCATACTGCCGCGTCCAGGGGTGTACGGTTCGATCGCAGCCTATGTGGGCAACAGTGTGGGGGGGACCCCCAAGGCCTGCTATGGCATCTATGATGACGACAACGGCAATCCTGGCAGCCTGATCTATGACGCGGGCGAGTTTCAGCCGGACACTCAGGATTTTTACGAGCGGCCGATCACCCCCAACCTCTCGCTCCCCCCCGGCAGGTACTGGCTTGCGTTGATCGCCGACACGTCCATCAATTGGGGCAGGGCCGCCATTGATACCTGTTTTGCGGTCACAATGAAGCAAGGGGCGACCGGCTACGACTCTGTCTGGCACGTGTACCGAGCGACCGCATACGACGTCATGAGCAACCTCGATCCATTCGGCGCTCCGGCACGCGACTCCGCGCAGTACCCCCCACAGATCGTGCTGATTGGTGCTTGACTAATGGCCCTGTACGGAACAGCAAAGTACGGCCGCGGGCGATACGGGCATACGCCCAGCCAGGCCGCGGTGCTCCGGGTGGCCTTCAATCCGGGGAGGCTTCGCGGCTACGACATCTTCGTGAAGCGTGGGTCCTTGTCCGTGGTCGGCACCGATCTCCCGGCCCTGCGGGTCGGCGCCGGGGTGGGCCAGGTCACGCTGTCAGAGGCGGGGCTGGAACTCCAACCGAACGCGACCTACTACGCCAGCATCGTGGGGTTCAACCGGTCTGGTCATGCCGCATCCGGCAGCGCTTTCACGTTCATGACCGACGCGGAAACCCATCCGTTGCAGGCCCCAACGCCGATCATCAACCTCCGCGTGACGCCCCTCGCCGGCGGTCAGGCCGTCGTGAGCTGGAGGTACCAAGAACTCAATGAGCTGGCGGTGACCGACAATTTCGTGATCTGGCTCTACCCTCTGGCCGGCCAGGCACCGGCACCGGAGTCCAGGCCGCCCGTCAACCACACGCCCCCGCGGGCGGAGTACAGGCAGGAAGTCAGCTTCGCGTATGAAGGCCCTTGGCGCATCGAGGTATGGGCGGTGAAAAACGCGTTCGAGGGCGACAAGAAGGTGATCGCCGTAACTGGCGTGGAGGTCATGATCGACGGGTCACCCCCCGCGGCGGGTGTCGTCGGCCTCACCGCGACCTAGCGAGTCCTAAGTTATCGGCCTGGGCACGTCGGCGGCTCGAAGGAGGTTCGAACGGGGTAAGAAGCGGCATTCAAACGGGCTTCAAACGGGCCGCCCCAGGCTGGGCGGTCATTCCCTGCGCCCCAATCCCGTCCCATTTTCTCGGCGCGCCGTACCATTTTCCGCGGCGCGCACCAC
>CAZFMS010000023.1:0-24103 GCA_964520125.1 uncultured Planctomycetaceae bacterium
CTGGCACGGGGCGGCGAGTTCTTCATGCCGGCCGCAAATGTGGGGCAAGGCTTGTTGAGGACCGGGAGTCAGGACCCCCAACGAACAGGGGTTGTCACAGGTTCTCAAGATGGACGCTTGGCGGCTGAGCATGTAAGATTCGATTTTAGGGTCGCTTATGCACGCCGGCGCCGACAGCGCTCGTATGTCACAGCCTAGACGGTTTACTACTATGACATTTAGGTCATTACTACAGTAGGAAAGAGCAATGAAGTACGTTTGTGATCGTGTGGCTCTGCAGGAGGGCTTATCCGCAACGTCAAGCGTTACACTGAGCCGCACACCAAAGCCGATCCTGCAGTGCATTCGTATTACCGCAGAAAAAGACTGCCTCACCCTGACCGCTTACGATCAGGAGGTCGGCCTGCGATACCGGGTCCGAGAGGTGGAGATTAGCGAACCAGGCGATACGCTCGTTCCGGGTGACCGCCTGGGACCTATTATTCGTGAATCATCCGATGAAACCATGGCCTTCGAGATGAGCGAGGATCTTCTGCACATTCGAGGGGCGGACAGTCATTTCCAAATCGTCGGTCAGAACGTGCGTGAGTTTCCGCCTGTTCCGGACATGGAAGGCAAGCCGGATTTCACCATCAAGGTGGGGGCGTTGCGCGAGGCAGTCGAAAGGACGTTGTTCGCCGCCGCCCGAGAGAACACTCGTTATGCGATCAACGGGGTGCTGTGGGAGACCAAGGGAAAACGGCTGCAGCTCGTAGCCACCGATGGACGACGATTGGCCATGTCCTCGGCGGAACTGGAAGAGTCGTCCGGAGAAGACATGCGCTCGATCATCCCCAGCAAGGCGCTGGCCTTACTGGGGCGGTTGCATTTGGACGCGGATGCCGTGATGGAGATCCGGCTTTCTTCGAGCCAAGTAGTGATGCGGTCAGAACGGGCGACGATCAGCAGTGTGTTGGTTGAGGGACATTTTCCGAAGTACGAGGACGTGATTCCCGCGGACCTCGACAAGAGCTTTACCGTGCCGACGGCAAACTTGCTCAGTGCGGTGAGGCGTGCGGCGCTCTTGGCGGATGCAGAATCCAAGGGGATTCGACTTCGCCTTGGTAAAGATATCTTGGTTCTGTCGAGCCGCACTCCGGAGCAAGGGGAAGCCACGGTAGAGATGAAGGTGGACTATCAGGGGGACGAGTTGCAGATCGGCTTCAATCCCGAATTCGTGGCTGATGCCCTGAAAGTGTGCGGGGAAACGACGACTATGGAGCTGAAGGAGCCATCCAAACCAGGGGTGCTCAAGAGCGGGCCAGACTTCAAGTATGTGGTCATGCCGGTGAACCTTTCGTAAGAGTGAATTTCGCGATTGCTGACTGAGCAGGCTGCCAGAGGAAACCGCATGGAGAGGCCGTGTCGTCAGGCCATCATGGAGGAGCACGGCATGGTCGGGGCGCCGGTCCCGCTGCGACAGGTGTTTTGGAGGCGCTATAATCTCCGCAGGAGAAGGCCCACCGCGAGATTGGGCGAGTTGGCGGCGGAGGTATTGGCCAGAGGGCCCTCGAGGAGGTCGCGAAAGTTGGGGGAGCTGATTGAGGCCTGGCGGGCCGCGGTACCGGCCGGCTACGGAAGGAGATCGAGGATCGAGGCGTTCGCCCGTGGCCGGCTGATCGTCATCGTGGACAGCGCGGCGACGAAGTACTTCTTTGGTCGCCAACTTGGTGAACGGTTACGCACCTCGCTGAACGAGCAACTCGGGGCAGCCGTGGTGAACAGAATAGACTATCGCATCGGTTCGCCGGTGACGCAGTCCTGACGGGCCGGATCAGTAGGTGGAGGAAGACGAAGCAGTCAACCATGAGCAACACACCGGCAAACTCCAGTGGTTCCCGGTCCGACTCGCAGTTGGGCGTAGGGGGTGGACGCGCGGGCGGTACGACCACCTACGATGCCGAGAGCATCCAGGTCCTGGAGGGGGTAGACGCGGTCCGCAAGCGGCCGTCGATGTACATCGGCGACACGCTGATGCACGGGTTACATCACCTGGTTTGGGAGGTGGTGGATAATGCGATAGACGAGGCCCTGGAGGGGTTTGCTCACAACATCCGGGTCAAGATCAACACCGATGGAAGCTGCACGGTGACGGATGACGGCCGGGGGATCCCCGTGGAGGCCAAGTCGGTTCCGGAGAATCCCCAGCTCGACGGCAAGAGTTCGCTCGAGATCGTGATGACCGTGCTGCACGCCGGGGGGAAGTTCGACCGGGATTCGTATGCCATCAGCGGGGGCTTGCACGGCGTCGGTGTCAGCGTGGTGAATTTCTTGTCCGAGTGGATGGTGGTGGAGGTTCAGCGCGACGGCAAGGTGTACGCCATGCGCTTCGAGCGCGGAAGGGTCGCCAAGTCGCTGGAGCTGATTGGGGAAACCACACATACCGGCACGCGCGTGGAGTTCAAACCGGATACGGATATTTTTGCGGATACGAACTTCCGGACCGAGACGCTGGTGGCCCGCCTGCGGGAGCTGGCCTATCTGAACGAGGGGCTGCGCATCGAGTTTGCCGATGACCGGATCGACAAGAGCGAGGAGTTCTTGTACCGGGACGGTCTGAGGGCGTTTATCGAGTACATGAACGAAGGCAAGGAGGGGCTGCACAAGGTTCAGGTACTCAGCGGGCGCGACGACCAACAGGGCTTGGCGTGCAAGCTGGCCTTCCAGTTCAACGATAGTTACAACGAGAATCTGCTGGCCTTCGCCAACAACATCAAGAATCGTGATGGGGGCACGCATCTTTCGGGGTTTCAAACGGGGCTGACCCGAACGCTGAACAGCTACGCCCGCAAGTCGAACGTGATGAAGGGGAATCTACAGATCAAGGGGGAGGACTGGCGCGAGGGTTTGACGGCGATTGTGTCGGTCCAGGTGCGGGAGCCTGATTTCCAGGGCCAGACCAAAGACCGGCTGATGAACAGCGCGGTGGAGTCGTTCGTTCAGCAGGTGGTCAACGAGCAGTTGGGCAACTGGTTGGAGGAGAACCCCGGGGATGCCCGGCGGGTGGTGGCCAAGGGGGTTCAGGCGGCGGCGGCCCGGGAGGCGGCCCGGAAGGCTCGGGAGGCGACCCGCAAGAGTGCCCTGTCGAGCGGGAGCCTGCCCGGCAAGCTGTGGGATTGCCGCAGCCGGGTGGCGGAGGAATGTGAGTTATTCCTGGTGGAGGGAGATTCGGCGGGTGGATCTGCGAAGCAGGGGCGGGATTCTCTGGTGCAAGCGATCTTGCCATTGAAGGGCAAGATCCTGAACGTGGAGAAGGCCCGGATGGACAAGGTCTTGTCGCACGAAGAGATCAAGATCGTCATTGGAGCGTTGGGCTGCGGCGTGCCCGGGTCTGATGATTTCGAATCGTCCAAGTGTCGGTACGGAAAGGTGATCATCATGACTGACGCGGACGTGGACGGCAGCCACATCCGCGCGTTGTTGTTGACCTTTTTCTTCCGCCACATGCGCTCCCTGATCGAAGCGGGCTACATCTATATCGCTCAGCCGCCGTTGTACTTGTTGAAGCGCGGGAAGACCGCCGAGTTTGTCCTGAACGACACCATTCTGTACGGGAAGCTGACCGAGTGGGGCTTGCGGGCGGCGCGCCTGGTAGTGCGGGAGTCGAATGGGGATGGCCCCGATCCCTCGAGCCAACGCGATCTAGCGGGCGAGGATCTTCGAGTCCTGGTGCAGAAGCTGGACGACATCGCCTATGCAGAGCGGGTCATGACCCGGCGGGGGATCGATTTCAGGGGCTTTATGAATAAGTACTGTATGGGGGAGGACGTGAGGCTACCCGCGGTGCGAGCGGTTCTGGGGGAGGAGGAGCACTTCTTCGAGGATGACGATGCGTTCAATCAGTTCCGGCGTGAGGCCGGCGAGCGCTTTGGGGAGCTGGCGGTCGCGGATGGGGGCATGGGGCTCCCGATGGCGAAGTCCGGCGACGAGGCGACCGTGCGCTTGGTAAGATACGAACTACCGGAGTGCCGGGCGTTGGAGGCGGCACTGCATTGGCTGAGTGAGGCCGGATTGGAGCTGTCGGACTACTTCGAGAAGCGCCAGGAGTTGGTGACCGGAGAGTTGGCTCCCGCCAAGTATGTGCTTTTGCCGGAGGAGGGCGATCCCGTCGAAGTGGAGAGCCTGGCCAGGGTTCCGGGAGAGTTACGAGGTATTGGTCAGCGGGGGGTGACGATCAAACGCTTCAAGGGTTTGGGGGAGATGAATCCGGACGAGCTGTGGGAGACCACCCTTGATCCCCAGCGGCGGCAGCTCTTGCAAGTGGTGATTTCGGAAGAGAAGGATGACGGGGAGCAGTTGGAGGTGGATTGGCGGGCCGCGGATCGCATCTTTTCCATCTTGATGGGCAACGACGTCGAAGTGCGTCGGGGGTTCATCGAGACAAATGCCATTCATGTCAAGGACCTGGACGTCTAGAACCAATCAATGCCTCTTGCTCAGCATCGTCGAAACCGGGTGGCTGCGTGGTATGAACTGACCAGTCATCCGGGGCTGGTCTTGGGGCTGGTGGTCGTCGTCTTATACGGCCCGTCGCTGCTCGGGGGCTTCGTCCTCGACGACCTGCGCAGCCTGCGACTGGCTGGCGAGTATCACCGGGGGGAACGTGAAACTCTGGATCTCTATCGCTTCTTGAAAGGGGGCCCGGAGAATCGCGCCCAGCGAGAGGCCGGCTGGTGCCCCTGGTGGGTGGGAGATGGGTTGCGCTATCAGCACTTCCGTCCCCTTTCAGAGCGCGTGCTATACGTGGAGTACCTGCTGTTCGGCCAACGGGCAGTGGGATATCGGCTGGTTGGTTTAGCTCTTTACCTGCTGGGTGTTCGACTGGTGCTGAGCCTCTTCCGCATGGTCAGCGGAGAGGAACGCCTCTCTCGGTGGGGGGCGCTGCTGTTTGCGGTGGCGGCCTGCCACGCGATTCCGGTTACCTTCATCTCGGAACAATGCGATCTCATCGCGTTGGTGATCTCATGCGGCGCCGTACTGCTGATCGGGAGATTTGTCCTCGAAGGTCAGTGGTGGCGCCTGGCCCTGGGGGTGGCCTTATACGGGCTGGGCCTCCTTTCCAAGGAGGCGGTCCTGCCGGTGGCGGTCTTGCCGGCCTGCTTCTGGTTGTTATCTAGCCGCGCTACCGGAACCTGGCGCAGGGCCGTCATCTCGGTGGGCAGTTGCACGGCGGTCGGACTCTTCTGGCTGCGGCTCTACGTGGCCGGCCAATATGGCTCCAATGCACTGATGATGTTGGACCCCTTCGGCACCCCGGGCGACTATCTGGCCGCGTTACCCGGCCGGGCGATTCTCTTGCTGTCCACCTGGATCATTCCAGTGAACCCCTTCTTGTTCCAGTTCCACCAGGATCTGGGGAGGTGGTTGCCCACCTACGCCGTACTGGGCGGGGTGATTGTGGCGGGCGTGGCCCTGATGTATTGGGTTCGGTATCGCTCCCAGCGTGGTGTCGCGGCAATGTCGCTGTGGGTCTTGCCGTTCATCCCGCTCCTGGCCTGCACGCCGCCCGATGATCGGGTGATGCTGTTGCCCAGCATCGGCTTCGCCTATTTGGGGGCGGTGTGGATGACCTCTTCAGCTCGCCGGGGCGCGTCTCGTCTGCGGGCAATACCCTTTTTGCTGTTCGTGGTCGTGCAGGTTGGCACGGCCTTGGCAGCTTCGGGCTTGATCCAGTTCATGGAGTGGGAGGCCCGCCGACATTTGCGAATAATGACTGAAGCATTCGGGCGCGACCCCGCTGCGGATGACCATTTGTTCTTGCTGAACACCGCCCGTAATTTCGAGACCCTGTTGGCTCAGGACCGGCTGCGTTGGGTCCGTGGGGCGGATGACATGAGGGTTTCGATTCTGTCGGACATCGCCCGACCTCGGGTGCAGGTGGTCGACAGCCACACGCTGCGGCTGGAGACGCGGGATCCACCGTTCTTCACCAGTTTCGTCGGATTATTGGGTAGCGAACGCAAGCGGCCCAGACCGGAGGGCGAGGTAATCAACGCCGGCGAGTTCTCCGCTCGGATCGTGGAGATAGAGGACGGCGAGGTCCTGGCCTTGGAACTTCACTTCCAAAGGCCGCTGAAATCCGATTCCTATCGATTCTTCTGGGCCGACGCTAATCGAGAGCCGGTTCTGTGGGAGGTGGCCGGCCCTCTGAAGAATGGCGGGCTGGCCTCGGAATGACGGACGCCCCGGTGAGGATCTGTAACGACGGTGGGGGTCAGGTCCTCACCGAGAGGGCGCGCGCATGGGGTCCCGGAGATCGGGTGCGGGGCTGAGTAGGGAGGTGAGCTGGGCTGGAGAGGGGGCGCCCTTGGTCACCCGGGCGGGAACGCCGACGACAGTGGTCATCGGATCGACGTCACGGATGACGACGGCACCGGCCCCGACGACGGCTTCAAATCCAATGCGAATATTCTGTACCACGGTAGCGCCGATGCCGACGAAGGCTCCGGACTCTACCGTGACGTGTCCGGCGAGTCGCACGCCCGGGCATACATGGGCGCTGGTTCCGATCATCGATTCGTGATCGACAATACAACCAGTGTTCAGAATGGCGCAGTCACCGATCTGGCAATGAGCGCACACCAGGGCACCTGCTGCAATAGTGACCCCCTTGCCGAGCGAGACGTTTGCGGCAAGCTGGGCCGAGGGATGAACCGCGTTGATCAGCTCCAAGCGGTCCGTACTGATGAGGTTCGCCAGGGCGCGGCGGGCCCCGTTGTCACCGATGGCAACGATGTGGCCCTGGACGTCGCATTCTCGCAGTTCCTCGAGCCGCTCCAGCCCCCCGAGGACGGGCAGGCCGTCCACCCTTCTACCGTGCAGGTCGGTGTTGTTGTCGAGGAACCCGACCGGTTTGTACTTTCTGTCCTGGAGGAGGATGTCGAGGACCACGCGTCCGTGTCCACCGGCCCCGAGAATAATGACGTTCATGATCGTCAAGTCCTCTGCGATGAGATCGGTCGGTATTCGGCTCAGGGCCGACCGAGCAGGGGCTGACCGGGCTACTCTTGAGTCGTAGGAACTATCGGCGGCAGATACGGCGCGGTTGAACTTGACCGTGCCCGGGGGCGTAGAAACGTGCGGGGGTGGCGCAGGATCCGCGCAGACGCCCAGAGGAGGGTCATCTTGAATGGCGGGGATATCAACCCTGAAGGGGGCGGTCGGGAGGCAATCTGCCGAGGCCAGGGGTTGCGACTCACAGTTATCGGCCCAAAGTGCCTGCTCAACAACTGCTTGTGCGCTCAGGGAGGTCCCGAGAAGATGGTGGCGAAAGCTGTCTACAGCGGCTGGAAAGCTTTTTATGGGTACTGCAGCGTGTCGATAAAAGCGAACGAGAACTTCTTCCAACTCAATGTTGGTCGTGTGGGCCCGTGGTTCTCGAGGGGTCTTGTCTTGTGAGAGGCCCTCAGGGCGTTGGTTCCGAGGTCCAGGTGAATACGTCGCTCATCATGGGTTGGTGTCGTTTTTTCAGGTTCGGCTTTGATAAGGTCGGGCCCGGGAAACGATCGGGCTTGTCTCCCCCAACGCGGCTGCCGGAGCGTGGAGACGGCCGGCGGCAGGCTGCCGGCCGCCCCGCCGGTCCGAGGAGGCGCGGCGGCGTGCCGATCTTGCTTATGTTGCCGTTGGCCATTGGGGGATGTGGCAGCGCGCACTGGGTGAAGAACGGCTTTCTTGATCCCACTCAGGTCGGGAGCTTTTCCACGCCTCGCCGCAACGAGATCCGGCAGACCCTTACGATTCTGGAAGAGCCGATAGGCATCCAGAACGCGGAAGAGCCGTCCGCCGAGGACTTGGTGCCGCAATATGAAGAGACCAAGATCGGCTCCGGAGACGTCCTGACTGTCTCCATATTCGAGCTGGTTACCCCGGGTGCTTGGACCGAGCGTCAGATTCGCGTAGGCAATTCCGGTTTCGAGACGATTCCTCAGATTGGTCCGGTGCGGATGGTCGGCCTATCGCCGCGCGGGCTGGAGTTGGAACTGAAACAGCGTCTGCGCGAGGCGGAGATCCTGGAAGATGCGGACGTGCAGGTCTCCGTCATGCAGTCTCAACTCAAACAATTTTCTATTGTCGGGAACGTGACCCGGCCAGGAGTGTATCCGCTACCCAGCCCGGACTATAGACTCCTGACTGCACTGGCTTCGTCGGGCGGTATACCGGCGTTCATAGAGAAGATCTATGTCTTTCAGAGAGCGACCACCGAGGCGCTTGACGATAGCGTGGGGCTTCGTGGGCCGGCGCCGGATTTCGGGAGGCATGGTGGGGGCGAGGTACCCTACACACTGTCAGACAACTCGGTGGGGGCTGCCGCTGCCCGGAATCAGGAGCCCGGCACGAGCCGTCCTACGACGGGAAATGCGTCATCGGACTGGCTCGGTGCTGTGGATTATGGGGGTATGCAGACCTATCCGCGTCTGCAACCGCAGTGGGATGAGCAGCGCGGTGAATGGGTCATCAAGGATTTGGAAACTCAGCCGGCCGCCGAGGCGGGCGTTCGATCGGCCCCAGGGGCGGAGGTGCCGGACTCCTGGCCGGCCGTGGATGAGACCGGGGAAGCGCCGGTGGAGAAGGCCGAGAGCGGATGGGAGATGCCCGACGAGCTTGGTCCCCCAATGAGGATCATCGAGATTTCGGTCAAGGATTTGATGGAGGGGGATCCGCGCTACAATATTGTGATTCGGCCGAACGACCTGATCAACGTTCCGCCTGGTGTGGTGGGCGAGTTCTACATGATGGGCAACATCGCTCGGCCGGGGGCCTATGCCCTGACCGGGCGGCGGCTGACGGTGAAGGAAGCGATTGCCTCGGCGGGAGGTTTCGGGGCCTTGGCCTGGCCGGCGCGAGCCGACCTGATCCGTCGGCTGAGCAGTAGTGAGGAGCAGATCATCCAACTGGACCTGGATGCGATCTTCGCGGGAGAGGCCCCGGATTTCTATGTGAAGCCCAACGACATTGTCAATGTGGGAACGACGCCGGCGGCGGTTTTCTTTGCCGTTCTTCGAAACGCGTTCCGCTTCACATACGGGATGGGTTTTGTGTATGACCGGAATTTTGCCGACAGCGATACCTTCGCTGCCCGCGAGCAGGTCAAGAGCAGGCGCCGGCAAGAGGCCCAGGCGAAGGGGATTCCCTTCTAGGGAGCTGTCGGCGTCGGCCGGCGGCCAGGGGCCCTCTCCGCTGGGAGGTTGATGGTCTGTTGGGCCTGGTGATGGGTTAGTAGCGCCTTTCGTGGGGGACAACGGTCCGGGTGGCTGTCGGCGATCTTCAGGTGGGTATAGTGCTGTGAACGGAGATACAGGCCGCATAGGAGCGAGGACTGGGCCGGAGGTCGGCGGCATGGAGCCTGGCGGAAAGCGGGTTCGCCGGAGCGAGGGGGTGGCCCTGGAGCCGAGCTGGTGGGACTACTTGGGGCCGGTGGGGACCAGCAAGGTACTCGTTCTTGTCGGACTAATGGCTTGGATGTACTGGGGGCATCTCTATCGATTGTACAAGTACTGGCAACAGCCCGACTGGTCGCACGGCTTCTTGATCCCTTTGTTCTGTTTGTACATTGTGAACACGAAGCGGCGGCAGCTTCTGACAGATGATCATCAAGGCTCACTTTGGGGCCTGATGGTCATGATTGTGTCGGTGGCCACATATTCACTGAGTATTTACACTAAGTTCGCCTATCCGCAACCCCTTTCAATCATTTCGATGATCGTTGGAGTTGTTCTCTTGTTGCGGGGTTGGAGATGCTTGTGGTTGACCCTGTTTCCGATTAGCTTCTTGGTCCTCGCTATTCCACCGCCGGATCGCCTCTATAAGTTAATAACTCAACCATTGCAGAAAGGTGCTGCGGAGATCGCCACGGTTGTTCTGAACGCCCTTCCCGGGGCTGACGTGGAGTGCGGCGGCATCAATATCGCGTACTTCATGGAGGACGGGCGCGCCGGTGCGTTTACGGTGGCGGGTGCGTGTAGTGGTATGCGTTCACTGATGGCCTTCGTGGCCCTTGGCTTGGCGATGGCCTATTTTGCACCCCGTCTCCCCTGGCAGAGGATCGCCATAGCCATTGTGGTAGTGCCAGTGGCGCTGTTCTGCAACATTCTGCGAGTCCTCATCAGCGGGACGTGTCAGATGTACGGTTATGAGAACCTGGCCACGGGGACGGCCCACACCATGCTCGGCTTCCTGATGTTCGGCCTTGGTTTTCTGATCTATCTGGGAATCCTCTGGGTGCTGGATCACCTATTTGTCGAGGCTCCAGGCGACGCAGAGGAGGGGGCGACCTCGGTGGCGGGAGGCGAATCGTGATTTCAAAGCCGGCCCGCCGGAAGATCAATTTCGCCATGGCGGTATTCGTCCTGGCAAGCGGGGCCGGCTTCATCCAAGAAGCAAAGAACCGCGGCTGGCTGCTGTTGATAAAGAAGCCTCTGCCGATCCGGAAATCCCTGCGCGACCTGGATCGGCAGTGTACTCTGCCGTTTCGCCTGAAAGTGTCTCAGCGGTTTCCCGCCGAAATCGAAGCGGAGCTGGGCACGGAGGAGTATGTAAACTGGGTGCTTGACCTGCCCAAGGATAGCAAGGCCTGGTCCGGCGAGGTGATCCTCTCGGTGACTTACTACACCGGCAAACAAGACCAAGTGCCCCATGTTTCCGAAGAGTGTCTAGTGCAACAGGCTTTTTCTCCCAGTGGCGACGACACGCTGGACATGGAGATGGCCCGATTGGGCAGGGTCCTGCCTATTCGCAGACTTTCGTTCTATCCCCCGCGGCAGGTGGGAACCAAGACGTATGTCTATTACTCTATTTGCGTAAACAATGATTTCTATCCCGGGCGGCAAGGGGCGCGCCTCCGTATGGCTAATATGGGGGACACACATTTGTATTATTCAAAGCTGGAGATCTCTTTTGAGGGTGTTGTCGATAGGAACTTGTCTATCGTTGATGCGTACGCCCAAGAGTTGCTCGACAGCACGCTGACCGAGTTGATGCGGTCTCACTGGCCGTTGAAGGGATGGGAGCGCGGCGGGCCTCCAACAAATACAGGTAGTTCCGCGTCTGTCGGCGTAACCAGGGGGGGGCGTTTCGTGATGCTCGATAGGTGGGGGTTGGAAGTGTTGCCCGCTTGGGCAAACCCGAGAATCTGGATGGATGCGTAGGAAGGCATAGGATTATGGCGCGAAGACTTAACAAGAATCTGGTCGGGGTCTTGACGTTGTTTGGCATGGTGCTGCTGGCGGTGGCCGGCTTCGTGTTGCTGTTGAATCTGCCTGGTCAGGATCCGAAGTCCTACAAAGTAAGAGCTGCGGGGCTCGAGGCCGAGGGTGAATATAACCGTGCCAGGCAAACCTATCTTCGGGCCTACCGGAAAGACCCGGCCCGTGATCCTGAATACTTGGTGATGGCCGCCAGGTGTGCAATGGAAGAGGGAGACGGCGCTCGGGCCAGCAGCCTGTTGGAACAAGCCCTGGTAAAAGACTCCGAACTGAAGTCTGCACTACAACTGGCGACCGAACTGAACCTGGAGCTGGGCAGGTTGCTGCCGGCGGGCAGAGGTAGACTGCAGTGGATGAGGGTTCTCGAGAGGGCGAACAACCTGCTGGAAGTGGATGATCAGTCCCCACTAGCCCACTATGCCGCCGGCTTGGCCTACGTGAGTCTGCGCGAGGAGGATGCAACCTACGCGGCGAAAGGGGAGGCCAGTTTGAGCCGGGCCCTGGAACTCGACCCCACCAATGTAGACGTGGTGACCTCCGCGGCGGCGCAGCTATGGGCTTCTTCACGACAGCATGAGATCGAGGGCCGGAAGCGGAAGGCGATGGTGCGGAGGGAACTGTCTGCTTCGACCTTGGCCTCGGCGATCGAGAAGTGCGAGGCTCTCGATGCGGAAGGGAAAGTCGCCGATCTACGACAACTTCAGGCCTACTATCTAATCCTCGATGGTTCAGTCGAGCAGGGGGTTGCGGCGTTGGAGGGGCTGGCGGAGTCCGAGACTCGGCAGGCGAATTGTCACCTTCTGCTGGCTAACTTGTATGCCGGGAACGTCGGCGGGCAGGTGGAAATCGACCTTGCCAGGGCGGAGGAGATGGCGGCTGCGGCCCTGGAAATCGATCCTCAGGACGGGCGAACTTACCGGCTGTTGGGGCGGATCTACAAGCGGCGGGACCGAGACGATCAGGCGATGGGAGCCTACCGGCGGGGCCTCGAGGAGATACCGCATAATAAGCATTTTCGTTCTTTCAAGAACAACCAGGCACGCCTCTATTTCATGACCGAACTGTTCCTGTACGAGATCAAACGGGCGTCGCAGCTAGCGGACGATTCGGATGACGCCAAGCGGAAAGAGATGCTGGCCTCCGCGGAGGGGTGGATCGAGAAGATGAAGGAGGAAGTTCACGAGGACGTTCTCGCTGTTCGCTTCTTGGTCGCCAGTCTTCTAAGTGCCCGAGGTGATTATGTTGCGGCGACCAGGGAGGCAGAGGCGGCCAACCGGCTGTCGCGTGCGGAGATGCATTTTCGCTTGCAGGAATTGCTGGGAGAGCTGTACGTCAGGTTTCACCAATGGGGTGCAGCTCGTGAAGCCTTGGAGACCGCGTTGGTGCTCAAGCCATCGGAGCCCGGCATCCGCACGAAGCTCGGCAAGGTCTATTCGCGTTTGGGTCAGCCGGCGTTGGTCCTGCGGCTCTTGAAACCACAGGCGGGCGGGCAAGTGCGCAAGGACCTGGACAGCGACCCCGAGGCAGTCAAACTGCGCGCCGAGGCCCACAAGCAACTGGGCGAGTTCGAGTTGGCCTCGAAAGAAATCGCCCATTTGGGGCAAGGTGATCCGGAGGTGGAGCTTCAACAAGCCGGTATTCTGTTGTCAGAGGGGCGCCAGGAAGAGGCCGAGCAGAAAATCAAGTCTGTGATGGAGAGGGAGCCCGGGAATTACGATGCGGTCAAGTCCCTGGCCCGGTTCTACCAGATAACAAATCAATTAGCGAAGGCCCGACAGTTAATCGATGATCTACTGTCCAAAGATCCGGACAATCGTGTGTATCGAAGGCTGGAGTGGGCCTTGATGGAAGAAGGGGACGACACCGACAAGGCCATAGAGGAGTTTCTCAAGGAGGAGGAGGACGCATTTGCCCGCGCCGTATCTCTGTGCACCTTCTATCGTTCCCGGGGCAGGAATGAGGAGGCAGACCAGTATTTGGATGAGGCGGAGAAACTGCAGCCCGACAACGCCAAGGTCTTGGAGCGTCAGTTGCGGGCGTCCCTGCTGGCCAAGAACTGGGATCGCGCGGAGAAGTACGTAGTGAGGCATCGGGAGCTGAATCTCGATGGCGCGGAGGGCAAGATAGCAGAGGGCCGACTCGCCCTGGCGAAGAAGGAGTTTGATCTAGCCATCGAGTTGTTCAGGGCGGGACTCGAGGTGTACCCGAACTATTCCATGGCCTGGACCTTCATGGCGGAGGCTTATCTGGAATTGGATCGAGTGACCGAGGCGAAGAGCATTCTCAAGAACAAGGCATTGAAGATCGATCCGACGAACGGCTATGCGGTCAGGAAAATGGCGGATATTGCCCGCACCGAGGGCGACGAGAAGAATGAGTTACGGTATCTCAGATTGGCCGCCAGCTACTTGTCGGATGATCCGGAGGTCAGTCGGCGCTATCAGATATTGAAGGAGAGGGAGAATCCCCAGGGGGGAATCGTTGCCCGCGAGAAGATCAGGACTGAAAGCCCGGGTGACGCGGATAACTTGATTCTACTGGCTCGCCTGTACGCCCTGCCGGGAGTGGAGGACTACCAGAAGGCCGGCGACGTGTACCAGGAGGCCCTGGAGAAATCGGGCTATCGTCTGGATTGGGCGCGCGAGTTTGCCGGTTTCTTGGCGGGAGACAAGGTGAATCGGATGGCCGAGGCCGAGGCGCTGTTAAAGAGGCTGCTCGAGGAGGAGAAGGATGAGGCCAAGAAGGCCTTGGTGGCCGTCACCCTGGGACAGCTTAGCGAGAGTCATGAGGCGCTGGCGGTGGCCGACGAGTATTTCCGGCGGGCGGTCAGCCTTGATCCATCCATGCAGATCTTTGTTCTAGCCGCGGAGTTCTATGCCCGAACCAGTCAGGACCAGGACGCCCTGGACTATTACGGACGCGCCCTGGCGCTCGCGGAGGAGGCGACAGGCGAGGAGAGTGCCGGGCCGGCGAAGATGATACGGTCACAGATCATCGCCTTGTTGTTGACTGGCGGCAACATGGAAGATTCTAAAAAGAGAGTCGACGAGTTCGTGCAGAAGTATCCCAATGATCCCCAAGGAATGATGTTCGAAGGTGCGTACCACAGAATGGGAGGGGAAGTCGAAAAATCCAAGAAGGCCTTTGATACCTTCCTCGAGAAGCACTCCGATAGCCCCCTGGCACTCTGGCAGCGGGGACGGCTGCACACCCTGATGGGGAGGTGGCGGCTGGCCATCGACGACCTGAAGAAGGCGAAGATATTCGGGCCGGACGGCTACGGGTACCAGCACCGCATTGCGCTGGCTGACGCCTTGATCGAGGTCGGCCAGGACGACGAGGCCATCGATGAACTGCAGTCGATCCTGGAGCAGAACCCTGGCAACCAGGTGGTGGCCGATGCCCTTGTGAATGTCTATCAAAGGGTGGATCCTCCACGCCGGGTCGACGCGGCAACCCTGATCTACCTGTACAAGGGCCGGTTCCCCGGCGAGTTGAGGTGGCCGGTGCTGCTCGGGAGACTGGGCGAGAGTTCGGAAGATTGGAGCATGGCGATCCAAGGTTACGAAGCGGCGGCGGAATTGGCCCAATACGGGCGGAGGACGGTGCCGGCGTTGTTCGGGGCGTATAAGGCGGGGGGGCGCCCGCAGGACATTATCAGCTTCGCGTCCCGGAAGCTTTCCGTGGACCTGTTGGATGGCCTGCCCCTTGCCCTGTCGTCACTGGCTTGGGCCTATGATCAGGCGGGCGAGAGGGAGGAATGCCTTGCGGCGTTCGATCGGGCGCTGACCGCGGCCGGTGACAACTTTGCAACCCGGGCCCAAATTGCCCGGGAGATGGGAGACGTGCTGGGTAACGAGGTGGCGTTGTCCCACGTGAGGTCGCGGGCTGAACCAGCCGCGGAGAACGTCGATAAGCTCCGCGCGTTGGTCCACCTGCTGTGGGTGAACGGCCAGGAGGAAGACGCCATCAAGATCTGCGAGAAGGTCAGCGAAGTGGCGGTTCGGGCGGAGGACAAGGTATTCGGGGTGTTGGCTCGGGCGATGATCCTGGAACTCATCGAGCGCTACTCGGATGCTCAGGCGGCCTACGAGGAGGCGTTGCGGCTGGACCCCAAGCAGCCCATGGCCCTGAACAATCTGGCCTATCTCCTCGTCGAACAGTTGGATAATCCCGCCGAGGCGCTGCCTTATGCCGAGCAGGCCAACCGGCTGTTTCCGGGCGATCCCGGAGTTCTGGATACCCTGGGATGGGCCCTGGCCAAGAATGGCAGGCTGGGAGAGGCCACCGGCATGCTGCTGCGGGCCATCGAGATCGAGCGTGACCGCGCCGATCAGGATCACGTCCCCGCGGCCTATCATTTGGGGGTCGTGCATGTGCTACGCGGAGAGCCGAGAGAGGCCGAGCAGCGACTGAACTCGGCCAAAGCGGCGGCAAAGGACCAAGATGACACACATTATGGGCCCATGATTAACCGGGCCCTCAGGGGGTTGGCAGACAGTTGAGGGCTCTGACAGGTTCGGCGGCTGATGGGGCGCAGGGAATGCCCGGCGGCATCGAAGGGTTATTGTTTCCTGCCGACCAGCCTGCCGATTGGTTTTCTTGGGGGCCACAGGTGAGGACCCGGACATGACTTCACTGACGGCGGCGACACCGACGGCGGGGGGCGGCATGGCGCCCGCCCAGCCTGCGCGTCAGGTCGCGCCGCCGCCATCGGGACTGACCGCCGCGGATATTTCCCGGGTGATTCGCCAGCGCCTGGTCCTCATACTCATCCTCTGGGTGGTCTTCAGCGGCTTGGCGGCCGGCTTCACCGGGTTCATGGTCAAGTACTTTCCGAAGTATCGCGCATTTACATATGTCCGGGTCATATCCACACAGCCGGTCAGCGTGCTGAATCCCCTGGCCCAAGAGCAGATTCGCCAACAGGAGGTTGAACTCCTCGTTCAGAATCAGGTCGTACTCGTAAAAAGCCAGGCCGTGCTGAGCGATGCCCTGAAGGCCCCCGCCATCAGGAGGACGCGTTGGTTCGAATGGGCGACTGCCCAGCAGGACGAGGACCCCATCGACCTGCTGAGCGACATCATAACGGCCGCGCCGATGCGCGATTCCAACTTCTTGAGGGTCGCGGCGGTGTGGGAAGAACCCACCGAAGTCGATGACTTGGTTAATACCGTGGTAGACACCTATCTCGAGAAGGTCGACATGCTGCAGAAGGGGGCGATTCGGGAGAGCCGGGAGCAGATAGACGACGAAGTGCAGCGGGCGCGGAAGGAGCTTGAGGACAAGAACAGGGAGATCGAGCGGCATCAAGAAAGAGCTGAAGTATGGAGCGTTAACCAGGGCGGGCCAAGTGAGCAACTTCTGACCCTTCAGGCACTGGTTACCGAGTTGGAGGTCGTGGTTGTCGGACGGATGTCCCAGTGGCAAGCCCTGATGAATGCACGACCTGAAGACCTCCCCGTCACGGCGGAGTTGGATGCGGTATTGGCGGCCGACCCGTCGGTCGCCGGTGCGGAGCGGGCCCTGCAGGACGCCGAGGCATCGCTGAGCCAGGCCGAGGCGGGCTACGGCAAGAACCATCCGGCGGTCAAGCGGGCCAGAATCCGGCGTGATTCGGCGGCGGGCTTGTTGCTGGAGGAGCGGGCGGTAAAGCAAGTAAGGTTCCAAAAAGAGCTGATCGAGCAGGCCCGGCGGAACTACCACGAGGCCATGGAACAAAGGGACGCCCTGAAAGAGCGGCTGGCGGAGGCTCGGGCGGAGCAGCGCGACCGAGATGCCGCCTATGCGAAGTTCATCAACTTGAAGGAGGAGCAGGCCGTCCTTCAAATGCGCTATGAACAACTGTTGGGGCAACAGAGCCTCCTGGCCATGACCCTCCGCCAAGAGCGCGCCGTGCAGATCGACGTGCCCTCGATAGCGATCGAGCCGACGCGCCGCTCGAGTCCCAAGTGGGAGATTTGGATGCCCGCCGGGGTTTTCTTGGGGCTGGCGGCAAGCATGGGTATCGCCTTCCTGATCGAACTGGCCGACAAGTCGGTTCGCACGCCGCGCGACGTGCCGCGCGTTCCGGTTCTGGGGACAATTCCCACCGCCGACGACGACGAGATTGAAATCGAGCGCGTGGAGACGGCGAGCATGGATGCGCCTCATTCGATCGTCGCCGAGGCGTTTCGGAATCTGCGGGCCAATCTCTTCTTCAGCGCCCCCGTAGAACAACAGGGCGTCATTCTGGTGACCAGCCCCAGCGGGGGAAACGGCAAGACCACCGTGGCCGCGAATCTGGGCATCTCAGTGGCCCTCAGCGGTCGCCGGGTGCTCCTGGTTGACGCGAATTTTCGACGTCCGGGATTGCCTCGAATCTTTAGCGGCGTTCGGCCGGAGGGGCTGAGCAACATTCTGATCGGGCAGGGCCGCTTGGAAGAACTGGCTACACCGTCATCGGTGGCCGGACTGGATATCCTGGGGCCCGGACCCACCCCCCCCAACCCGGCGGAGCTGTTGGGAAGCAGCTACCTGCGGGACGCGGTGGCCGATGCCCGCTCGCGTTATGACCAGGTGATTTTTGATGGGCCTCCAGTCCTGTTGGTCAGTGACGCCATGGTGCTGGCGGGGGCCGTCGATGGAGTGCTGGTGGTCTGCCAGTATCAGGTCACCTCGCGCGGGGCCTTTCAGAGGACTCAGGCACAGTTGGAAGCCATCAGCGCTCGGGTCTTCGGAGCAGTGCTGAATATGGTCGAGACGCGGGCCGGCGGTTATTTCCGGAAGGCTTACCAGGAGTTCTATGAGTACCAGGAGCCCGAAGAGGAAGAGGGCGGGTCGGATCGCCGGTGGCTTGATACCAAGACCGGCGGAGGCCGGCTGGAAGCAGCGCCCGACGATGTCGGGGTGATTGGGTCGGCGCCGGGGGCGTCTGGCGATGCGAGGGAATCCGGAGTGACGGACGCCGGCCCGGCCCTGGAAGTGGGTGATCTGGAAGACCTGGGAATCGAGGAAACCCAGGAAGCGATGATGCGCCGAACACCGAGCGAGGCGCTGCCGGAGCCGGCGGCGCCCCCCACTGCTGGCGGCCAGGGCCTCCTCGGCGGCGATATTTCTGTACCCGACCAACCCGACCAATCCGACCAACCCGA
The DNA here is from genome assembly GCA_964520125.1 of uncultured Planctomycetaceae bacterium. GTDB lineage: Bacteria > Planctomycetota > Phycisphaerae > UBA1845 > UTPLA1 > JAFGQA01. Next base: position 18,374 of record CAZFMS010000023.1, read on the forward strand.
CCAGGATACTGAGATCAAGGGCCTCGAGGGCGAAATGGACGACGAGATCAGGAAGATCGACGGCGATCGTCCACTTGTTGACGACTTGATCCTGGAAGATGACTTCGGAATTGACGAGGACTTCGATCTGGGCGAAGATTTCGGCGAGTTCGGCCTTGACCGCGATCCCGGTGATTCCGAAAGGCCCGACCAACCCGACCCGGGCGAGCCGAAGCCGAGTTCCTAGGGATCGCGTCCAGCTGTCTTCGAGGAAGATCTTGTGGTGGGGAGCCCTGGTTTGAGCGATCCGGTTGAACTAGCCCGGGGGATCATCAACGAACAGGCGGAAGCCCTGACCGCTTTGGCGGGCATGGTGGATGATGCCTTCCTGGACGCGGTGGCCAGGGTCCTCTCTACCCGAGGCCAGGTGATCGTGACCGGCATCGGCAAGAGCGGCCTGATCGCCCGCAAGGCGGCGGCTACGTTGTCGAGCACCGGCACGCCCGCGGTCTTCATGCATCCCGTGGAGGGTGTGCATGGCGACCTGGGACTGGTGGGCTCCGATGCGGTCTTGCTGGCCCTTTCCAAGAGCGGGCGCACCGAAGAGCTGGTGCGGTTTGTGGGCCATTTCCGGCGAGTGGGAGGGGGAGTAATTGCCCTATGCGAAACAGGCCGGTCGCCGCTGGCCGAGCTGGCCGACGTGGTGCTGCCCATCCCGGTGCGACCGGAGGCCGGTCCGCTGGCCCTGGCGCCGACCACCAGCACCCTCATGATGTTGGCCATGTGCGATGCCCTGGCGATGGCACTTCTTGGTGCCCGGGGTTTCGATGTCCACGATTTTGCCCGGTACCACCCCGATGGAAGCCTGGGCCGGCGACTCCTCACCCGGGCGTCTGACCTGATGCACGGTGGCGATGCCCTCCCGATGGTGCAGGGTTCGGCCACCTTCAACGAGCTACTCCTGGAGATGACCAGCAAGCACCTGGGCATGACCTGTGTAGTGGATGAGCGGCAGGCCTTGATCGGAGTGTTCACCGATGGTGACTTGCGGAGGTTGGTGTCCCGGCGCGAGACCCCCTCGAAGCTGACCGCGGCCGGGGCCTGGGAGCAGAGTCGGCGCGATCCCTCCGAGCCGGCGGTGAAGTGCTCGACCGTTTCACCGGATACGCTGGCCGTCGAATGCCTGCGCATCATGCGCGAGAGCGCCATTACCGCGTTGATCATCTCGGAAGACGGCTTGATTCCGATCGGCGTCGTGCGGCTGCAGGATGCCATTCGGGCCGGGCTGGGATGAGCGACGGGTGGGGGCGTACGGCGGGCGGGAATGAAACTGCGAAACACTACTCTCTTGGATACCAGAAAGTTGGAGGAGATGTTCTTGGAGGCCGTCGTCGGGTGGCCGCTCGACGGGCTTGATGTCTTCGTGCGCTACAGTCGAGGGGCGGCCTTCTCAGGGACTTGCTACTACAAAGAAGCACGTATTCACGTCAATCTAGGGCGCCGCAACCAATACCCCTTTCAAGTCTCCACGAACATTGCCAAGGCCCAATCAAACAAGAAGTGCTGGTGGCGCGAGCTGTATTCAGTCGAGGTCGCCGACGCCTACCAGCTAGTCCTGTTCGTGTTCCTCCATGAGTTCTATCATTGGCTGGTAAAGAAAGCCCGACGCAACGTCCGGCAGAAGGAGGCCCGCTGCGATCGGTTTGCGACCCGGGCCTTGGTGGGAGCATACGGGGCCGCGGTTCGGGATCCCTCCGGCGGCACGGTGCCGAGATCAATGTGGGATTTTCAGGACCTGGAGGCCTTCGTGGCCGCAGCGCGACGACCCGCGGGGCGGGGCCGACGCATAAGGAAGGCTCGTGCCGCCCGGGAGAGCATCGGGCCGGCCCCGGCCACCGGCGAACAATTGCTGCTGTTTGGCCGATTCTGACCCGCATCACCGACCTGATCACACTGCAACATCATATTTAACAAGACGTTATGGTCCATATCATTGTCAGTATCTCGCGGCCGGGCCTTGATGGGGTACACTAGCTGCCGCATTGAATTGCAACCTTAATATTAATATAATGTTATCGCTGCCTGGGTTCCTGTGATCGAGAACCGGTTCGCCCCGGGCGTGCGGCGGCGGTTCTCGGCGGTCGTGCTCTGCGTGGCGACAGATCCCCTGGCAGAGAGGCGGAATCCCGGAGCATAGAATTGCATGGCGCATCTTATCGGCGCTCGGCCTCTCCGGTGCGATCAGATGCGGATATCTCGTCTTCCACTCGTTGCGGCACCCCATGACCGCGCCATGATCTACGGGGTGCCGCACACTTTTCTAGCTGTTCTGCACATCTACCCGCCCCTGGACGGCTTCCCGCAGACGCTTGGCCGACAGTACTGTACCCTCGCTGGCCTGGCGCGGCAGCGCCGCCGGTGGTAGTTCGGCGCGGCCCGCAGGGGCGACACACGTGCCGGCCCTTACGGACTGGTTGGGCGGATTGCGCCCGGAGGAGCAAGGCGATGTCTCTGGCAACGAGTGATTTCGGGCCTCGATTCCTGGACCGCGGAGCCGACCTGGGAAAGTGGAGCGAGGTGGAAGGGTATTACCAAGACCTGGAGTCGCGCTCTTTGTCGACGGTGGACGCCCTGGAGGAGTGGCTCTTGGACTTGTCGGAGCTGGATGCCTGGTTGGATGAGGAGGAGGCCGTCCGCTACGTCGAGATGACCTGCCAGACCGATGACTCTGCTCGGGAGAAGCGCTACCTGGACTTCATCGAAGGCGTGGTTCCGCCGGCCAAGACGTGGTCGCACAAGCTGGATAGGAAGTTCCTGGAGTGTGGGCCTCGCGCCGGTCTGCCGCGCGAGAGATACGACGTGTTGGTCCGGCAGATCGAGAACCGGGCCCGGCTCTTCCGGGAAGAGAACATCCCGCTGCAGACCGACGACGAGAAGCTGCGCCAACAATATCAGAAGATGGTCGGGGCCCTGACTGTCGAACACGACGGGCGCGAGCAGACCATGCAGCAGATGGCCCGGTACCTCGAAGATCCGAACCGGGCCACTCGGCAGGAGGCCTGGGAAAAGATGGCCGGGCCGTGGCAGTCGGCTCTAGAGGAGATGGAGGCGGTTTACGATCGGATGGTGTCGTTGCGGCACCAGATGGCCTTGAATGCCGACCTGGCGGACTATCGGGAGTATGCCTTTCGGGCCCTGGAGCGTTTTGACTACACCGCGGCGGACTGTGAGGCCTTTGCCCGGGCCATCGAGGAGATCGCGGTGCCGGCATCGCGGCGGCTGGCGGAGCAGCGCAAGGAGCGACTCGGCGTCGAGCGGCTTCGTCCCTGGGACATGGTGGTGGACCCGCGGGGGCGGCCGGCGTTGAAGCCGTTCGACAGCGCCGCGGACTTGGTGGCGGGCTGTGGGCGGATCTTCGCCAAGATTGATCCCGACTTCGGCGAGCAGTTCGGGCGGATGCAGCGCGAGGACCTGCTGAACCTGTCCAGCCGCAAGGGCAAGGCCCCGGGGGGCTACATGATGGTGTACGAGGGGCGACGGCTGCCGTTCATCTTCATGAACGCCGTGGGCCGGCACGACGACGTACAGACCCTGCTGCACGAGGGCGGCCACGCGTTTCATGCCTTCGCCGCCCGGGATGAAAAGATCACCGCCCTGCGGTCGTCCCCGATCGAGTTCGCCGAGGTGGCCTCGATGGGGATGGAGTTGCTGGCCGGCGGGCACCTGGGGGCGTTTTACGAAGCGGGCGATCGCGCCCGGGCCTGTGCGGATCACTTCGAGAACATCATCAGGTTCTTTCCCTGGATGGCGATGGTCGACATGTTTCAACATTGGGTCTATACCCACCCGGGCCACTCGGCCGAGGAGAGGAGGGGGGCGTGGCTGGAGCTGAGCCGGCGATTCGACCCCTGGGTGGACTATGAGGGCTACGAAGACGTGCGCTCGTATTCCTGGCATCGCAAGGGGCATCCCTTCACCGTGCCGTTCTACTACGTCGAATACGGCATCGCCCAGTTGGGGGCCCTGGGGGTGTGGCTGAACTCTCAGGAGGACTTCGCCGGGGCGGTCCGAGCCTACCAATCAGCCCTGGCCCTGGGCGGGCGTCGCCCGCTACCGGAGCTTTTCGCCGCGGCCAACATCCGCTTCGACTTCTCCGCGGCCGCCCTGCGGCCGGCAGTGGGGAAGATGCAAGACCACTTGGCGGCGATGGGGGCATAGCGGGTCTGCCCCAGCGCGGCGTCATCCGGCTGCTGGTCAGGCACAAACCCGTGGGCGGGGGATATTCTTTCATTTTGTGACATATCCAGAGCGGTGTCTCCGCTTTGTTGCACTTTTCTAGTTTTTCTAAAGTGCAATTTGCCGCAATTTGGCGCAACACTTCGGCCGGTGGCGTCAATTCCGGGGACTTATCCGGTCCCTTTCCTATCTAGTAGTCTTGCTCACAGTTCTCTCGGGGAGGTCTGCCACGTCCGGTGCCACAAGGCGGCATGGGCAGCGGGAGAGAACGGCTAGCAAGACTACTCCTATGAAAGCAGCCTCCGGCCCAAGCCCCATTCGGCGCCCTCTGGCGAGCGGAGTTTGCGGGCGTTTGCAGAAAAAACTCGGAACGTGCAACAACGAGGGGGCCGCTTGGTTGAGAACGACCCCGGGTCAAAAAAATGTCGCCCGGAGGTGAGAACGACGGGACCTTCATCGGTGGGCATGAGAATCAACAGATGGGCCGGATGGCCCATCTTATGGACTGGGCTGTAGGCAGGATGGCCCATCGTACGGACTGGTCCGTCCCCCACCCCTGGAAGGGGCGGGGCGCCCGTGTGCGGGGTGGCATGGGTCAACTTGTTGACCCGTGAGCCTAGTTGTCGCGGGCAAGTTCGCACTGGCGGGCAAGCCGCCAGTGGCACCCGGCCGGTCAACCTGACGGGTTCCAGGGGGGCAAGACGGGTCGTTTTCGATCGAGTTGCCCTCGGTTATCCGGTACGATGGTGACGGCTGGAGATGAGGTAGATGGGAAACGTCGGGCCAAAGAAACACGGCGGTCACACACCGACGACGGGCATTCGAGTAGGCGCGGTCATCGCGGGGGCCTCGATCGTGGGGCCGGGCTTGTTCGTTGCACTTCGCGCGGCGGGACTTGCTAACGGGGTGGCGATTGTCGTAGCGGTCGGGCTGGTGCTCGCGGTAGGGTTTCTTGGGCGCGGATCGTTTCCGACTGGTCTTTCGGGGACGGGCAGCGGCCAGCGGGCACTCTTCGTGCTTTTTCTCGTGCTGTGCGGTGGTGCGGCGTATCGCCTGGGGCACATGAGCGTCTACATGCTCGACGCGGAGAATAAGGACTTCGCCCTCAACCCGATGGGCCGCAAGCTGCCCGACGAGGAAATGAACAAGCCGTTCTACCTCAGGCACAACTGCTTCACGGCTTCCCTCATTGCCGCCCACTTGGCGAGCGAGGGATTCGAGAATATCTATTCGCGGCAGAGCTACCGCGATACGGAAGTGCCCACGCCGATTCACGAGACCATCGGCGACGTGCTGACCATCGATCAGTACCAGTATCCGCCGCCGTTTCTGGTTTTGCCAAAGGCGCTGATGGCGCTGGGGCACGACTTCTTCCAGATCAGGACGTTCTGGTTTGCGATTAACGTAATTGTGTTCTGCGTCACGGCGATGGCCTACGCGAACTGGCTCGGCGGGCCGAGGTTCAGCGCGTACTGGCTGTCCATGCCGCTGGTCCTGCTGGCGACGACGACGTTG
>CAZFMS010000024.1:0-24020 GCA_964520125.1 uncultured Planctomycetaceae bacterium
GCGGATCCCGATGCCCCGCCCCAATTCATGAACATCGAAGCCACCCTGGACGTAGCGTCCACGGTCTATAGTGAGGCGAAACGCCTGAAGCAGAAGCTGGAGGCCCAGCGAGAGGCCCAGAAGCGAAAAAAGGCCAGAGAGGCCGAAGCGGAGGAAGAGGAGGAGGACGAGGGTATAGCTGATGAGGTGGTCGCGGCCAAGGCGGATGTTGATTGGCTTCAATGGGGCGGACCGCGCCGCGATTTCAAGGTCGCGGTCAGCGGCCTGGCCGAAGAGTGGCCCAAGGGCGGTCCCAAGAAGCTCTGGTCTCGGGAACTCGGTGACGGCTATTCTTCCATCGTCAGCGACGGGAAGACGTTGTATACGATGTATTGGATTCCGGGGGCAGACGCACCCGACGAAGCCGAGCCAGGTAAGGGTGCTTCGAGTGCGGGTGGAGAGAAAGGAGACGCGTCGCCCAAGAAGGATGCTGATAAAGGTGCAGCCGTTGACAAGAATCCGCATGACGACAAGTCCGGCGAGGGCGACGGGGCGGCGGACGACGGGAAGGAAGGCGACGGCGCCGCGGACGACGAGAAGGAAACCGACACCAAGGAAAAGGACGCCGCCGAGGAGGCCCGGAGGCATGGTAGCGAGGTGGTCGTGGCCCTCGACGCCAAGACGGGCAAGACGGTCTGGGAGTACAAGTACGCCGTGTCATGGAAGGGCGATATGGATTTGGATTTCGGGCCGGGCCCGAATTCCACGCCCCTGATCGTCGGTGACCGTCTCTACACGTTGGGCTCGATGGTGGGTGTGCACTGCCTGGACCGGAAGACCGGCAAGAAGATCTGGCAGCGCAACTTGGCCGAAGAATATGAGGGCAGTACGGTGACCTACGGGTATGGGGTCAGCCCCATCGCCTACCAGAATACGATCATCACTTCGATCGGGGGCGAAGGCCATAGCGTCATCGCCCTGAATCAGGCCGACGGCACCGTGGTCTGGAAGAAGCAGGACTTCGGTTCGGCCTACGGTTCTCCGCTCATCATCGACGTCGACGGCGAGGAGCAGTTGCTGGTGGTCAGGGCCAAGGGGCTTGCCGGTCTGGACCCTGCCAGCGGGGAGTTGAAATGGAGCCTGGACTATCCCGGCGATGCCAACATCAGCTCGCCGATCTGGGGCAAGGACAACATCATCTTCATCTCTTCGGCCTATGGTGATGGAGGAGCCCGAGGCGTCAAGCTCACTCGCCAGGAGGGCAAGACCACGGCCGAGGAACTGTGGTTCAACTCCAAGATGAAGATCCATCACGGCAATGCCGTGCGGGTGGGTGATGTGGTGTACGGCTCCAGCGGCGATTTCGGGTCGGCCTTCCTGGAGGCGGTGAACATCAAGACCGGAGAACTACTTTGGAAGCAGCGCGGCTTCTCCAAGGCCACGTGTATCTATGCAGATGGAAAGCTCATCGTTCTCGACGAAGATGGCAACCTGGCCCTGGGCACCCTCAAGAAGAAGAGGCTGAAGATTCACTCCCAGGTGGAGTTGTGCAAGCGTAACTCCTGGACCACGCCCACGCTGCTGGACACCAGGCTCTTTGTCAGAGATCGGCAGCATATCATGGCCGTGGATCTTGGCGAGAAGGCCAACGGGTCTTGACCCACTGGCCCTTCAGGAGAGGAGATGATCCGGCAAATGCCTCCGATACTCCGCGCGACAGACGGCCGAAGAGCGAACGGTCACCTGGGTCATGTCGTGCGTCCGCCGTTGTTCACCGGCCGGGCATGCGGATGGCCCGGTGGGTTCTTGTTGCTTCTGGCGATGTTCCTGCCGGTCGCGGCCCAGGCCGGAGAACCCCAGGGCGTCAACTGGCCCAGCTTCCGCGGGCCCCGGGCCAAGGGCATCGCCGAGGGCTTCCCCACGCCGACGACCTGGGCCGCCGAGTCCTCCGAAAACATCAAGTGGAAGAAACGCATCCCCGGCTTGGGACATTCCAGCCCGGTCATCTGGGGCGACCGGGTCTTTGTCACCACGGCCATCAGCGGCCGGGCCGATCCGGAACTCAAGGTCGGACTGTACGGCGATCCGGGCTCGGTGGACGACGACACCGTACACCGCTGGCTGGTTTACGCCCTCGACAAGGAGATGGGCAAGACCCTGTGGAAGCAAACGGCCTGCAAGGGTATTCCCCAGGTCAAGCGACATACCAAGGCCACCCAGGCCAACTGCACCCCGGCGACCAACGGCAAGCGGGTGGTGGTCTTCTTCGGCTCCGAGGGCCTTTATTGCTACGACATGAAAGGCAAGCTGAAGTGGAAGAAGGACCTCGGGGTCCTCGACGCCAGTCCCCCGCGGCTGTTCTGGGGATTTGCCAGTTCGCCGATCATCCACGGCCAGCGGGTGTACATCCAGTGCGACACCAAGAACGAGTCATTCGTCGCCGCCCTGAAGCTCTCGGACGGCAGCGAAATCTGGCGAACAACCCGTGACGAACCTGCCACCTGGAGCACGCCGACCATCTACAAGAAGGGCCCCAAGACCCTGCTCCTCTGCAACGGGTACCAGCACATCGGCGGGTATGACGCCCAGACCGGCGAGGAGCTGTGGAAACTCCACGGCGGCGGCGACGCCCCGGTGCCCACTCCGGTGGTCGGTCGCGGCCTGGTCTTCATCACGAATGCCCATGGGCGATCGTCGCCGTTGTACGCCATAAACCTCAGCGCCCAGGGAGACATCACCCTCCAGGGTGACGCAACGTCGAACGACCACGTCGCCTGGAGCACGCCGCGTAACGGGGCCTACATGCAGACGCCTCTGCTGTATGGTGACTATCTCTACAGTTGTTCCGATCGTGGGGTCTTGAAGTGCTACCGGGCCAAGACCGGAGAACTCGTGTATCGCCATCGCCTGGGCGGCGGGGGGACCGGCTTTACCGCCTCTCCCGTCGCCGCGAACGACCAGTTATACTTTACCAGTGAGGAGGGCGACGTTTACGTCGTCCAGACCGGTCCGGAGTTCAAGATCCTCGCCGAGAATCAGATGGGCGAGGTTTGCATGGCCACGCCGGCCATTTCGGAGGGGGTCTTGTTCTTTCGCACTCGAGACCACCTGGTGGCCGTCGAAAAGCCGAGCGGCAAGGCCGCAAAAACAAGGGAGGATTGAGCGTGGCTTGGCGATGCAGCGTAACGGCCATTTGCGCCTTGGCGATGATGGGGCCGGTCACCGCTCAGGCCGGCGGACCGAAAGGCGTCAACTGGCCCGGCTTTCGGGGGTGGCGGGCCAAGGGCATCGCCGAAGGATACCCCACGGCAACGGCCTGGAACGCCGAGGCGGGCGAGAACGTCAAGTGGAAGACGCCCATCGAGGGCCTGGGGCATTCCAGCCCGGTGATATGGGGTGATCGCATCTTCGTTACCAGCGCCGCCGGCGACAACGATCACCCACAACTGAAGGTGGGGCTGTATGGCAGCGTGAAATCGATAGATGAGCCCGGCCCGCAACGCTGGGTGGTCTATTGTCTCGACAAGCACACCGGTGAGATCATCTGGAAAGACACCCCCCGCGAGGATGAGCCGAAGATCAAGCGACATCCCAAGGCCTCCCACGCCAACTCCACCCCGGCGACCAACGGCCGGCGTCTGGTGGCCTTCTTCGGCTCCGAAGGGCTCTACTGCTACGACATGGACGGCAACTTGAAGTGGAAGAAGGATCTCGGCACGCTCGACGCGGGTTGGTATGTATCACCGGAGGCCCAGTGGGGCTTCGGCAGTTCACCGATCATTTACAAGAAGAAGGTCTTTATCCAGTGCGACGTTCAGCAGGGGTCATTTGTCGCCGCGTACGATCTCGAGGACGGAAGCGAGATATGGCGGACGCCGCGCGACGAGGTGCCCACCTGGAGCACCCCGACGATCTACCAGAAGGGCAAGAACGTCCAGCTCATCTGCAACGGCTACAAGCATATCGGCGGATATGACGTCAAGACCGGCGCCGAGATCTGGAAACTCCGGGGCGGTGGTGACATCCCCGTGCCCACCGCGGTGGTTGGTCGAGGCCTGGTCTTCATCGCCAACGCCCACGGACAATTGGCCCCCATGTATGCGATCAACCCCTTAGCCAAGGGCGATATCACCCTCCAGGACGACGCGACGTCCAACGATCACGTCGCCTGGTGCGACACGTCTTGCGGAGCCTACATGCAGACCCCCTTGGTCTATGGCGACTACCTCTATGCCTGCCGGGACAACGGCGTCTTGACCTGCTATCAGGCCAAGAGCGGAGAGCGCGTCTATCGAGAACGCCTGGGCAGCGGCCGGACGGGCTTCACCGCCTCACCGGTGGCGGCCAACGACAAGCTGTACTTCACCAGCGAGGAGGGTGACGTCTACGTCGTCCAGGCCGGGGCGGATTTCAAGGTCCTGGCCCAAAATCCCCTGGGCGAAGTCTGTATGGCTACTCCGGCCATCTCCGAGGGCGTTCTCTACTTCCGCACCCGAGACCACCTGATCGCCATCGCCAAGCCGAACGCAAAGGCCCGCAAGACGAAGAAATCGAAGGAGGAATGATGGTGGCCTGGCGACACAGTTTGGCTGCCGTCTGCACCGCGGCGATGTTGGCAGCGACGGCCGTAGCGGAAGACTGGCCCCAGTTCCGCGGGCCTCGCCGGGACAACACCTCCAGTGAAACCGGGCTGATGCGTAAGTGGCCGCCCGGCGGGCCGAGAGTCCTCTGGTCGGTCGAGGCCTGCCAGGGTTATTCGTCCGCGGCGATCGTCGGCGGACTCGTGTATTTCAACGACTACGACGAGGAGGCCAACCAGTGGCTGGTCCGCTGCCTCACCCTTTCCGAGGGTAAGGAAGTCTGGCGCTTCAAGGAGAAACGACGGATTCGTGCCAATCACGGCATTACCCGGGCGGCGCCGGCCGTGGACGGCCGGTATGTCTTCTCGCTCGATCCCAAGTGTGTCTTTCACTGCCTGGAGGCGGCGACCGGTAAGGAAGTGTGGCGCAAGAACCTGGTCAAGGAATACAAGACCCGAATCCCGCCGTGGTACAACGGGCAGTGTCCGCTGATCGAGCCGGATCGGGTCATCATCGCCCCCGGCGGCGAGGCCCTGGTGGTCGCCTTCGACAAAGCCACCGGCCAAGAGATCTGGCGAACGCCGAACCCGGAAGGCTGGCCCCTGGCGCACGCCTCGCTGATGCCGGCCACCCTGGGTGGGGCCAAGCAGTACCTATGGTGTACGTTGTTCGGTCCGCTGGGGGTCAGCGCCCAGGACGGCGCCCTGCTGTGGTTCTTCCCCCGCAAGTTCAACGTGGCGGTGGCCCCCTCCCCGGTGGCCATCGGCGACGACCGGGTGTTCATGACTGCCGGCTACGAGGCCGGCAGCGTGATGGTCCGGGTCCGCAACCAGGAGGGCCGCTTTACAGCCGAATCTGTATTCGACTGGGCGGACGCCGAGTGGAACTCGGAGGTCCACACCCCCATCCTCTTCCAAGATCACATGTTCGCGGTGGGCCGAAAGAAACGCGGCCTGCTGACCTGCCTGGACTTCGACGGCCGGCAGATCTGGGATAGCCAGGGCCACGCGGCCTTCGAGTTGGGCAGCTACATCCTGGCCGACGGGATGCTCTTCATCCTCGAAGGCAAGACCGGGATGCTGCGCCTCCTGGAAGCCAACACCAGCGAGTACCGGGAACTCGACAGCGCCCAGGTGTTGCACGGGCATGACGTGTGGGGCCCGATGGCCATCTCGAATGGCAAACTCCTGCTGCGCGACATGTCCAAGCTGGTGTGCATCGAAGTCGGGACACCAGGGGCCGCGGAGGGAAAGAACTAGGGGCGGGCCGACCGACAGCCGCACTGCGGGCCAATCGACAGCCGATCTTGCTGTATAATGATCCTGGAGAGCGATGAGTCCAATATGCACTACCGTAAGGTCCTGGTAATCAGCGGAAAGGGGCCGGGGCCGAATCAGTTCGCCCAGACGCTTCGCGGGCTGCTGATCGACCCGGGAGACAGGCTCTGCGCCGTCGGCGACTCCGACCTCAGGGTCTTCTCGTTGGATGGCGAGCTACTGCAACGCTGGACCACTGATCGGCCGGGCTACTCCGTTGCCGTCGGCCCTGATGAGACGATCTACGTCGGGCAGGCCGGCCAAGTACAGACCTTCGACCGTCGGGGCAAGCTACTGGACACCTGGCGCGACCCCCCCCGGATGGGTCTGATCAGCGCGATCGGCGTGACCGGCGATAGCATCCTCCTCGCCGACGTCAAGGACCGCTGCATCCGCCGCTACGACCGCAAAGCCAACTTCCTCCAGGACATCGGCAAGGACAACAGGATGCGGGGCTTCATGATCCCCAATCAACATCTGGACTTCGCCGTCGATGCGGAAGACGTCATCCATGCCGCCAACCCCGGCAAGCACCGGGTCGAAAGCTACTCGCTCGACGGCAAGCTGATCTGCCATTTCGGTCGATTCGGCGGGCCTGATACGGCAGGGTTTGGCGGATGCTGCAACCCGACCAACATCGCCCTGACGCGCCAGGGCCAAGTAGTCGTGACCGAGAAGGCCGACCCCCGGGTCAAGGTCTACCAGGCGGATGGCAAGCTATTGGCGGTCATGGGCGAGAAGGACTTTGACCCGGCCTGCAAGAACATGGACGTGGCGGTCGATTCCCGAGGGCGTATCTACGTCGCGGATACCGTCCGACTGCACATCTGCGTCTATGCCCCCGAGGCTGCGGATCTTGCCACCCCGCCGGCGACACGGCCGCACGGCGAGACGGTGAAGTCATGAAAGAACAACCCACCAGACGCGACGTGCTGGGCCACGCGGCCCGCGGGGCCACGGTCCTCGGCCTGGGAGGCCTGGCCGCCTATCTGGTCCGCCGGTCGGACGCCGAGGGCGCCTGGGTGCTGGATATCGAGAAGTGCGTCAACAGCCGGCTGGGGGCCCTGGGCGTGGACGTCTGCGAACTCTGCTCGACAACTTGCGTGGCGGGGCTTTCGGCGATCCGGGCGGTCAACGAGTATTCCAAGTGCGGGCGGTGCTACATCTGTCCGGCGTACTACGACGTCAAGAGCGCCATCGACAAGGACGGCCTGCCCAGTCAGAAACTCTGCCCCCGCGACGCCATCGAGCGCAACCCCATCGGCGAGATCGACCCCGACGATCCGGCCAACAACTTCTACGAGTACATCATCGATGACCAGCGCTGTAACGGCTGCGGCAGGTGTGTCATGGCCTGCAAGGAACCGGCCGGACTCAGCTCGATCGTGCTCGAAGTCCGCCACAGCTTGTGCATGGACTGCAACCGGTGCTCGATCGGCATCGCCTGTCCGGACGAAGCCTTCAGACATGATTCCGCAGGCCAGCAGGGAGCGGTGGGGTGAAACGCCCGGATTCCCCCAGTTCCCCGGTCAGGCCGGTGGCACGGACCAGCCGGCCGATGCAGAGTCCCCTTCCATCCGTTCCCACGACGGCCCCCGGATCCGCCTTGGTCGGCTCCTCGTCGGGCCTGCTGGCGGCCTGCTTGATCCTCGGCCTTTTTTCGATGTATCCCGCGCCGACCTTCGCCCAGTATCAGTTCGACTATCAGCGGCCGGTGAGTGCGGCGCCGAAGGACAAGGACATCGGCGGCGGCTATGTCACGCCGCCTGTTCAGCGGCCCTTGCCCCGCGCCCAGTGGGAGGAGATACTGGATGTCGCCCTCCTCGCCGCCGCCCTGGGCCTGGCCACTTGGATCGTCCTGGGTCGGCGCAACCGCAATTGGCTGGTGGTTCTGACGGTAGGTTGTCTGCTCTACTTCGGGCTGTACCGGGAAGGCTGCGTCTGTTCGATAGGGGCAATCCAGAATATTGTGGTCGCCCTTACCGACCCGCAGTACGCCGTCTCTTACTTGGTCATCATCTTCTTCTTCCTGCCGCTGGTGATGGCGGTGCTGTTTGGACGGGTCTTCTGCGGCGGGGTCTGCCCCCTGGGAGCCATCCAGGAGCTGGTGCTGCTGAGGCCGGTGACCGTGCCCCGCCGGCTGGATTGGGCTCTGGGCTGGCTCAAGTGGGTGTACCTGGCCCTGGCCATCTGGTTCGCCTCGCGGACGGCGGTGGATCGCGACTTTATCATCTGCCGCTTCGATCCCTTCGTCGGGTTCTTTCGTTTCACCGGGCCGCTCCACATGTTGTTGATCGGGGCCGGCTTGCTGGTGCTCAGTTTGTTCGTCGGTCGGGCGTATTGTAGATACCTCTGTCCCTACGGGGCTCTGCTGTCGTTGCTGTCGCGCATCTCCTGGCGCGGCGTGACCATCACCCCGGACAAAGAACTCGACTGTGGGCTCTGTGCCGAGGCGTGTCCTTACAGCGCCATCGAGGACTTCCGGGCGGTGCGCTCGTCGTGTCTTTTCTGCGCCCGCTGCTTCAAGTACTGCCCGCGCCAGCGAGTGCTCGAAACGGATGATCGGACCACCACCACGCCCGAGCATCCCTCGGCAGGATCGTCATGAAGAGGCCCTCCCACAAGTTCGTCGCCTCGATGCTGGCCACTGCCGCCGGTCTAGTCGTGCTGGTTGCCGCTGCTGTGTTGACCACGGACTCGATAGTCGCCGCCCGCCGGCTGCCCTCCGACCGAGTCCGCACCAAAGCCCTGGAGGAGAAGGCTCGAAAAGACGCCGCCTACTCCGAGCAGCTCCATGTTCTTTGCGAGCAGTTGAGAGACGCCACGCTACGGCAGCAGTCGAGGAGGGATTTGCTGTCGCCGACCCTGGTGATCGCCGCGGTGATCTTGGTGGTCAGTTCGCAGTGGCTGGTTACCCTGCGTAATCTCGCTTCCGGAACCACCTGGCTGCCGAAGAAGCGCTACCCCCCGCCGCCGGGCAGCACCGCCGAGCCGTCGGAATCCGCCCTCCACGAAACGCAGTCCGCGACTGATGTACAGGCCACCGCTGGCCGCCATACGCACACCGAAGACGTAGACCCGTCATTCATCGACGAGATCATCGCCGGGCAGGGCCGAGACCGGCAGGCGGCGATACCCATTCTCCAGGCCATCCAGTCGCACTACCGCTACTTGCCCGAGGCGGCCTTGCGGCGCGTCTGCGCCCAGACCGACATAACCGCGGCCCAGCTTGCCGGCATCGCCACGTTCTACAGCCAATTCCGCCGAACGCCCGTTGGTAGACACCTCGTCAAGGTCTGCCACGGCACTGCCTGCCACGTCGCCGGGGCGCCGCGGATTACCGACCAACTCCGACGACACCTGCGCATCGCCCCGGACCAGGACACCGACCCGACCCGAGGCTTCACCATCGAGCAGGTCGCCTGCCTGGGCTGCTGCACACTTGCTCCCGTGGTCCAGATTGACGACCAGGTCCACGGCCACCTCCGCTGCGATACGGCCCTGGACCTGCTCTCCGATTGCGACTCGCCGAAGGCCAACGGCAAGCGACCCCGCCCGACCATGGCCGACCTCGCCTCGGGTAGCACGGCCGCGGTCGGAGAGATTCGCATCGGCATGGGCTCCTGCTGCATGGCCAACGGCAGCGATCAGGTCCATGACGCCCTCGAGGATGCCCTGGCATCGATCGGCATCCGGGCCCCGATCAAGAGCGTCGGCTGCGTAGGCATGTGCCACCAGACGCCGCTGATCGAGATCGACATGCCCGACCAAACCGCAGCCCGTTACGCCTGCACCAGACCGGAACACGCCAGAGCTATCATTCGCCACCACTTCAAGCCGCGCGGGCTGGCCCGCCGCGTCCGGACCACCGTCTCGACCGTGATGGACCATCTGCGTGACGGGTCCGGGCGTCACGTTGTCCGGCAGCAGGCCATCGAGCTACACGATCCACCGGTCGCCGCCTTCCTCGGCCGGCAGAAACACATAGCCACCGAACATTACGGCTGCATCGACCCGGCCGATCTGGGTGAATACCTGCACCACGACGGCTTCCAGGCCCTTCGTCGATGCCAGGAGGGCCTTACCCCGGACGAGGTCATCGAACAAATCCGCCGGAGCCGACTGCGCGGCCGTGGCGGAGCGGGCTTTCCGACCGCCGCCAAGTGGGCCCAAGTCCGACAAGCGCCGGGCGATGGGAAGTACATCGTCTGCAACGGCGACGAGGGCGATCCCGGGGCCTTCATGGATCGCATGCTCATGGAGTCCTACCCCTACCGCATCATCGAAGGCGTAGCCATCGCCGCCTATGCCGCCGGGACCACCGAGGGTATCTTCTACATTCGCCGAGAGTATCCCCTGGCTGCCCGGCGGATCGCCGAAGCCCTGCGGCAGTGCGAGCGCCGCGGCCTGCTGGGCGACAACATCTTCGGCAAGGGCCGCGGTCTGCGGCTGCGAGTGGTCGAGGGCGCCGGGGCGTTCGTCTGCGGTGAGGAGACGGCCTTGATCGCATCCCTGGAGGGCCGGCGGGCCATGCCCCGCCTGCGACCCCCGTTTCCCTCCCAGGCCGGCCTGTGGGATCGGCCGACGCTGGTCAACAACGTCGAGACCTACGCCGTGGTCCCCTGGATCCTGCGCCACGGACCGGCCGCGTTCGCCGAGGTGGGTACGCCCACCAGCACCGGCACCAAGGTCTTCGCCCTTACCGGCAAGATCAACCGTGGCGGCCTGATCGAGGTGCCCATGGGAGTGACCATCCGCGAAATCGTCGAAGAGATCGGCGGAGGCATCAAACAAGATTCGTCGGCCGGGGATGTTCAGCACAAGTTCAAGGCCGTGCAAATCGGCGGTCCCTCGGGCGGCTGCGTCCCGGCCGAGTTGGCCGACACGCCGGTGGACTACGAAGCCCTCGCCGAGGTCGGGGCCATCATGGGTTCCGGCGGCCTGGTGGTGCTTGACGAATCCGACTGCATGGTCGACATCGCCCGGTACTTCTTGGCCTTCACCCAGGGGCAGTCCTGCGGCCGTTGCACCCAATGTCGCATCGGCACCCGGCGGATGCTGGAAATCCTCGACCGACTCTGCGCCGGTGAGGGTCGTGGCGACGACCTGCAAAAGTTGGAGCATCTTGCCCGAATGAGCGGTCAAGGGAGCCTCTGCGGGCTGGGCAAGACCGCACCGAACCCGGTCCTCACCACGCTGCGCTACTTCCGCGAGGAATATGAAGCACACCTGCAGGGCCGCTGCCCGGCCGGAAAGTGCAAGGCCCTGATCGCCTATTCGGTGACCGAGGCGTGTACCGGCTGCACGCTCTGCGCCCAGCACTGCCCCGCCGACGCCATTGCCATGAGGCCGTACGAGCGACACGAGATCGACAGCGAGCAATGCACCCGTTGCGACACGTGTCGGGTCAAGTGTCCGGAGAGCGCCATCAGAATCGTATGACCATGCCGCAGGTAGTGATCGACAACCGTGAAGTCCGCGTTCCACAGGGTAGCACCCTGCTGGACGCGGCCCGCCTGCTGGGGATCGACGTCCCCGCCTTGTGCTGGCGCCAGGGCTGCCGACCCAACACCGCCTGTATGGTCTGCCTGATGAAGGTGCAGGACCCGGACCGCCTGGTTCCCTCTTGCGCCACCCTGGCCGAAGACGGCATGCGCGTGGCCAGCCAGACCGAGGAAGTAAGAGAAGTCCGGCGGGCGGCCCTGGACTTGATCCTCAGCGACCATGCCGGCGAATGCCGGGCCCCCTGTCAATACGCCTGCCCCTTCAATGCGGACGTTCCCCGCATGTTGCGGCAGATCGCCGACGGCCGACTCGACGACGCTACCGCCACCGCCAGGGAGGACATCCCCTTGCTGGCTGTGCTCGCCCGCTTGGGCCGCCGGGGCTGCGAGGGGGCCTGTCGGCGCGGGGCGGTTGACCAGCCCGCAGCCATCGGCCTGCTCGAGCAACACCTGGGCGACCGGGATAATGAGTCTGCCCGCCCATCCGTGCCGCCCTGTGAAGCAAGCAGCGGAAAGAAGGTAGCCATCGTGGGCGCCGGACCGGCGGGTTTATCCGCTGCATACTTCCTGCTCCTGCAGGGCCACGCCTGCACGCTGCTGGAGGCCGGCGAAGCCCCCGGTGGCAGCCTCCGCAAGATCGCGCCGGAGCAGTTGCCCCTCGACGCACTCGCCGCCGAGATCACCCGCCTCGAGAGGCTTGGCGCTAAGATCGAATTGAACACCCCCGTCGGCCGGCAACGAACCCTCGAAGACGTGCGCGGTGGCCACGACGCGGTGCTCATTACCTTCGGCACGGTGAACCAAGACGGGGCCAAACAACTCGGTCTGGCGTTCGCCGATGGGCGGCTGCAGATCGACCGGACCACCCACCAGACCGAGTCTACCGGTGTCTTCGCCGCCGGCAGCGCGGTCCGCAGCAGATCCATGCCGGATATCCGCCAACAGATTGTCTATGCCGCCGCCGACGGCAAGGCCGCCGCGACGTGCCTGGACCAATATCTGGGCGAGGCGGGCATCACCGGTCATCCCAAGCTCGCTGCCCTGCGAACGGGCCGCCCGAACCAGGAAGAACTGGTCGCCATGGCCGCCGAGGCCGGCGCGGGCCCGGCAATCTGCCGGGGAACCGAGAGCGTATCCGGCTTGACGGACGAGCAAGCCCGAGCCGAAGCCCAACGCTGCCTGCACTGCGACTGCGCGAAACTCGACGGTTGCCAACTGAGGAAATACGCCGAAATGTACGGGGCCGATGGGAGTAGATACCGCGGTGCCCGCCGCAAGTTCGAGCGTGTCTCCGGCCACCCCGAGATCGTCCTCGAGCCGGGCAAGTGTATCTTGTGCGGCCTGTGCGTGCAGATCGCCGAGCAGGCCGGCGAGCCGCTGGGCCTGACCTTCGTCGGGCGGGGCTTCGACGTCCGCATCGCGGCCCCCTTCGACGAGTCGCTGGCCAAGGCCCTCACCGTCTCCGCCCGGCAATGCGCCGAGGCCTGCCCGACCGGAGCACTGGCCCTACGAAAGGAACATCCCTGCGACGCGGCGCGGCGAAACTCCCCGTGAGGACACCGCTGGGCGAGCCTCCCCTTTCGCCCTATGATGACCACGAGTCGAACGGGGCGCGGCGGCGCGGTCCCGGCGTCAAATGCTCGGGCTCCTCATGGCCCGGACATGATGACCTCCGACCGCACGGCTGCTTCTGACAACCGAGACATGGCCAACACCCTACATGCCGAAGCAGTTACCAAGGACTATCCCACGAGGGCCGGACCGCTGTCGGTCTTGGCCGGCGTTTCGTTGACCCTTACCGAAGGCCAGGCCGCGGTCATCACCGGGCCCTCGGGCTCCGGCAAGAGCACCCTGCTGAACATCCTCGGCACCCTCGAGCCGCCCACCGCAGGGCAGGTCCTGATCGGCGGGGGCGATCCGTTCGAGTTGCCCGAGCCGCAACTGGCCGAGTTCCGCAATCGTCGGATCGGTTTCATCTTTCAGGAACATCACCTCTTGCCCCATTGCTCGGTGTTGGAGAACGTGCTATTGCCGACTCTGGCACGGCATGGCAGGGGCAGGTCGGCTCCGGGCGGTCAGCCATCGGCCGAGAGGGCCCGGTCCACCGGCGGCGAGGGCGATGCGGAGCGTCGGGCCCGCCAGCTTCTCGAGCGGGTGGGGCTAACGGATCGCCTGGATCATCGGCCCGCGGAACTCTCCGGTGGAGAGCGCCAACGGGTGGCCGTGGCCCGAGCCTTGATCAACCATCCCCTGGTCGTTCTGGCGGACGAGCCCACCGGAAATCTCGATGCGGCCACGGCGGCCAAGGTGGCGACGCTGATCCTGGAGATGCACCGCGAGGAGAGCACCATCCTGTGCGTCGTGACCCATAATGCCGAACTCGCGGAGATGTTCGAGCGAAAGTACGAACTGGCGGACGGCCTGTTGAAAACTCGGTGATGGCGGTCGATGGCCGGACACCCGAGGGCCCCACAAGTGATCGATGCCCGGGCAGGTTACTGACCAAGCCCGCCGAATTCCTGACCGGGGGCGAACTCCCTTGGACCTGCGAACCTACTACCGCAACAGCATGGCCTACCACTGGCGGACGAACCTCGCCGTCGGCCTGGCCGTCGCCGTTGCCACTGCCACCCTGACCGGCGCCTTGCTGGTCGGTGACTCCGTGCGCGGCACTCTGCGGGATACCGCCCTCCGCCGATTGGGTCCGGTCAATCATGCCTTGGTGGCCCAGCGCTTCTTCCGCCAATCTCTGGCCGCCGAGATTGCCGCCGGGCCGCGATTCCAATCGCAGTTCGACCGGGCCTGTTCTCTCATCCTGATGCGGGGCAGCGCCAGCCACGCCGACTCGCTGGCCCGGGTCAATCGGGTCAACGTGCTCGGCGTGGACCGTCGATTCTGGGCTCTCGATCAGCCAGACCCCGCCCCGTCACAGTCCCCGGCGTCTGCCGGCGACCAACCCGCGGCCCTCGGTCGCTCGGTCATCCTGAACCAGCCCTTGGCCGACGAACTCGGCGCCAAACCCGGAGACGATGTCCTTCTGCGCCTCGAGAAGCACCATCTGGTGCCCATCGAGACCTTGCTGGGCCGTCCGAGTGACACAGCGATGGCCCTGAGACTCACCGTGGAGAAGATCATCCCCGCCGAGGGCCTGGGCGGGCTGGGCCTGGAACCCCGGCAGCCCCTGCCGCGCAACGCCTTCGTCCCACTGCACACCCTGCAAAGAGCCATGAAGCAACCGGGCCGGGCGAATGCGATCCTGGTAACCGGTGCAGGCCGACCGACTGCCCGTGAGGCACCCACGGCGAGCAATGAAGCCTTGCAGGAGTTGCTGAAAAAGAACACCACCCTGGAAGATCTCAATCTCCGACTTCGCCGGGACCAGGAGCTGGGCTACGTGTCACTGGAGACCGACCGGCTGCTTATCGAGCCGCCGGTCGAGGCCGAGGCCCTCGACGCCGCCCAGGCCCTCGGAGCCCCGGCCGTTCCCATCCTCACCTACCTGGCCAACAGCATCTCACGGATCGACGACTGCCCGAAGGGGAAGGTGAATCAGCCAGAGCCCGGCAACGCGTCAGAGGCTGGTCCCCAATCCGCAATCCGCAATCCGCAATCCCCAATCCGTAATCCGCAATCCGCAATCCGCAATCCGCAATCCACAATTCCCTATTCGACGGTCACCGCTATCGATCCCGCCTCCATTCCCCAGGCCGGTCGCTTCATCCTGACCGACGGCCGCCCGGCGCCGGAGCTGGGTCGCCGCGACATTCTGTTGAACGACTGGGCCGCGGCTGACCTTCAGGCCGTCCCCGGCGACTGCATCGGCTTGACCTACTACCTCAGCCGGCCGTTCGGACGACTGGAGACCGTCGAGACGACCTTCACCCTTCGCGGCATCGTGGAAATGCAGGGCTGGGCCGCAGACCCGGCCATGACCCCGCAGTACGAAGGCATCACCGACGCCCAAAATCTCTCCGACTGGGATCCGCCCTTCCCCGTCGACATGGGCCGCATCCGCGAGGTGGACGAACGCTACTGGGACGAACGCCGGGCCACCCCGAAGGCCTTCGTCTCTTTGGGCGCCGGCCACGAGCTATGGGCCATGTCCGACGTCCGCTTCGGCCGATTGACGGCCATCCGCACTTGCTCCCCGCCGGGCATGAACATCGGCCAGACGGCCGCTGCGCTCGAAACACAACTGCTCGATCGTTTGGACCCGAAATACCTCGGTCTAGCCTTCCAGCCGATCAGACATCAGGCCCTGGCCGCCAGCGGCGGCAGCAGCGACTTCGGTCTCCTCTTCATCGGCTTCAGCTTCTTTCTGATCCTCTCTGCTGCCATGTTGGTGGCACTGGTTTTCCGCCTCGGAGTGGAGCGGCGGGCCGCCGAAATCGGCACCCTGTTGGCCACCGGGTTCTCCTCCGGGCAGGTTCGCCGGATGCTGCTGATCGAAGGTGCGTTACTGGCCGGCTGTGGGACTGCGCTGGGGTCACTCGGGGCGTCCGGGTACGCCTGGCTGATGTTGGCCGGTCTGCGGTCCTGGTGGAGCGAGGCCGTGGGCCCCGGGCCGCTCCAATTGCACGCCTCGTGGCCGAGCTTGGCCATAGGGCTGGCCGCCAGCTTCCTGATCGCCCTGCTGTCCATCGCCTGGGCCATCCGCGGCCTGAGTCGCATGTCTCCCCGGGCATTGTTGGCCGGCGCTGTTCAGTCCGGACGGGCAACCTCGACAGCGAAGCAACGTCTGGTGGTCCTGGGGGTGACCCTGGGTTTGCTGGCGGTGGCCGGCGCCTTGCCGGTCTTGTCGTTGCTCGCAGACTTGGTCCCCCAGACCGTCGCCTTCTTCGGCAGTGGAGCGGCCTTGCTGGCCGCATCCCTGGCCAGCCTCTGGATCTGGTCGGCCCGCGACAGCAATTCCCTGATCTGCCGCCCGGGCATCGCCGCCGTTGCCAGGCTGGGGCTGCGCAACACGACCCGTCACCGCAGCCGCAGCCTCCTGACCGTGGCCCTGATCGCCTCGGCCACCTTCGTCATCGTAGCGGTCGGCGCCAACCGCCACGGGGCGGATGTTGACGCTGCCGACCGCATGTCCCAGACGGGCGGATTCGCCCTACTGGCCGAGGCCGCCGTCCCCTTGCCACAGGATCTCAACACCGCCGCCGGCCGCGAATCGCTTAATCTCCAGGAGTCGACCGCCGGTCTGCTGACCGATGGCGAGGCCATGCCCTTTCGGCTGAAGCCGGGCGACGACGCCAGCTGCCTGAACCTCTACAAAGTCCGCCGTCCCCGCATCCTCGGGGCCACCGAGGCCATGATCGGCCGCGGCGGTTTCGAGTTCGCGTCCTCCCTGGCTGAGTCTCCCCAGGAAAGGGCCAACCCCTGGAGTCTGCTGCGCCGCACCTTCGACGACGGCGCCGTGCCCGCCATCGGCGACTACAACACCGTCAATTGGCTCCTCCATCTCGGCCTGGGCAAAGACTTGGTGGTCATCGACGAACGCGGCCGGCCCACGCGCTTGCGATTTGTCGGCATGCTCGCCGGTAGCGTGCTCCAGGGCGAACTGGTCATCTCCGAAGACCGCTTCTTGGAGATGTTCCCCTCGGTCAACGGATACGCCTTCCTCCTGTTCGAGTCGCCCCCGGCCCAGGTCGTCCAACTAGAGCGGGCCCTGGAACGTGACCTCAGCACCTACGGCCTGGATGCAGCCCCCACGACCGAGCGCCTGGCAGAATACCGGGCCGTCGAGAACACCTACAAGTCGACCTTCCAAACGCTCGGCGGGCTCGGCCTGCTGCTGGGCACGCTCGGTCTGGCCGCGGTGATGTCGCGCAACGTCGTCGAACGCCGCGGCGAGCTGGCCCTGCTTCGGGCCCTGGGGTTCCGCCGCTCGGCCCTGGCCGGGATGGTGTTCACCGAGAATGCCGCCCTGCTTATCCTGGGCCTGGCCACCGGCGGCCTCTCCGCCCTCCTGGCCATCGCTCCCCACGCCGCCACCAGCCCCAGCGACATCCCCTGGCTGTCCATCGGTGCGACCCTGGCCCTGGTCCTGCTGGTCGGACTGACCGCCGGCACCACCGCCTTGATCGCCACCCTCCGGACCCCTCTTCTGCCCGCCCTGAGGACTGAATAGGCCGGGCCTACTTCCGAAGGTCGACGCAGATCACCTTTTCCATGTTCCGGGCATAGAGCCGGCCATCGGACAGGATCGGCGCGGTCCAACATCGGCCATCCAGCACGCGGGCCTCGGCCGAGGGTTTGAACTCTTTGGGATTGGCCTGGGCGATCCGCAGGTCTCCCTTCTCCGTCAGGAGGACAATCCGCCCCCCCGCGGCCAGCACCGTCCCGTGCTTGACCCGGCGCTCCCGCCACTGCCGCTTACCGGTCATAAAGTCCACGCAACTCAGCGAACTCTGGTCGCAGCCGTAGAGCTTCCCCTCGAGCAGCACGGGCGTCTGAAACTTGTTCTTCAAGACCTTGCTGCGCCACACCTCCTTCGCCGAGAGCTTGCCCCCATCAGCGCCCAGCTTGAAGAGGGCACAGCCCGTCTCGTACCCCGACGAGAGGAACAGATAGCCGTCGTGGAAGATCGGGGTGGCGGCGTTGACGTTGTAGTCCGTCTTCCAGGGAGTGCTCCACGCCGGCTTGCCCGTCTTCAACTCGGCGATGATCACGCTGCGTCCCAGGAAACCACAAACGTAGCTCTGGCCGTTGAACTCAAAAGGATAAGGCGTCGCATAGCCGGCTACGTCGTCTCCACACTTCCACACCACCTCGCCGCTCTTCTTGTTCAACGCGCAGAGTCCGCCGGCCGACTCGCCGGGAGAGAGGATCGCCAGATCACCCTGAATCAGGACCGACCCGCTGTAGCCCCATTTCGGCTTGCCCTCGAACTTCCGGGTCCAGAGTTGCTCGCCTGTCTTGGCGTCGACGCAGACCAGCGTCCCCAGCGCTCCGAGAATGAAGACCCGCCCGTCGTCGATCGTGGGCGTGGACCGGGTGCCGGCTCCTTGCCCATCGTCGTATCCGTCCTCAAACGGCTTCTTCCAAATCTCCTCGCCCTTCTCGGCATCCAGGCAAAACAGCACTTGCCGGTCGCCCTGCGTTCCACAGGTGAAGACCCGCCCACCCGCGCAGACCAGGGAGCTGTAGGCCGGACCGATCTCGCGTTCCCAGAGGATCCGCGGCCCCTCGTCGCCCCAGGTGTCCCGGAGGTCCTTCTCCTGACTGATGCCATCGTAGTTGGGCCCGCGCCAATGCGGCCAGTCCGCCGCCCAGGCCGCATCCGCCACAACGAATAGACCGACAACTGTCAAGGCCACCATCATCCGGTTTATTGCCGTCATCTCGATTCTCCTGGTCTGTGTATCAGTTGACGAGGGTGTGTCCCACCCGGCTGCACGCTAAGGCCGGTGGATCATCGTGGCAAGCGCCCCGGTGTCTTCTCGATCGGGCCGTCGGCCGGACGGCGCGGCAGATTCCGAGCCGCGATCACCGGGGAGCGGGCTCGCAACGACCACGCCCATCCCTTTCGATACGGGCGGAAATGCGTTATCCTCCATGAAACCGTACGTTCTACATATATACATGCCCAGACAGCCTCCTGCGAGACGGGCCGGTCCCGCCGCATTCCGGTGATGCTCCATGGCCGACGGTAGAATCAGCAGACTCGCCATCCCTACTGCTATGACTGTCCTGGCATCTTTGCTGATCTCGGCCGGGGCCCAGCAGCCGGGCAGTCCGCGCCGGGGCGACTCACCCATGTGGGGCGGTTCGCCGAATCGCAACATGGTCTCCACCGAGACCGGCATCCCGGCAACGTGGAACATCAAGACCGGGGAGAACATCAAATGGACCGTGACCCTGGGTTCGCCGACCTATGCCGCCCCGGTCATCGCCGGTGGACGGATCTTCATCGGCACCAACAACAAGGCCCTGCTTCGCCAGGCGATCACGGGTGACAAAGGCGTCATGCTCTGCCTGGAAGAAGACACCGGCAAGTTCCTCTGGCAGGCGACCCACGACAAGCTGCCCTCGGGCAGCGTGAACGACTGGCCCGAACAAGGCATCCCCTCGGCGCCCTACGTGGACGGCGATCGCCTCTACTACGTGAGCAACCGCTGCGAGCTGGTCTGTGCTGATACCCGCGGCTTCCTCGACGGCGAGAATGACGGCCCCTACACCAAGGAGAAACACAAAGACCGGCAGGACGCCGACTTCGTCTGGATCCTCGACATGTTCGGCGATCTCGAGGTGTTTCCCCATAACCTGGCGACTTGCTCTCCGGTCGGGGCCGGTGAGCTGATCTTCGTCACCACCTCCAACGGCGTTGACGACAGCCACCGCCGGGTCCCCAGCCCCCAGGCCCCCAGCCTCATCGCCGTGGACAAGAAGACCGGCCGGGTTGTCTGGCGACGGTCCGACCCGGGCAAGAACATCCTCCACGGGCAGTGGTCGTCGCCCGCCTACGGCCTGATCGGCGGCCGGGCCATGGTCATCTTTGGCGCGGGGGACGGCTGGTGTTACGCCCACCAAGCCGAGACCGGCCGGCTCATCTGGAAATTC
This sequence comes from uncultured Planctomycetaceae bacterium, assembly GCA_964520125.1. GTDB lineage: Bacteria > Planctomycetota > Phycisphaerae > UBA1845 > UTPLA1 > JAFGQA01. The sequence goes on from CAZFMS010000024.1 coordinate 19,936, forward strand.
GACCTCAACCCCAAGGACGCGAAATGGGTGGTCGGCGGCCAGGGTGACCGCAACAGCATCGTGGGCACCCCGGTCATCCACGATGACAAAGTGTACCTCGCGGTCGGCCAAGATCCCGACAACGGCACCGGCGCCGGTCACCTCTACTGCATCGACGCCACCAAGACCGGCGACGTCACCGACTCCGGCCGGATCTGGCACGTCGGCGGGGACGACTTCCAGCGGTCCATGTCCTCAGTGGCCGCAGCCGACGGACTCCTGTATGCCGTCGACCTCACCGGGTATCTGCACTGCTTCGACGCCGCCACCGGCCGGCAGCACTGGGTGCACGACACCTTCGCCGGAATATGGGGTTCACCCTATGTAGTCGACCGCAAGGTGATCATCGGGACCACCGATGGAGAGGTGCTGGTGCTGGCCGCCGGCAAAGAGAAGAAGCTCCTGGCGACGAACGACATGAGGAACACGGTCTATTCCACGTCCGTCGCCGCCAACGGAGTGCTGTACATCACCAATTGCCAGGCATTGGTGGCCATCGAGAGCCCCAAGCCGAGCGAAAAGACCGGACCAACATCCCCAAAGAGCCCCTCCCAGGCCGGTGGCACCGGCTCCCAGGATTCTGGCACTGGCTTCCAGAATTGTGTCATCGGCTCCGAGAATCGTGTCACCGGCCCCCAGAATTGTGGCACCGGCGTCTCGCCGGTGTCTCCTAACCGGCCGCATGCCTGGGCCCCAGCGAGTCTCGTGTTCGGCAAGACGACACAAGCCTCGCAACCACCATCCACTAAACAACCATCCAAGAAACAACCGGCCAAGAAACAACAAACCCGACGGCCCTCGGCGACCAGATCCAATGCGCCTACCGCCGACTGGCCGATGTTTCGAGGGAACCCCCAGTTGACCGGAGTGGCCGGTAGCGATTTGCCCCGGCGGCCGGTCGTGCTGTGGAGATACGACACCGGCGACGCGGTCCAGTCTTCGGCCGCGATCGTCGCCGGCAGGGTCTTCGTGGGCTGCAACAACGGCAGCTTGTATGCACTCGATCTGGAGACCGGGGCCCTCGCCTGGCGGTACCGGACAAGGTGGACCGACGAACCCTCCGAGAGCAGCCCGCCCCCGCCGTCACCCCCACCTCCGTCGCCCGATGAACCCAGTCCGGCGATCCTCTCCTCGCCCTGTGTCTACGAGAATGCGGTCTTCTTCGGCGACGAGGACGGAGTGTTCCACGCGGTCGACATCCAGACCGGCCTGGCCAGATGGACCTTCCGCACCGAAGCGGAGATCATCTCCTCGCCCAATCATGCCCCCGGTCGCATCCTGTTCGGCTCTTACGACGCCCACCTCTATTGTCTTTCGCCGGCCGATGGGAAGCTTCTGTGGAAGGTGGAGACCGAAGGACCGGTCCACGCCGCCCCGGCCGTCGCCGGTGATCACGTCGCCATTGCCGGCTGCGACGCCAGGCTGCGATTCGTCCAACTGAGCGACGGATCACCCGTCGGGGACCTGGATGCCGGCGGGCGCGCCGCCGCGTCGCCCGCCTTCCTCGAATCGAGGGTGTTCCTGGGCACGCTCGGCAACCAGGTGCTCGGCATCGCCTGGGCCAAAGAGCAAGGTGGCTCGGAGTATGCCGGCCGTCGCTTGTGGACCTACGAACATCCCGAGCGTTCGTTTCCCTTTCACGCCTCCGCCGCGGTGACCGACCGGCTGGTCGTCGTCGGCGGTCGCGACAAGATCATGCACGCCCTGGATCCCGAGACGGGCCAGGCCGGATGGACGTTCAAGGCCCAAGCCCGGATCGATTCCTCGCCGGTGATCGTCCAGAGCCGCGTGTTCTTCGGCTCATCAGACGGCAATCTGTACGCCCTGAACATGGAATCCGGTCGGCTGGTTTGGAAGTTCGAAGCCGGTGCCCCGATCCTGGCCTCACCGGCGGTCGGCGCCGGCCGCCTGGTCATCGGCACCGAAGACGGCGTCATCTACTGCTTTGGAGAGAGGAGCAGCCCGAATGATACTTGAGCGAACTCCTAACGATGGACCGGGACCCGATCACGCCGGCCCGAGGCCGTCCGCGCCAGCCCGCGGCGTCGGTGCTTTCACCTTGATCGAGGTGCTCGTCGTCGTCAGCATCATCGCCCTGCTGATGTCCATCCTCCTGCCGGCCATGAGCCAATCCGGGCGACTGGCCAAACGAGCCGCCTGCCAGTCGAACGTCCGCCAACTGGGCCTGGCCCTGGAACTCTATGTCGGCGACTTCGACGACAACCTGCCGGAAGCGGGCTTCTACGGCTGCGGCGGCAAGGTCGGCGAGGCTGCGTATCAAGCGAACCTCGGCACCCAAGACCCCGAAGACACTCGGCCGCTCAACGCCTATATGCAGAACACCGACGTCTTCCGCTGCCCCGGTGACCAGGGCGACACCTACCCGATGTTCAGATCGGACAGCTTCTTCCAGGCCCACGGCTCCAGCTACAGCTACGCCAGCGACGCGTCCTATCCCGGGCCCGGGGGAAGCCCGATCCCTATTCCCACCTTCGGAATAGGCTCCTGCCGCTCGCTGAAGCTCTACCGGATCAAGGTCCCTTCCAGGAAAGTCGTGTTCCTGGAGCCGCCCTTCAACCCGGCCTTCAACGAGTTCACCGTGGACCTCAACGGCGACGGAGTCGTCGACAACAACGAACGCGGCTGGTGGCACGACCAGCGTCGCAACCACGGCAACCTGCTCTTTGCCGATCAGCACGTCAAATTCATGTACACCGAGATCTTCAATCCCTATGCTGTGCCGGACCCGAGTGCGGACTACTATTAGGAGATGAACTAGTACTCTGTCATGCTTGGTTTGAGCGCTCGAGTGAGCCGGGCCGTCCTCGGCCCGGTTTCTGCCGAAAACCCCGGAAGCTCACCCGTCCGAAGCGTCAACATGTCAAGTCACGCATGACCAAGCAACAGACCAGTTCACGATTGAGTGGGGCCCCGGCGCCAAAGCCTGTGTTTTCACCGCCTTGGGCTGCGGTGCCACGGCTCATTCTGCTGGACAGTCACCAGCCACGACGGATCGAATGAAAGTCGCCTACCTCACCGCCGGCGCCGGAGGCATGTACTGCGGCAGTTGCCTGCGGGACAACACCCTCGCCGCGGCCCTGATGCGCCAGGGCCGCCAGGTTGTGTTGATCCCGATGTACACCCCTACCCGAACCGACGAAGAAAACGTCAGCCAGAGCCACGTGTACTTCGGCGGCATCAACATCCACCTCCGGCAGAAATCGGGGATCTTCCGCCGCCTTCCCCGGCCGATCGGTCGGTTGTTGGATTCGCCCGGGCTGCTGCGCCTGGCCTCGCGCTGGGGCGGTGCGGTTTCACCGGCCGACCTCGGCCCCCTGACCGTGTCCACGCTCCAGGGTCCCCACGGCCCGCAGCACGCCGAACTGGCCGATCTCATCCGCGGGCTCCGCCAGATCAGGCCCGACCTGGTCCATCTGCCCAATGCGTTCTTCGTGGGCCTCGCCGGGGAAATCAAACGACGCTTGGACGTGGCGGTAGTATGCCCCCTGACCGGCGAGGACGCCTTCTTCGACAAACTGATCGAGCCTTACCGCTCGGAGGTCCGGCAACTGATCCAGCGTGGAGCACAAAACGTGGACGCCTTCCTGGCCGTAACCAAGTACTACGCGAGCCGGGCGACGGAACTCTTCGATCTGCCCGCGTCTCGCGTGTACCACGTGCCCCTGGGCGTGCGCATCGATGACATCCCGGAGGACCCAACCGACGGTACCGAACCATGCGCCCCCCGCCCGCCGGCCCCGTTCACCGTCGGCTTTCTGGCCCGCATCTGCCCGGACAAGGGTTTGCACCTACTCGCTCAGGCGGTGCGCATCCTGCACGACGCCGGTCGTGCATGTCGCCTCGCCGTGGCCGGATACCTGGGCAAGGCCGATCGGCCCTACTTGGAGCAAATCAGAGCGGAGTTTGCCGGACAGGACTTGGCCGGCTCCTTCGAATACGTCGGCCAGGTGGATCGCGCGGCGAAGATCCGCTTTCTGCGATCGCTGGACGCCCTCTCGGTCCCCACCACCTACCCGGAAGCCAAA
>CAZFMS010000025.1:0-23757 GCA_964520125.1 uncultured Planctomycetaceae bacterium
CGGGCTGGCGGGCTATCTGGCCTCCATGATCGAGTCGTTCGGGGACTACCACGCCTGTTCGCACATGGCCGGGGCGGGTGATCCGACACCGCGGCAGATATCTCGCGGCATCGGCTGCGAGGGCGTCGGCTGCTTTCTGACCAGCCTGTTGGGGGGGTTCAGTTCCACTTCCTATTCGGAAAACATCGGGCTGGTCGGCTTGACCAAGGTGGGGTCGCGCTACGTCGTGCAGATCGCCGGGGTGATGCTCGTCTTGCTGGGTATCTTCGGGAAGTTCGGGGCCGTCGCGGCGACCATCCCCCAGCCGGTCGTCGGCGGGCTCTACTGCGTGCTCTTCGGGCTCATCTCCGCCATCGGCGTGCAGCAGTTGGCCAAGGCCGACCTGAACAGCGACCGAAACTTGTTCATCGCCGGCTTCAGCCTGTTCATGGGCTTGAGCGTGCCGGCCTACTTCGGCGAGCACTCCATCTACTCGCCCGGTTGGGTGGAGCTGTCCGGGCAGTTGCCGGAATCTCTGTCGTCGATCCTCGCCTCGATCGGCTCGACCGGCATGGGCGTCGCGGCAATCGTCGGGATCATAATGGACAATACCATTCCGGGGACGCCCGAAGAGCGGGGCTTGAAGCTGCCCGGCCCGACGGCGGCGGAGGCTACCGAGGGAGATCCGCCCGGGCGGCCTGGACCCGAGGCAACGAGGTGATCGCTCATGGGTGAGACTGGGTTGGCATTCCTGCAAGGACTGCGGCGCCCCGCGCTGGTGGGGATGATCCACGTAGGGGCCTTGCCGGGGACCCCGCGCTGCCGCAAAGCTGTCAGTGAGCTGGCCCGGTCCGCCGTGGGCGAGGCGGCCGTCCTGGCCGATGGCGGCGTGGATGCGATCCTCCTGGAGAACATGCACGACGTGCCCTACCTCAATCGCCGCGTTGGGCCGGAGATCGTGGCCGGGATGACGGCGGTCTGCGGTGAGGTGCGTCAGGCGGTGGGCCTGCCGTTGGGGGTGCAGATCCTCGCCGGGGCCAACCGGGAGGCGGTGGCGGTGGCCCAGGCGGCCGGGTGCCAGTTCGTGCGCTGCGAGGGATTCGTCTTCGCCCATGTCGCCGACGAAGGTCTGATGGCCGAGGCCGATGCCGGGGCGCTGTTGCGCTATCGCCGGATGATCGGGGCGGACGACGTGGCCGTCCTCGCCGACGTGAAGAAGAAGCACTCCTCCCATGCGCTCACCGCGGACGTGAACCTGGCGGAAACGGCCCAGGCGGCGGTCTTCTTCGGCGCCGACGCCGTGGTGATAACCGGCCCGGCAACCGGCCGCCCGACCAGCCCGCAGGACGTAGCCGCCGCGGCCGAGGCGGTCGATCAGCCGGTCTTCGTCGCCTCCGGCGTGACCCCCGACAACCTCGCCTCCCTCGCCCCCCACGTGGACGGCCTGATCGTAGGCAGCTATCTAAAGCGCGACGGCCACTGGGAAAACGAGCCCGACCCCGCCCGGGTGGCCAAGATGGCCGAGGCGGTGCGGCGGTGCAGGACTATGCCCTAAGATCAGGCCTACATGGATTCGCGTTATAGCGTCTTACGATTGAGTGTAGCGATGAGTCGAGGCCGGCCGCTCCCGGTTCTTGTGGCACCGCCGTCTCGGCGGTGAGGACACAGGCGAGACGCCTGTGCCACATTTATTCTTAGAATGCTCTAGCCTTGCCGCTCTTGTTCCAGTTGCCGGCGTTGGTCGTCCAGCCAGCGGTGGGCTCGGTCGCGCGTGGGGGTTTGGGACAGGACGCCGGCGGCCAGGAGGACGGCGAGCAGAGCGGTCAGGGGGCCGTGGTCCAGTATGTAGGCCACGCACAGGAACAGGGCTGCTCCTTCGTAGACCGCCCCGTTGACCAGGGTCTTGACGGCCAGGAGGCCGACCAGCTTGCCGAGGTCGCTCTTGGCAAACTCCGCCTCCCCGGCATCCCCTTTGTTGGCGTCTCCCGCAGTTGCCGGAGCCTCCCGGGCGATTTTCCGCCGGGCGCTGCTCACCACGGCCTTGGTGATGGGCGAAACGGCCAGGCAGGCCAGCAGCCCATAGCCGATGGCGATGTAGCTGATGATGGGCAGCCTCTCGTCCGTAGCGTCCCGGGGCAGGAGGAGGGCGACCAGCAAGAAGGCCAGCACGCCCAGGGCCATGGCCACAACGATGATCTGCAGCGGCCGCAGGCGGGCAGCCAGCGCGGGGTCTTGGTCGGCATCGAACATGGGTCTGATCCTCCGATGTGCCCGGGTCCCGAATCCGCCGGCGATCGGTCGGGTCCTCTCGATCGGCCGTTGATCATACTCCGAGGTTCGCCACGGGCAAGACGAAATGGCCGGCAGAGGGCTGTCTCGGCTCTGCCCGGAAGGCCTCCAGGCAAGGCCGGAGTAGATTTTCGGCTTGCCGGGCCGGTCGCCCATCGGGGTTCCCAATGCCGGGCTACTCGCCGATGAGCTGGACGACGATTTGGCGATCCCGCGGTCGGGTGTCGAAGTCGATGAGGATGATCTGCTGCCAGGTGCCCAGGGTGGGTCGGCGGTCGACGATCGGCACGGTCAGGCTGGGGCCCAGCAGCGACGCCCGGACGTGGGAGTGGCCGTTGTCGTCGTGCCAGGTCTCTTCGTGTTTGTAGTGCCCATCTTCTGGGGCGATCTTCTCGAAGCAGTGGGCCAGATCGTGTTTGACCAGTCCGGGCTCGAATTCCGTGGTGGTCAGTCCCGCCGTCGAGCCGATCACAAACAGCGTCGCCGTCCCGTCGGCAATCCCGGCCCCGGCCAGCACCTCGACCAGGCTCGGAGTGATATCGAGGACCTGGCTGTTGCCCCGGGTGCGGATCTTGATTTCGTGAGTTTCGACGGGCATGGTGGGATGATACGCCAGAAGCGACGCGATTTCACCACCAGCGAAGCTCACCGGCCGCCAAACGGGAGGCCTGATCGCGGGCCGCGCCCCCGCAGCCTTACACCACGCTGGTCCCCACTACGGTCTTGCCGGCGGCCGGCGCCGATCGATACGATCATTTCAGGCCGGCGGCACACTACCCATCATGCCGAGCGCCTATCCGCTCCGGTTCTCCCGGGGCCCATCCTGCGGCACTGAGACATCTCCAGAGTCGTCGCACGGCCTCTGTTTCTTTGCTGTCCAGCTCCAGGTCGTTAGTAAAGCGCGACAGGACACTCACGAAAGCCTTGGTGTGAATGGCCCGAACCTGGGGGTCTGAAAGTTGGTGCCCGCGCCTAGTTTCCTGGAGGTGTCGCAGTTCGTCATCACTCATATCGAGATCGGCGACGGCTTCTTTAAGGGCATCCCAATAGGCGCGCAGGCCCCGTGCGGAGTCTTCTTCCGGCGCCGCTTCGCGCCGAGCCCGGGCACCCGGAGCGGCCTCTGCCGCTTGTTGCCCGCGTGGCCTGAGGGGGGCGGTGTTCTCGGGTGCCGGCCCTGAATGCGGCTCCAGGGGACTGCGGCGGAAGCTGGATACGAACTTGTAGCTCTTGAGGCTGGCCAGGTCTTGGAAGGTCCTAACGCTCCGAGCGGCCATCTCCCGCAGATAAACGAGCAGCAGTTTGGCGGCAGCGGTGCAATCTGCAGAGGTCATGTGGGCGGAGGCATGGGTGAGACCATGCTCGACACAGGCCTGCTCGAGTGAACAACGTTTCCCCAGCCCCAACATGGGCCGCATATACATGAGGCAGAAGTGCGGAGGGGATTGCTTGATGCCTAACTCACGGAACTCCCAGTCCAAGAACCTGATGTCGAAATACACGTTGTAGGCGGCAACCACGCAGCCCGCTAGCGCATCGAGAAAGGGCTTGGCAATATGGCTGAAGGGGGGTGCGTCGGCCACGTCTTCATCACTGATCCCGTGGATTTCCGTCGCCGCCATCGGCCGGCCGGGCTGAACAAGAGTATCAAATACCAGCTTCGGCTCACCGCCCGGGTCAATGCGGACCACGGACACTTCCACCACGCGATCAATGCCCGGAGTAAGGCCCGTGGTCTCGAAGTCGATAATCGCGATGGGGGTATCGGCTATCGCACGTTGCAGCACACCGAATTGAGTCATGGCCGGCTCCCTTTCTTCTCAATCGCGACCGATCAGCCGCAGGAACTCCTTCTCTTCGAGAATACTAACTCCCAGGGATTCGGCCTTGGCCAGCTTGCTGCCGGGCTTGGCGCCGGCGACGAGGTAATCGGTCTGCTTGCTCACGCTGCCGCTGGGTTTGCCGCCCAGTTCCTTGATCAGCTTTTCGATGTCGCCCCGGCTTAGGCCTTGCACTGTGCCGGTGACGACCACCGTCTTGCCGGCCAGCGGCTGCCGCGCAGCCGCCTTGGTCTTGGGCTGGCTCATGTTGACGCCAACGCCTTGGAGCTGTTTGATCAGTCGTTCGCCGCCTCCCCCATGGAAGAACTGGTAGACACTGGAGGCGATGGCTCTCTCTTCTGAAAGAGCTTCTCGTATCTCCTCTTCGGAAGCCCTGTTTAGCGTTTCGAGGTCACCAAAGAACTCCTCCAACTGAGGCACCCGTTTGTCAAGCGTTCGCTTTCCAACTTGCAGAGAATCGAGAGGCAGTTTCCTCAAGTGCTCGCTAAGCAGGATGCTGTCAGCCGCTGAGATGAGCAAGCGCCGACCATCATCACTTCTGAGGAAAGCATGAATCTCCTGGGCAGTCCTCATCTCAGCCTCAGTCGCAAGTGCTTCTTCTATGTCTTCGTGAGTAGCCTCACCTAGCTTGCCTAGAGTGCCAAACCTTCTTGCCAAGGTCCTTCTTCTCTCCGCTGGCCGCGTTGTGCCGGTTAATCCTTCTATACTGAAATCGGATAGTGCCTGCTCGAGATCCGTGTCTTGAGGATCTTGAATGCTGCGAGCGTTGGCATCGTGCTCCAGGAATGAACGGAGTTTTCTTGCTACTTTCTTCTCAGCCTCGGGCAAGATCGCGATGGTCATGTCCCGAGCACTCGCTCTCGATAGCTTCCCGAGAGTCAAGAAGCGTGCGGCGAGCCTCTTCAGCCTGGCCTCAATCGACTGCTGCCCACCTGCGAAGCAGGGGATGTTCAGATCCTCGAGCTTGGCGCGAAGTGAAGACGTAGAATCCACAAGGATCGCAGAGATCTCGTGAGTCCTGAAGTGCCTATGGAGCTTTCGGGCTGTATTAGTGGCGGCAGTATCTGTCGTGCCTCCAAGTGCTAATCTTATGTGCTTTTCTGGTGCCGTCAGGAGTTGATCAATGCTCATAAAGTGCTGGGCTAGGAGCTCGGCTGTTGTGACCCCGACGTGACGGATGTTGATCGCCGCCAGCATGCGAGACAGGGGCCGCTTCTTGCTGCCTTCAATGCTATCGAGGAGATTGGCTGTGTTCTTCTCGCCGAACTTGTTCTCAAACTTGAGCGAGACGAGTTTGTGGCGATGATCACCGAGGCGATAGAGGTCCCCAAAGCACCTCAGCAATCCTTCGTCAACGAGCCGTTCGATCCGGGCCGGGCCCAGCCCATCTATCTTGAAGCGACTCCGTTTGTGCAACTGGATGAGGCGATCCTTGAGTTCCGCCGGACGGCGCGGGTTGAAGAAATCGATTATGTTTGTGGCAAGGTCGGGGGCAATGCCTTCGATTTCGCTAATCTCTCTAGTGGTTGCCGCACATAGGGCCTTCATCGAACAAAAGTGTGAGGCGAGCAGCTCAGCCGTACAACTGCTTAAGAACGGGATTTCCAGAAGCGTCAAGGTCTTTGCGAGCGGTTCCTCTGTGCTCTTCTGAACACTAGCAAGTAAGTTGTCTGCACTCTTCTCGCCTAGTTCAGTGGGGAAATCAAGAGCGACAAGCGCGTCTTTGTCTCGGTGGAGATGGTACAGATCGGCCAATCCGCGCAATAACCTCTCATCAACGAGCCTCTCGATGAGCACGTGGCCGGCCCCCTCGATGTCCATCTGGTTCCGGCCGCAGAAGTACTTGAGTCGTTCCTTGATCTGGGCCTCGCAGGCCGGGTTGATGCAACGGACGTAGACGCCGCCTTCGTCTTTGGCCACATCTCCCCCACAGACCGGGCAGCGGGCCGGCGGGGTGATCCGCTTGGCACCCGGGGGCCTCTTTTCCATCACAACGCGGATCACTTGGGGGATGATCTCGCCGGCCTTCTCCACTACCACGGTGTCACCGAGGCGGACATCGAGGCGCTCGACCTGATCGAAGTTGTGCAGGCTGGCGTGGCGGACGGTGGTGCCGGAGAGCTGCATCGGCTCCATGACCGCCCGCGGGGTGATGGTCCCCAGCTTGCCGACCTGGAAGTCGACGCTCTTGAGCACGCTCTCGGCCTGCTCGGCGGCGTACTTGTAGGCGATGCACCACCGCGGGTAGCGGCTGGTTGCTCCGAGGGCGTCGCGTTGGTCGAGGCGATTGACCTTGATGACCAGGCCGTCGGTTTCGTAGCCCAGGTCCTTCCGCTCGGCGTCCCAGGTCTTGATGAACTGCACGACCTGGTCGATGGCCGGGCACACCCGGCGGTGGGGGCTGACCGGGATGCCCCAGTTGCGGAAGGCCTCGAACACCGCAACGGCGGTGTCGAAGCTGACCGCTCCCTCACGATCGCGGCTCTGATCGTCGAGGACCACTCCATCTCGGTCGCGGCTCTGATCCTGGCCGACCACCTCGCCCAGGCCGTGGGCCACGAAAGACAAACCCCGATCCGCGATGGCTCCGGAATCGAGCGACTTGAGGGTCCCGGCGGTGGCGTTGCGTGGGTTGGCGAACGGTTCGAGTTGCTGCTCGACGCGCTTCTTGTTGTAGGCGTCGAATTCCTCGCGCGGCCAAAACACCTCGCCGCGGACTTCCAGGACATCCGGCCAGCCCCCGCCCAGCAGTCGCAGGGGGACCGCCCGGACGGTCTTGATGTTGGCGGTAATGTCGTCGCCGGTCCGGCCGTCACCCCGGGTGGCCCCCAGCACCAGCAGCCCGCGTTCGTAGCGTAGCGACGCCGACACGCCGTCCACCTTGGGATCGACCAGGTATTCGTACGGCTGGTCGCCGAGCCCCTTGGCCACCCGGCCGTCGAAGTCGCGGAGTTCGTTTTCGTTGTAGGTGTTGTCGATCGACAGCATCGGCCGGGCGTGGGCGACGTGAACAAAGCCCTCCAGGGGTTCACCGGCCACCCGTTGGGTCGGCGAGTCGGGGGTGATCAGCTCCGGATGCTCGGCCTCAAGGCCCTCGAGCCGCTCGAACAGCCGGTCGTATTCCCGGTCCGAGATAGCCGGCCGCCCCTCGACGTAATAAAGACAATCGTGCCGACGGATCTGCTCGCGGAGTTCGGCGACGATCTTCTCTGGCGTAGGCATGGTTCAATCCCGGGACGGAGGCCGCGGCGCCAGTATAGCCGGGCGATCTAGGGAGTGGATACCGGGGCCGATGCCGGCTGGCCGGCCGCGGGGAGGTCGTTCACGACGTACAGCAGGCCGGTCCACATCGGCAGGCCGTCGGGCGTGGCGGCGCCCTCGTTGATTGCCGCGATGCGCTCGACACCGGGGATGACCTCTCCATCTTCCTCCATCACCAGCCGATAGGCCATGGTCTTGACGATTTCTTCGGGCCGGTAGTTCAGTTGGTGCATGATGCCGCCGAACTTGTTGATCGTCTCGGTGGGGGCGTCGAAGGAGCGCAGCTCGCCGAAGACGATCTTCTCGAACTGCATCAATTGCTCGTGGGCCCGCGGGGGCATGACCACGTAGCGGACCCCCAGTCGGTCAAGCTGCTCTCGGGCCTGGTCCGGATCTCGCTGGGCGAAGAATCGGGCCGCTTCGAGCAGGCCGTCGAGGGCCCGATGGTACGGGGTGGCGACGACCGGCAGCCCGGTGCAGTAGAGCAGCATCGGTCCCTCGCCCCCCTCACAGAGGATCGCTCGGCGATTCGGATCGGAGGAGGGGTGGGCAGCCTCGTGCTTGGTGATGTGCCGGGCGACGAAGTCGGTTCGCTCCTGGTACTTGTTGCCCTCGATCACCTTCTTGGTGTTGAGCCTTACGACGCCGCTGGCCGGTAGGTACATCAGAATCGCCAAGGCGGCCGCGGTGGGGATGAAACAGATCCCCGAAGCCCGCCGGCCGGTCCTGCCCAGCAACATCTTGGACAACTCCCACATGCCCACCACGGCGACGGGCGTTATGGCCAGGTTGAAATGGTCCAGCCAGCGACGCTGCATGATCGTGAGGATCATCACCGCCGGGGCGGCCAGGCCGAGGGTGCACTTCAAGGGACGGGGCACCTGCTTCGAGAAGATGAAAGCCAGCACCAGCAGAGGGAGGGCGTAGGGCAGAAAGCCGAGCCGGGCGTGGACCGGCCGGATGGACCAGTCGGTGAGCGTTCGGGTGTAGAGTGGTTGCAGCTCGACGATGTGCTCGGACCAGCGGAAGAACTCGGCCCGGCCGACGTGCTCGAAGGCCTGGTTCTGAATCAGTCCGATCCAAATGACGAACGCCGCGATCGCCGCCAGCAGAGAGATGTGACGCGTCGTCTGAGACTGGAGGTGGCCAGGGGTGTCCTCTTTGCCCTCCGGCTCCCCGGCGGATCGAGGCTGGACCTTCCGCGTGATCGGGCCCAGGCGACAGGGGGCCAAGAACCCGATGGCCAGCAGGGCCAGGTGGACCGTGCTGATCTTGTCGACGGCCACGGCGTTGAGTTCGGGCCAGTTTTCGACGAGAAAGCCCGCGGCGACCACCAGGACGGCCGACCAATTCCAGATCAGCCGGGCCTTGGCGTAGGCCTGCCTCGCGCCGGGAGGGCCGAACAGACAGGCATAGCTCAGGCCGGCGGCCAGCATTACCCACCAGAAGGCGGCCAGGGTGGCGACCCAGATGGCCAGGCCGATGGCCAGGCCGCTGACCACCGCGGCGGCGTTGCTCGGTTCGCCGGGCGAGCCGTCGGGTCGGGCCCGAGGAATCCAGGCCCCCAGGGCGATCAGCAGCAGCAGCTCCAGCAGGCAATGATGGTCCGGGTGGCCGATGGCGAATACCCGATGAAAAGCCGGTGAACAGACCACCATCAGGCCGGCCAAGAGCGCGGGGCCCCATCCGAAGCCGCGCCGCAGGCAGGCGATCATGCAGATGACATAGAACACCCCCAGGCAGATCGGCACCCAGGTGGCTACGTGGGCCAGGGGGTCGGCGTACTCGGTGAGCGGGCCGAAGAGGATGGCGGCGCCGGCCAACAGGTAATCCATGGGGGTGGTCCAGTGCAGTTCCGCACCGGCCGGGAAGTTGATCTCCGAGGAGTTTCTGACGCGCCAGGCCTGGCCGGTGGTGATCAGCCGGGCCCGGTGGGATCGCATGTAATCGTCCGGGTCGGGGAAGAAGATGCGTGCCTGGGAGGAGACCGCGGTGGCCACGACCCGGGCTCGCGGCCATTCGAGCCAGACTCCCACGGACACCACGACGACGGCCGCGATGACGAACAGTGGGCTGAGGGCACGGGGCTTGGCGATCGCAGTGCTGTTGGGCTGGGGCGAGTCAGGCATCTGGCGGAGGCCTCACAAGCCGGCCAGTCTTCGCCGGCCCGGTTATTCTAGCGGCGCGTTATGGTGTGTGGGCGGTCGAAGATGAAAAAGAAAGCGCCGAGCCCCACTGGGGGAATCTCGGCGCTTTCCGGAGGGGAAAGAAGCCATGCCTCATTCGACTCCTCTGAGTGCACAGGACGCAGGTCCCCTGGATGATAGCAGCCTGGTGGCTGTGGCCGGTCGGCCGATGCCGGGCCGGCCCGATGGTCCATCCAAAACACTCCTCCCCTGGCTGCCCCTCCTCAGCACTGCGCGTATCCACAACTGCGACACGTGGTGCAGCTCTCTCCAGTATCGAGGTCTCCGCCACACTCCGGGCACTTTAGCCGGTAGGAAAGGTGGGGAGCAAGACGCCCGGACATCGGCTCGGCCAGTCGGTTGGCGGCCGCCAGGGTTATGTCTCCGCCTTTGCCTTCGCCGCCGTTCCCTCCATTCCCTCCGTTGCCGCCGTCGACCGGTTCTCCTTCCAGCACGGCGGGATCGATCTCCCCGAGCAGCAAGGCCTGCAGGCCGTGACGCTCTTTGGCTCGGGTATACCGCTTCAAGGCATGGGCCAGGCCGTCACCCAGGGACATGATTCTCCCGTGACGAGTGGGAATCTGGAGGGAGGAGCCGATGCCGGAGAGCTGTTTGATCACGTGCTTCAACCGGCCACCGGCCCGAAGCCACAGGCTGATCATCCGGCAGATTGCTTCCAGGTCGCTGGTGGCGATGTCCCCGCCCTTGCCCAACTGGGCAAAGACCTCCAACTCTCGATCCTGGTGGGGGTCCACGGTGATCTGGATGTGCATGTTGCCAAAGGGCGTCTGTTGGCGGATGCGGATGCCGCTGGCGATCGCCGGCAACTCCCTGGGCTCCAGGGCCGGAACCACGTTTTTGATCTTGGTGATTCGCTCCCCGAAGAGGTTGGTCTCGGTCTTGATCTGGGGCTTGTCCGGCTGGGCCCCTGGGGGTGCGTTCTCCTCCGGAACATTTGCTGTCGAGTGGTCACTCTGGGCGGTCATTCCTTGGTGTCCCTTGTTGGAGTTGGATAGGGCCATCGGCTGGTCGGCCCGGCATCCGTCACGGTAGACGGTTACCCCCTTGCAGCCCATCCGATAGGCCATTCGGTAGATCTGGTCCACTTCGGCCGGGCCGGCATCGTGCGAGAAGTTGATCGTCTTGCTGATGGAAGAATCGCAGTGCTTCTGAAACGCCGCCTGCATCCTGACGTGCCATTCCGGCTTGATATCATGGGCACACCCGAAGATTTCCTTGACGTCCTCGGGTATGGAGTCAATTTGAGCGAGGGTGCCGTCCGTGGCGATCTGTTCCATCAGGCCCTCGCTGTAAAACCCCCGTTCCCGTGCCACGCGTTCGAAGGTCTTGTCGATTTGGATCATCGGCGCCTGAGCCTCTTGCTGCCCCTTGAGGACGTTTCGGAAGAAGACCAGGCTGAACATCGGCTCGATTCCCCCGGAGCAATCCGCGATGATGCTGATCGTGCCAGTCGGTGCCACCGTGGTGACACAACTATTGCGCATCGGGCGATGGTACTTGGTGTCCCAATGGCTGTTGGCCCAATTGGGGAAGCTGCCTCGCTGGTCGGCGAGCTTCTCCGAGTAATCGTGGGCCTGCTCGTTGAGGAACTTCATGAACCGCTCGCCCCAGGCAACGCCCTCTTCGGAGTCGTAGGGGACCCCCAGTTGGTAGAAGGCGTCGGTCAGGCCCATCACCCCCAGCCCGATCTTCCGGTTGGCCAGGCAGACATCCTCGATCTCCGGAAGCGGGTACTTGTTGGCGTCGATCACGTCGTCCAGGAAGCGGACCGCCAGGTGAATGGTCTGCCGTAGAGAATCCCAGTCAACCTCCGCCTGCGGGGTGCAGGGATTCTTGATGAACAGGCCCAGGTTTATGCTGCCCAGGTTGCAGGCTTCGTAGGGCAGCAGGGGCTGCTCCCCGCAGGGGTTGGTGGCTTCGATTCTACCCACGTGCGGCGTGGGGTTAGCCTCGTTGATCCGATCTATGAAGACCACCCCCGGCTCCCCGGTCTGCCAGGCATGGTCGACCAGGATGCTCCAGATGTCCCGCCTGCTATAAACCGGCGTGTCCCCGTCGTGGCTCTCGACCGGGATCAGGTCTCGTATGGTGTAATCAGGGACACTTATATCCTTGGGCAGGTAGTACTCTCGCCCGTTCCGCGGGTTCCTGGTGACGTGCGGGGCGTGCTCATCCTCCAGAAAGCCCTTCATCCAGCCATCGGTGATCTTGATCGAGATGTTGTAATTAGTGAACTGGGTGAGGTCCTGTTTGGCGTGGAGGAACTTGACGATGTCGGGATGATGGACGCTCATCATGCCCATGTTGGCCCCCCGACGGAAGGCCCCTTGCTGGATGGCGTTGGTCGCCTCACTGAAGGCCCGCCAGAAGCTGATCGGGCCGCTGGTCGTTCCGCCGCTCGACTTGATGTAGTCACCGGTCGGACGCAAGGCGTCGAAGGCGAAACCCGTACCCCCTCCCGCCTTTTGGATCAGGGCGGTGTGCTTGATGGCGTCGAATATGCCTTCGACGGAGTCCGGCACCGGCAGTACGAAGCAGGCACTGAGCATCCCCATCGACCGGCCCGCGTTCATCAAGGTCGGGCTGTTGGGCATGAAGCGACAGGAGGTCATCAGCTCCTTGAAGCGGGCCTTCCACTCGTCGCAGCTTGGTTGGGTCGCTCCGTAGCGGAGTTCCACCTCGGCGATGGTCCGGGCCACGCGCTCGAACAGATCATCCGGGCTTTCCGTGCACTGGCCGGACTCGTCCTTCTCCAAGTAACGCGCCCGCAGCACGGTTAGCGCGTTCTTCGACAGGCCGCACGTCTCATCCGGACTTGGACAATCGACATCCTTGTCGTTCAGGGCAGCTCGTTCCTTCGAGACCGGTAGCATTTTCGCACCATACTCTCTGCTCTTCACCGCTGGGGACGGCCCCGGCGGCGGCGCCACATAGCCCGGCACGGCGAAAGAACCAGCCGCCAACGGCTGAAACAACGCCACGATGTTCGGCCCGCCTGCTCGCTTCCTTCCCCGCTCTGCTCAACCGCCTGGTGGCCCCGGGCCACACGTTCGGCAGGGGCGCAAAAGCCCCCTCCGAAGCCTGCGGACGCACCTCAGGCCCCCACCCCGAAGACCTTATTCCCGGAATGGTTGTCGGACTGCCTTCGCTGCCCTCTTGAGAACAAATATGTTAGTACCCCAAGATGTTGTGGCTGTCAACCGGCCACCTAACAAAATATTGTATTCTTGTAACGTCTTGTAGGTAAACAGGTTATGGGACTTGGCGCCCCAATCCGGCCAGGCACTGCCGATTCCATCGCAAGTCTCGCTGGCCCGGAGGGTTGCCGACGCCCAGCCTTCAAAAGCCACAAAAAATCAAGGGTTTGACGCCCCAAAAAAAGGGCGATTTTTTTTTGACCGCCGGCCCGACCCCGCACGAACGGACTGATCCGATCCCCCGCCGAGTCCCTATCATGAGGGAATCATGGATCACCAGCAATGCGGTCTCTGTGGCAGTCCCGCGGTCATGCTGCCGCCCGCCCAAAGCGGGCTTTTTCTGCATTGTAGAGATTGCGATCTGGTCTTCGCCCCGCGGTCTCGACACCTGCCGGTCGATCAGCAGAAGGCCCGATACCTCCGACACCAGAACACCATCGATCAACCCGGCTACGTCGAGATGCTCAATCGGTCGATCACCCTTTTGCAGCAATACGCCGGCGACGTTCGTCGGGTCCTCGATTACGGATGCGGGCCCGCTCCCGTGTTGGTCGAACTGCTCGAGCGCGCCGGCTACGACGCCATTGGTTACGATCCGCTGTTCTTTCCCGGAACCATCTCCGGAGCCATCGCTGCCGGCCGGACAGCCGGGGCACCTGCCCAAGGTCACCCCACCCCGCCCCAGACGTTCGATGCAGTGGTCTCCGTCGAGACCTTCGAGCACTTCGCCGACCCCCGCCGCGAGCTGCAGCGCATCGTCTCCCTGCTCCGCCCCGACGGCTACCTTCTGATCATGACCAGATTCCACAGCGGCCCAGACAGCATCATCGACTCTTGGTACGCCCGCGACCCCACCCACGTGGCCTTCTATTCGGCCAGGACCCTGAAGTGGATTTCCACCCGATTCCCCTTGGCCGTCCTCCACCACGACGACGAGAGCCTGGCCTTGCTCCAACGCATCGAGGCCAAACCCCCTGCTTAGAGGCGTCGCGGGCCATGCCCGACCGGGATGGCCGTCTGTTACTCAATCATCGATCGTTAACCAGATGGGCAGAGCCGTTCGGCGGAAAAATGCGGGCGGGGAATGAGCCTGGCGCAGGTTGACTCGCGCACGTACCAGGCGGGCGCTCTGCTGCCACCCGGCGAGTCCGCGTCATCCAAAGGCATTGGGGCTCAGAGCCGCTGCCAACAGTCCGACAAAGGCCCTGGCGAGCCGCGGCTCGAGGCCTACACCAAGTAATCGAGCATGTTTCCGAGGATGTTCTGAATGAGGTTGGCGAGGGGCACTTCCACTATACCCATGATGGTAGCAGAAACCCAACCCACGATACTCATGATGAAAGTCAGCAACTCAGGCATTGAGCGTTCTCCGTACTTGGTCTACCTATCCTGGGCCGATCTTCCCCCCTTCACCGGCACAAAGTCAACTGCCGCACTGCCTCGACTCGGATTACGGAATCACCCAGGCGGAAGACCAGGCCAAGACCGCGGCGCTCCGACGAAAAGGGGCGAGACTGCTTGACTACCCGCCCGAGCCAACTCCTCGACTACTCCACGAGGAAGATGCTGTCACCCGGGGCCACCTCGTCCCCATCATAGTGTATGGTCAAGTCACCGGTGCCATGAATCCACATGGTCCAGGCGATCAACTGATTACCGAAGCCGTCCCCCGTGCCGCCGACCTCGAGGGGGGCACAGGGGAAATACAGCGTTCCCTGAAGGTCCAGGAGGCTGGTCCCGATGATGCGGGACTCGCCACATTGCCCGTTCTCAGCGAAATCGCCCCCGGGGCCCCGGGCCTGGAAGATGCTTACCCCCTCGTAGAGGCCGTTTTGATGGGGTGTTACCGTGGTTTCCCCATTGCCGGCGATGTCCACCACGCCGGTGCCGGTCACGTAGAACATGACTTCCTCCGCGGTGAAGATGCCTCCGCGGATGTACAGCCCGGGGCCGTCGAGGACATAGATTCCCGAAGCCAGGTTGCAGACGCCGTTGTTCACGGAAATGCCGCCCGAATAGAACCCCGGGACCAGGTTGAGGGTCTCTCCGCCGGTGAGCTCAACCGTGCCCAGGTCATTCGCCGGGTTCCAGGTCGGCGGCGGCAGCCAGGCCAGCGGATCGGGGATGGGGGGCGATTCGACAATGTCGGGGATCGTGGGGTTGCCGTTGGTGCAGACGCCTCCGTCCGGATGAACCTCCAACGACGGGGCGTCCACGATCAGGGCCGAGCCCGAGGTGCAAACGGCACATTCGGCATTGGAGTTGACGTGGATCGGGGCTCCGTCCACATCCACCGACACCGTGCCGTTTACCCGTAGGGAGCATTCGCAGTCCGGACACAGGGCGATGATGCCCCCCCCGGTTCCCCCGCCGATCATGGCGATCGCCGGAGTGGTCAGGTTGACCGTGTCCACGCCGAAGACCCGGCCGAAGATGATCGGCAACGGTCCACCGAGCGAGGTGTCGGTGCGGCGGGCGACGACCTTGACCGCGTTGGGCCAGTCCAGGGTGGGCGTGAACAAGTCGTCTCCCCGATGGTAGCGTCCTATCACGATGTCGCCGTCGGCGGCGTTGGCATCATTCATGGCCAACTGAACCGGCGCCTTGGCCGCATCGTTGGCCAGGCCGATGCCCACCGCCGCCAACCGGGCATCGACGGCGCCATCTCGCACGACGCGAACTCCAGCCAGGGCGCTGGCGTCGGTGGCGTTTTGCAACTGGTTTCTGACCAATAGGATGAACCCCGTATCCAGGGCCAGACCGGCGAAGCCCACCAGCATCAGCAGGGTAATCACCACCCAGATGAGGGCCACCCCTCGACGACGATTAGTAGGTTTATTCCATTTTCTCATCAGAAACCCCCGAAGGATGAACATGTCGAATCCAAGCCGGGAGGATTTCGTCGTCGCTGGCTCTCGAACTGGCGACAGTCGGCCGCCCCCCGGCCTTCTTCTCGGTCGACTCTGTGGAATTCAGCGAAGCCTGGCGAAGTATGCTCACATTGTGCTGGGCATCCGTTTCCGGAATCACCTGCTCATAGAGGGAGAGTGCTTCCTGGTAACGCCCCAACAGGCCCAGCGAAACGGCCATATTGGCCCGGTATCGTGCATCTTGCGGCCTGGCGGCCGCAGCTTGGGTAAACCTCATCAGGGCCTGGCGGTAGTCTTCCTTGAGCATCCAGCACATGCCGAGGTTGTTCAGCAGGACTGCGTCCCGCGATGAGACCCGCAGTCCGGCGGTAATGGTGGCTATGGCCTCGTTGACTCGGTGATGTCGCGCTTGAATCTCGGCCAGGTCACAATAGGCCGGCATGAAGCCGGGATAGCCCCGAATGATCCTCTTCAGCACTTGAGAGCATTCTGCGTCTTTGTCCTGGGCCATCAGGATTCTCACCACCGCATAGAGGGTCTTGGCGGTGGGCGGCCGCTCCCCTCCGCTATCGAATTCCGAATCGGAGTGGCGCTCGTCCGCGTAGGAGACCCCCGATTCACTGTTGGTCTTCGCGCATCCGCCGAGCGGAATCGCGGCGGCGGTCAGCAAGGTGAGCAGAGCGCCGCACGCGCACCCCCTCCTACCGGGCAGCCTGGGGCTCATGGACGGCCCCCCGTTGTCCCGGAACTGCCGCTGCCGGTTGTCGATTCGGCAGACAGTGGATCCGCCTGGCGGTCGATGACTCCCAGGACGTCCTCGGAGGCCATGCCCTGGCCGCCGGGCAGGTCCTGGGAGACCATGATGCGCTCCACCCCCACGCCGGCCCGGGCCATCGTGTCGGCAACCGTCTGCACCCGGGCGTCATATATGTCCGCGGGCGTGTTGCCGCGTTGGATGTTCAGCTTGCCGGGATACTCTCTGTAGTGGCCGGTCAGTACGGCCAGGTCTCGTTCGCCCAGCTCGTTGAGTCTGGCTGAATCAGGCACGAAGTGATAGCGATAGAGCGTGTGCTGGGCGATAATCGCCTTGTTGATCGCAGAGTCATGCAGGGAGTCCCGGAGCATCGCGTCGCCCGGGTCATCCTGCTCAACCTGCAAGTTGTTCGCGTCACACCCTACAAACACGGTGGCCAGGATACCGACAGTAACAATCACTAGTGGTTTCACGGTTCTCGTCTCCCAATCTGTGGTGAACCCAGATCTTGTTATCCCCCACCCATGATTTCGAAGAGCACGACCGCGGCCGGGCCGACGGTCACAACCAGAATAGCCGGGAAAATGAATAGGACCATGGGAAACAGGAGAGTGACCGCCATCTTCTCCGCGGCCACTTCCGCCCGGCTGCTCCGGGTCTCGCGCATGGTTTCGGAAAACGTCCGCAGGGCTTGGGCGATGCTGGTGCCGAACCGTTCGGATTGGAGGAGCACGCCCACCAGGGATGATATCTCCTCGGCTCCGGTGCGTTCCGCCATGTGCCGCATGGCCACCGCCCGCGGGGCACCCAAGTGAAGTTCGAGATTGGTCAGGGCCATTTCGTCAGCCAGGGTCCGGCTGACGGCCCGAATCTGCTCGGCGACCGAGTTCCAAGAGGTGTCCAGGCCCATGCCCGAAGAGACGCTGATTTCCAACAGATCGAGGGCATCGGGCAGGTGGCGACGAACCTCCGCCCTCCGCTCCCGACGACGCATATGGACGAAGAGATTGGGCAGGAAAGACAGCAACCCACCTCCGGTCACCACCATCATCCCTTTGACCGTCAGGGGCTGCTCGACCGGGAGGAGCAGGACCCACAGGGCGACCAGCCCGGCGACCAGGAGGAATAGCTTGGTCCCCATGTACAGCGCCGCGGCGTGATCGGCATAATAACCGGCTTCCGCCAGGCTCTGCCGCAGCTTGGGGGACGGCCCCCCCGATGAGACCTTGATGCCGACGCCCTCTACCAGGTCGATCAGGCGCGGCTTGAAGGCGGGAGTAGCATCCCGTTGGGTGGCCGGAGGGGCAGTGTGGTCAAGCCGGCTGCGCAGCTGGTCGCTCCTCCGAGAACGGAGGACCAGTACCGCGCCCCCTAGGGCCACCACGGAGAAGAATGTCAGAATGGGGATCAGTAACTCGTACATTACTCGAATCTCACAACCGCTACCGCCGGGGCTAGTACCGCAGTACCGCCAAGCGGTTCATGCTCCAGGCCCCGAGCACCAGCGCTACGGCTCCCGCTCCCAATAAGAACTTTCCGTTCGCCGTCGTGTACAGTGGGTCCATGTATTCACGATTCAGGGCGTTGAGTAACATGAAGATCGCAAATGGCAGGAATAGCAGTATTCTCTTGCTGAACT
The DNA here is from genome assembly GCA_964520125.1 of uncultured Planctomycetaceae bacterium. Lineage (GTDB taxonomy): Bacteria > Planctomycetota > Phycisphaerae > UBA1845 > UTPLA1 > JAFGQA01. The sequence goes on from CAZFMS010000025.1 coordinate 18,035, forward strand.
GCGTTTGGGCGGTCAGGATACGGATGCGTCGATAGAGTCGCATCCGGTCCCGGATCACCGCGGCGACCCGCTCCATCATGTCCGCCAGATTCCCGCCGGTCCGCAACTGGATGACCACCGACGTGGCAAACAGCCTCATGTCTCCGCTCGAAGAGGCCGCGGCCGCCTGGCAGACGGCATCTCCGAGACCAACGCCAAGCTCCTGTTGCTGGCAGACCTGGGCGAAGACCGAGCCCACCGGGGCGGGGAATTCGTCCGAGATCAGCTTGAACGCTCCCACTAGCGGGTGCCCGGCCCGGAGCGAACGAGCAGCCAGCTCCAAGGCCTCGACCAGCTGCGTCTCGAACAGGGCGGCTCGACGGCTGACACGGTACTTCAAGTAGGTCCAGAAGATCAGGATCAGGGTTGCGGCGATTCCCAGGCCCACAATGGCGCTGTCGAGCAACACCAGGGAGAGGGCCACGCAGGACATGGAAGTCATGCCCAGCATCGCCAAGACGAGCGTCCGCACCTCCCTATTCCACCCGGCATCTTCGAAGAGCCGATCGAGGCGCAGCAACAACGATCTCCGCCGGGCGACGGTGCTGACCGAGGTGGTTGCCTCCCGTCCATCGTGCCACAGGCGCAACACACGCTTATCGTCGCTGCCCTGCTCCACGGTCCGCAATCGCTTTTCGACCCTGGCCTCATGGACCGAACGACGCCGGGACCATAACAGCACCCCCAAGCACCACAGCGAGAGTACCAGGCCGAAGACGGAGGCCGCTACTACCAGGGTGACAATGTTCTGAGGATCAAGAGACACGCCACTAGCCCTCCGTGTTGATCGGCGTGAAGTCCAGTACCCGATGATGGAAGAAATCCTCTGGAAGACTGCTACCTTCCGAATGCAATCGGGCGAGTATTTGGGGGCGAACGCCGCAGGCCTCGAAGTGGCCCATGGCATGGCCGTCCTCATCCACCCCGGTCTGCTGGTAGCGGAAGATGTCCTGCAGGCAGATGGTACCGCTCTCCATGCCGGTCAATTCGGCGATACTGAAGACCTTACGCCGTCCACCGGTGAGTCTCACTATGTGAACCACCATATCGAGGGCCGAGACCATCTGCTGGCGGATGACGTGTATCGGGTAGTTAAGCCCGGCAATGCTGACCATGTTTTCGATCCGGCCCAGGGCGTCGCGGGGATTGTTGGCGTGCACGGTGGTCATCGATCCTTCGTGACCGGTGTTCATGGCCTGGAGCATGTCCAAGGCCTCGTCGCCGCGCACCTCACCGATGATGATTCTGTTGGGACGCATCCGCAGGCTGTTGCGGAGCAGCTCGCGCTGGGTCACCTGGCCCTGGCCTTCGATATTGGGTGGTCTGGTTTCGAGGACCACCACATGTTCTTGCTGGAGCTGCAATTCGGCGGCGTCCTCGATGGTTACGATGCGCTCCTCTTCCGGAATCCACTTGGACATCACATTGAGCATGGTGGTCTTGCCGGTACCGGTTCCGCCGGAGATGAGGATGTTCAATTTGCAGCTGACACAGGCCTCGAGGAAGAGCCTCATCTCTTCGGTCAGGGACTCCAACTCGATCAGCCGCTCGATAGTGATGGGAACCGCGCCGAACCGCCGGATACTCATGGCCGGGCCACGTAGTGACAAGGGAGGAATGATGGCGTTCACTCGGGAACCATCCAGCAGACGGGCATCGAGCATCGCGGAACTCTCGTCGATGCGCCGGCCCACGCGGGCGGCGATTCGTTGAATCACCTGCATGAGGTGGGCGTCATCGCGGAACTGTGCCGTAGTGCGCTCCAGTCTTCCTTCGCGCTCGATGTAGATGTTATGGGGGCCGTTGACCAGAATATCGGTGATGTGCGGATCGCGCAGGAACTCCTCGATGGGACCCAATCCGAAGATCTCGTCCATCACCTCGCGCAGAAGCTTCTGCTTCTCCGGGGCCGAGAGCGGGCAACCCTGCTCGTTCAGTAATACATCTACTCGGCGTGAGCACTCGCTATGGAGCTGCTCCATGGGCATCCGCCGCGCTTCGGCGAAGTCCAAGGTCTCCAGAAGCCGTTTATGAACCTTGGTCTTGACCTCCTGCGTGGCCGCGGGATCGATCGTCTGAGTGCCGGTTTGGTATGGATCGGATTGGTTATTCACGGTTGACCTTTATCGCGGCAGCGCGATTGTTACTCGAATGTGCTTCTGACAACTCGATCGCGAGTTGACGTATATCCCTCCGCAAGGCCGAACGCGGTGCGGCCTGGGCCAGCGGCTGACCATAGTTGATACATCTGCTGGCACCCTGGAAATCATTACTAATATGCCCCAGGGGAATGTCACCGAAGGCGTTCTGAGCCTCCTTGAAGGTGATCATCGAATGCCGCCGCCGATAACGGTTGGCCAGGAGGACAAGCCGATCTGTCGGGACGCCCCGTCTGCCGAGGTCCGACAACATCTTCCTGGCGACCCCGATATCCTTGACGTTTAGCTGTAGGACGATCAGGGTGAATCGGCTGGCATGGGCCAGGCCGGCGGCGACCGAGGTCGGCACCCGCGGGGCATCTATCACCGTGTGCCGGGAGGCCTGTAGGAGAGCTTCCAACGCCGGGCCCAGATGAGCGAAGCGCATCGGCTCCGGCTCCGCATGGCCCGTGCTGAACGGGCTGATCAGGGCCCGGAGGCTTTCCGAGTAGTCCAGGGCCGTCGAGTTGACTAGATCGGCATCGATTCGCTTACTGTTGGCCAGAACATCACCAATCCCGAAATCTCCCTCGAGCCCCAAATACGTTCCCACAGCTCCGTAGTGGTCGTCCAGATCGACCAACAATGCCGGCTCCGAGGACTCGATGCCCAGCTCATTGGCCAGATTGATGGCCACGGTGGTGGCCCCGCAGCCTCCACCGGCGCCCAGCACGGTTATCACCATGCCCTGCTTCTGGCCCTGGGGGAAACCGTTGGGTATCAATCGCCGCAGGGCACCGACCAGGTGTGGCCCGATGGACTCCTTGGTCAGGAAGTGTCGGGCCCCGGCCTGCATGGCCTCGAGCACCAGGCCGTCGCGTTGAATGCCGGACAGGATGATGAACCGCGAGTCCTCGAACCTCTTGATGATCGGATCCAGGCTTCCGAGCAGTCCGCTCGGTTGCGGGTCGATATCGACGAGCACTCCCGGCGCCGGCGCCCTTTCCAGATGGGCAACCAGCTCGCTCAAGTCTTTGCATACCCCCGCATTGGCAAAGCGGCGGTCTGACTCCAGTGCCGATCGCACCGCAGTCCTCGTCGCCGGATCACTGGTGACGAGCAATACGGGGTGTCCGGGCTGCATCTTACTTCCCTCTCTCAGGCCGCGGAGTTTCTCCCGGCCGTCTCTTCTGACAAGCTCCTCCTGCTGTCTGACGAGGTAGGCGCCCGAACCTCATCCAGCGTGGATCGGCTCTCGGCCCCCGGCTGCTCGTAGGAGGCCCAGGTCCCGGGGCCCTTTAGACGATCGAGCCCGGCTTCCTGGAATTGCTCCGCATCGTCGGGAGAGATGTTCGCCGCTGCTTGGCCCTCGATGCGCCCCACGCCGTACAGCTCCCAGTCGTCGGGCGGAACATGGCCATCTCCGGGAAGAGGAGGAACCGAGGCGAGGGACAGAGGCTCGACCAGCGAGGCGGTTACCAGAACCAGCAGCTCGGTCTCACTCTTCTCGTAGCGAACCGACCGGAACAGAGCCCCCAGCACCGGCAAGTCTCCCAATCCCGGGACTCGAGAGTTTCGGGCCTCGTTGCTCTCTTGCAGGAGACCGGCCATGGCGAAGGTCTGCCCGCTACCGAGTTCCAGGGTCGTCTCCGCCCGGCGGGTGACTACCGCCGGGATCCGGAAGCCCTGGATCTCCACCGCCCCCTGGGCGGACAGGTTGCTCACTTCCGGGGCCACGTGGAGCCGAATGACGTTATCGCCCAAGACCGTGGGGCGGAAGCTCAGTCGGACGCCGAACTCCTTGTACTCGATGGTGATCGACGTGCCCCCGCCGCCGATAGTGCCCTGGACCACAGGAATGGGGAACTCACCGCCGGCCAGGAAGCTGGCCTCTTCGCCGCTGAGAGCGACGAGATTCGGCTCGGCCAGGATCCGCAGATACTGGTTCTCGGCCAGGGCCTGAATGAAGAACTCGAGATCGGCACGGGGGAAGCCGGCCAGCAGGGTGACCACCGGACTCACGTTCACGTCGGCATTGAAGGTGAACGGGGCATTCTGGGGCCCGGCCAAGGTCCCCGCCGGAGGGCCGATGGTGATCGGGTTCATGGCCCCGCCGGCGGCACTGCCGACGAGCGAAGCCCCGAAGAAGGTGTTGTCTTGATGACCGGTCGTCAGGACATTGATGCCCAGGGCCCGTAACGCCGTGCGGCTGGCCTCGGCGATGCGGATCTGAACTTGTACTTGCTGCACGCCGGCCAGAGTGGTCATGTCCACATACTTGAACTCGTGGGCATCGAGGAATTCGTGGAGCCGCTCGATCTGTTCGGCGCGGGCCAAAGTACCGGAGACGACCAGGACGCCTTCCGATTGCCCCACTTTCAGGGCGCAATCAGCAAGCAGCCCGGCCAGTTGGGCCTCGATCCTGCTGACGTCGATATCGACATCGATTCTGGTCTGGACCACGGTCTGGCCGCCATTGCCCAGCATGATGATGTCGGTGGAACCCGGTGACTTGCCCATTACCAGCACCTGCGTCGCGGTGAGGACCTCGACATTGGCGATTTTGGGATCGGTGACCGAAACGGTCTTCACCGGCCAGGGGGCCTCGATGATGGCCGATCTTCCGACGAAGATCCCGATCCTCTCTATGGTCTCGGCGGCGCCCGAGTTGTTAGATTGGGCCGACGTTGGAACGACCGCCAGCATCACCACGGCAGCGGCCAGGGCGATGATCCGGCAACGAGAAGACGGCATAATGTGAAGCAACGCCACGATTGATTCCTCCGTGTGGTTGAGAAATCGCTGGCAAAACGCACACGCGATTCATCGTTACTCCCCCATACAAACCAAGCCTGTAATCCTAAAGGTCTATCACACTTTCCGGTAGGGGGACGGTTCGCGTTTCTCTCGAGCCGCCACGGAAGATATCCACTTCCCATATCGAAGGCCCCCGATAAACGGGAGCCACAGACTGATGAGCCTCGACCGCCGGTGCCGGGACGCTTCCCTGGGGCGAGATCGCAACGTTTGCCAGCCTGGCCAGCCGCCCGATGTACGCCGGGGAAAGCTCGCTCAGCAGGACTCCGTCGGGATCAACCGGGGTCGAATCCAGCGGGTTGCGCAGGGCCAGAGATACCGTACCGTGCTCCCTGGCCAACTGGAGGATAATCGCCTGCTTGGAGTTCACCATCAGCGTGATTATCCGTCGCCTGCCGCGACCGACCCGAGTGGCCTTCTCCCCGTCCTCCCCCTCGTTGGGAGAGACCACGGTCCATTCATTCACCGCCAACACCTGGATGCTCCTGAGGAGAGTCGTGGACATGGCCTCGCGGGCGGACCCGCTATCCGACGGCAGCTTTAGAGACACCAGCACATCGACGACGCTTCCCGGATACAGAATGCTGCCCAGCCCGGAAAACTCCGTTAGAGGAACGCTGACCGCCCGCATACCGTCCTCCAGGAGCGCGGCGATATGCTCGCCGGATCCCGAACTCACGAAGCAGGACGGCGTGTAGGGCTGGCCCTCGACCCTCTTGCACTGCAGCA
>CAZFMS010000026.1:0-23580 GCA_964520125.1 uncultured Planctomycetaceae bacterium
GGCGCCTGTGCCTCCCCCTATTGTCAATTGGACGAGTGCTCTGTCATTGTTGATTCACTGGTTCCGGTGAGCCGGGCCGCCCTCGGCCCGGTCCCTGTCGAACACCCCAGACGCTCACCTCTACTCGGTGCTCCGCCTTGGCCCCGCTCGCCCATGTTGGATCGTCCACCTTGGCCCCGGGAGGGGCCGTGGATAGTAGCCGGGGGTGGAGCGCAGCGGAACCCCCGGTCAAAGGCCGCCTCCCTCTATTCAGCCCCGCAGCGGCATCCGTCTGCGTCGGCCTGTCATGCCGCACTTTATTTGTTCTCGCGTGCAGCCTTCATTTCAGCGACCTTCTCAGGGTTTGCCTTGGTGAAAATCCAGCCATCAATGTAACGAGCGAGAATTGTCGTCGATTCGCGAAATGCAGCAATCGCTTCAAGGTAGATAGAATCGGGAAGATCCTTGTCTCGCCAACCGATCTTGATGTCAACCGATCTGTTCTCGTGATTGACATCACCGAAGATGCTGGCAATGTGCGTACCCGACATATGAACGTACCCGGACGTTCTTTCGTAGACGCGTTTGATCCACGCATATTCCTTGGCCAACTTGGTGAGGAGATACCGGTCGGTCATTAGTTTGCCATCTTGATCCTTCAATCTGCGGATTTGTTTTCCATCGAAAACCTCGAATGCGAATTCATGCGGTTTCTCGACAATGAAACCGGCGAAGAATCTGAGTGCGGTGTCCAATTGCAGCCGAAGAAGTGCCCCAGCACAGATCAGGTTTCGATCGCGGATCAACATGCGAAAACCGGCGGACAATGCAAGATACCGATTAACGGCTCCGTTAGCGAACAAGTCGAATCCGTAGAACGCCCCATCGTAAGCCTGGATCATGACGGCACTGCGATCGAGCATGGCATTCTCGTCTTCCTCAAGTTCCGCCAATCCGCTTTCGATGGCGTCTGATGGATGCTGGGCCATGGCGATTCCTTTCATGCGTATAGGCAAACCCCAGCAAGGACACGACTCATTAGTTGAGTTTCAGAGATGCGGCATAACGACCGAGTCCGCCGGGCCGGAGGGATGACGGCTTCGAATGACCAGACTCCGTGGCCGGGACGAAAGACGTCCGAACAACCAAGCCGCGAGCCGGCTCCCGTGCAACGATTGGTTGTGTCGCATTACTTAATACGCCGTCCGTTTTCGTCCCACGCTTTACCGGCTATTTCTTTGCCGTGGAAATACTGGGCCTCGTACATTGGTTGGCCATTCTCATACCAACCGCGATCGCTGCCGTTCGTTTTGCCGGCAGCCCATTCGCACTCGATATGCAATTGTCCACTCCCATACCATTCGCGTTGCGTACCGTGCAGTTGTCCATAAACATAGTGAGACTCGCCACGGCCACCATTCAGCAGCCATTCGGTGCGTGGTCCATGGCTGATCCATCGGCCATTGTGATTGATTTGAACGCCAAGGATTAGCGAAAACACGCCTTCCGCCAGCGGTGACGATTTATCAGCGCCAAGTCTGATCAAGCGAATGTCATCGTCATCCGTTATGAAGTAGACGGCAGACATTGATGGGCGAAATATGTCGCTAGTGGATCGGCACGGTCCCGCGAGTTTCCATGTTCGATCAGCGAATGTGAGGAATTGCTCGGAATCACTGGCAGATTGAATTGGAGCGTCGCTCGTGGGCGCGCGTGTGTCATCGTCGGCCGGTTGGACTTTGTCTTGTCGGCATGCGGGCGCGAACGAGGTGCATACGAGTAGTGACGTGCAAAGCCAACGGGGCACGCATGAGGGAATCAGAATTGGGCGTGTCCTTTGCAGCATAACAACAATCAGCTTGATCTACATAACATGCGCGACTTTGGTTTACTTTCAGCATAACACGCCTCTGGAGCGTCCGCCAGAGGCCCGCTAAGTCTTGTTTCTGCTGTAGGTTGCGCTCCGTCCCGCCGAGGCGGGCAACCGCCCCTCAGCGTCGCATATGATCGAGCAGGTCCTGCACCCCGACCGTGGCGAAGGTCGTCGCCGAGTCGGCCATGGCGTAGGGGATGACCAGTAGGTCGCCGTGGATCATGGCCCCGCAGGAATAGACCACGTTGGGGACGTAGCCGTCGCGCTCCTCCTCGGTCGGGGCCAGCAACGGCTCGCGGAGCTGGCCGATGACCTTGGTGGGGTCCTCCAGGTCCAGCAGCGAGGCCCCCAGGCAGTAGCGCCGCATCGGCCCCACCCCGTGGGTCAGCATGATCCAGCCCTCGGCCGTCTCCAACGGCGAGCCGCAGTTGCCCACCTGGACCAACTCCCACGAATGCGTCGGCTCTTGCAGCCGGGTCGCCTGGTTCCAAAAGCGGATGTTCTTCGACGGCATGATGTACAGGTTCTCCCCGTCCAGCCGCGAGAGCATCAGATACCACCCGTCGATCGGCCGCGGAAACAGGGCCATACCCTTGTTCTGGCAATAGCGCCCGTTCAGCGTGCTGATGCGGAACTCCGAAAAGTTCGCCGTCTCCAGAAGCTGCGGCAGGATACGAAACCCGTTGTACGCCGTGTAGGTGCCGTAATAGACCGCCCGGCCGTCACCATCGCTAAAGCGCACGAACCTGGCATCCTCGATCCCCCGACTCTCGTCCTCGGTAGTCGGAAAGATGGCCACCTCCGAGGGGCTCGCATCTTCCGGAAAGCTCAGGTGATAATTTGACCGGGCCAGCCAGAGCATGTTGTCGGCCGTCTCCTGAAACGCGGGCGACGCCCTGCCTTCTCCCCTGGTCCGTTCAATCGCCCTACCGAGTTCGTGGATGGTGAAGTCCTCGCCCAGCTTATCCAGGATCACCCCGGCCAGCTCGTTGTACCCGGCCATCTCGATCAGCTTCAGGAAATACGTGTGCTTGTGATACAGCCGGTCTTCCACGTGCTTGGCCGACTCGACGTAATTGCCCGCGGGGTCAAAACGTATCTCCCCCGCCCCGTCGATCACCCCGGTGCGAAAAACGATCGACGAGACATGCCCCTCACCCGTCGCCCGCAGACTCATGATGAACCGCCTGCTCCCGGCCGGCAGACCGGATTGATCCGGATGCTCCACGATCGAGGGATTGAACAGGGCCGCGGACTCGATGGAGTATTCCATCGTGAAATAAGAGCCGATCAGCATCCGGCGCTCCTCCGACAGCGCCCGGCCGTTGTCCAGCAGGTGAGCCACCTTCTCAAAGTGACCCAGGAAGACAGCCCCGATATCCCGGTGGCGGCGGTTGAAGCTTCGCAGCACCTCGAGCAGCACGTCGTGCACCTCCGGCTCGCCGAGGGCCAGCACCCGCTCGAGCACCGCCCGGATCCTCCCCTCGTCACCGGGCAGGAACAACCGGGTAATAACCCGCTTGGCGTTGGCCATGAACTTCTCCGGACGGCGGGTCACCTCGAGTCGATCAGCCTGCATCACCACGCTCCAACTTTCCAGTTCGATTCAATGCCAATGTTGGACTTGCTCTTTACCTGCGCCACCTGGTGAATCTCGCGGGGCGGAAGCGGCCGTCTTACGGGCCCGCGAGTCGTCAGGATAGACCGCCCTCACCCCTCCCGGGCCAGCAGCGCCGCCCCCAGGGCCCCGGTGTACTGCGGTTGATCCGGAACCAGCACCTCGCGACCCAGGGCCCTGGAAACCAACTCCCCAATGATCGGGTTGTGGGCCACCACCCCGCCGGTCATCACTACCTGACCTTCCAGCGGGTCCATCTCCAGGATCCGCTTGGTCACCGAGCGAAAGGCGGCCATGGCCATCTCGGCCAGCGGCATGCCCTGGGCGATCAGCCGCAGCAGTTCGGTCTTGGCGAAGACCGTGCAGAACGAGCCTAGTTCGGCATCCCCCTCGGCCTTTCGTGCCAACTCGTTCAGCTCGGACAGCGGCGTGTCCAGCCGACCGGCGATCTCCTCGAGAAACGCCCCGGTGCCGGCGGCACACTTGCGATTCATCTTGAAGTTGCGGCGACCGCCGTCGGCCTCCAGGGCGATGACCTTGTTGTCCTGCCCGCCGATGTCCACGATGGTGATGGCCTGCGGAAAACCCGCGTAACAGCCCCGGGCATGGCAGGTGATCTCCGTCACCGTCCGCCCGGCAAACTCCACGCTCCGCCGCCCATACCCGGTGGCCACCACCCGCTCGATAGCCCCGGCCTCGAGCCCGGCGACCCTGCCGACTTCATCCCGGCACGCCTCGGCCGCCCCGGCAAAGTCCGCCCCGGACTTGCGTAGCGCCCGCGCCGCCACCACCTCGCCGTCCAGCAACACCGCCTTCGTCGCCGACGCCCCCACATCCAGACCCAAGCACCAGCGGCTCGTCATGTATGACTATCTCCTGCGCCCCGCCGTGTTAGCCCGCGCCCACGGTTCTACTTTTGGGCGCGCTCGGCAAGTTGCTCCACAAACGCCTCGATCTGCGTCCGGGCCTGCTCGTCCGAGTAGCACCGCAGGTCGTTCAAATCCCCGGCGATGGTGATCGACGGCATCTCCAGCCCCTCGGCCAGCCGCTGCGGCATGCCGTGCCGGCAATTGGTGTTGTGCGGGCAGGTCTTGCAATCGTGGAAGACGATACCGTCCACGTTGAACGTCCCGATCATCTCCCGCAGATACTCCTCCTTGTACGGATCGGATCGCACGATGAACAGCTCGGTATATGCCCGAGCCATCGACCGGAACGGATCGTCCGGGTCCAACGCCTCAAATACCCACGAGTTCGCATAGGTGCTGGCCACCACGCAGGCCCGCAGTTCCAGAAACTGCGTCGCCAGGTCCCGCAGCCGCCCCCAGATGGGCATGCCCTCCCAATAAAGACGGTACCGCTCGCCCTCCACGGCCCCCACCCCGTCGGCGATGCGCTGCTTCAACTCGCCCAGCAGTTCGCGATAGTAGTCAATCGCCACCTGCGTCCCGCGCATCACCACCGCCGGGGCCATGTGGATCGTGCTGTCGAAGAAGGTCAAGGGCGAGGGCCGGGCCGCCGCCGTCTCCAGCACCTCCTTCCACAGCTCCGAACACTCCCGCGACAGCCGCACCGACTCCCGCAGCCGATCCGGGTCGAGCCGCCCCCCGCTGATCTTCTCCAATGGCTCGACTAAGGCCTCGATCTGCCCGGCAATGCCGGTCACGTGTACCTCGGTCACCTCCCCCACCCCGCGATAACACTCGATCCCCAACACCGGCCGATCCCAGTGCCGCCCGTACCAGTCGAACCAGTCCTGCACCTCCCGGCACTGGTTGGTGTTATAGACCAGCACGTCGGGCTTGGGGATCGACTCGATGCCTTCATAGGCCTCGCTCAGCGGCGTCCGCCCTTGCAGAAAGGCCCCTATGTCGCTGGTCATGTACGAGCAGACCTCCGGCGAATAACCGATCGCCGTCGCCGCCGGGATGGTCTCACTGGCCATCCGCGTGGCCCCCAACATGGCCCCGTGGTTCTCCGGATAATAGACCACGAACCCCATGGCCCGCAGCAACTCCGCCGGCCCCACGCTGGTACACCAGGCCACCTTGGGGTGCCCCTGCCTCACCGCCTGATCCAGCTCCCGAAAATGCTCGGCCATGAGCCCCCGCATCTTCTTGGCCGCCGCAATCTTCTTGATCTCTACCGGCTTCGCATCAGTCACCGACCATCCTCCAACCGCACCCCACCCCGTCTCATCCCAGAGCCCCCGCCAAGCACCTTCCGACCCCACCACGGCCCATCATATCCCCAAGCACACGACCCGGCCAGCCGAGGCGCACGAAAAGAGCCCTCCAGCAGGTTTCCCCGCTGAAGGGCTCTGTGTTGTTGGAGAGAGTAGAGAGACTATCTGCGTCGCCCAACGTGATTGCGGCGACGCATCCAGCCTACCGCGGTCAACATCAGCGGCATGAGCAGGACGCTGCCGGCTCCACAACCGCATTCTCCGACGGGTTGTCCGGCCGGCCCCCCCTCGCAAACGTCGCCCACCCCGTTGCCGTCGGCATCGGCCTGATCGGCGTTCGCCACCGCCGGGCAGTTGTCCAGGCAGTCGATGACATCATCATCATCGGCATCATCGAGGCGGTCGGCCTGTCCGCACCCGCAGAATCCCGCTTCCAGTTTGTTGGCGTCGCCGGGGCATTCGTCGAAGCAGTCCGGCACGCCGTCGCCGTCGGTGTCATCGTCCTCCGCACCGCAGCCGCAGACCCCGGGATCGAACTTGGCGGGATCGTCAGGACAGTCGTCACAGTCGTCCGTCAGGCCGTCCCCGTCGGCGTCCGGCTCGCACTCGTCGGGGATCGCATCTTCGTCGCAGTCCCGGTTGACGGTGCCGATGTCGTCCCGGTCGTCGATGCCGTTGCCGTTGCAGTCTTCGCCCGAGCAGCGGATGTTGTCGAGTTGGAAGGCCGCCAGCCCGGTGTGGTCCTCGGGAACATCCCATTCGAAGGCCACGTGCACCGTGCTGCCCGCAAAGGCGCTCACCTCCACGGTGCCGACAAGATCGCCAGTATCAAACATCACATCTCCGGCTGGCACGGTCAGAATGAGGTCGGATTGCATTGGTGGGCCGCCACCCGCCGGCTCGAGATGCACAGTAAAAGTACGATCGAGCGTCGCCCCGAAGCCGAAGAAGTCCCAAGCAGCACGGTAATCGAATTGGAGCGTGCTGGTCCCCGGCGGGAGGGCCATGTCCTGGGAAACGCGAATCACGCCGGGCCCGTTGCCGTCGAAGCTGTGTCTAACCGTGAACGTTCCGTCGGTCGGCGGCCAAATACCGATCCCCACTATCAAGCCGGGGGGGCTCGGAATCGTCAGATCCTGCGTGGTCCATCCGGTGAAGTCGCCGCTCTCGAAGCTGGTGTTTACTCCGCCGCAATCGTCTCCCCTGGATTGGCCGGCCATCGCCACTACACAGCATGCTCCCCAAATCGCCGACCTTTCAATGCGTTTCGCGGCTTCCGCAATCATGTTGTCCTACCTTCCTGTGGTTGGTCGCGCCAACGCCACCTGCAACCAGGTGTCAAACCAACCGCCATCCTGGCGCGGAACTACGAGATGACCGAATGGGCCCAGCCCCGACAGGATAAACATCTGCCATCGCCCGAAGCAGGGCCTCCGCGATTTGAGTACCCTGCCGCCACTAAGCACACCCATTGTAACCTGTCGCCCATCTGTAGCCAAGATCATCGCGGCCCCCGATACTCGACGACTTATGGGGGCTGCCCAAGGATCGCCGTGGACCGGACTTTGTATTCCTTTGCCGTCACGGGCCCGCAGGATTCCGCACGAGTACCCGGCAACAGCAGCGCCGGACCAGTCATTGAGCATTGATCACCGTATAGGACTTGCTTACAGTGTTTGCATCCCCGCCCCCCAGAGCCAGGGACCCCGCGAGCAAAGCCCCTGACAACACCAAGCCCCCGAAGGGGGCGCCCGAATAAAGCCCAGGGCGAAGCGCAGCGAGCCCTGGAACCCCTGGCGACAAAGCCAATCAGCCCCTGAAAGGGGCGACGGAATAGAGCCCAGGGTTGAGCGCAACGTAACCCTGGGTTTGCAGCCCCCCCACGACCCCAAGCCCCCGAAAGGGGCGGCAGAATGCTCGCATGGCCGGGCCCGGGAAGTAACACCTCACGGCGTGCGCCAAAATGTGTGCTGACCAACAACGACAAGTGCCTGAACAGTCTCCCTGCCCCTGGTCCCGAAGTAACTGGCCGAGTGCCGCTGCTCCCGACGGGATGCTCCCGGCTCAGGGCTGGACGGTCGCCCCCGCTGATGCCCTGCCTGCCGCTTCGCCACCCCGGGGCGATGCAGGAGTACAAGCCGGACACCGGGCCCGCCGACGCCTGATCCCCGCGCGAATCCTCTCCAACGCCGGCAATCAGCGCCATTCCTTGGTCCGATGGCAAAGTGCTCTTGACAGGAAGAGCGGCCGGTTTCAGCCTGCACCGTCCTGCCCGACGTGAATCACCGCCGCCGGCTCATATCGTCCGGAGTTCCAAGTCTCTCGGTCACCCAAGCCCGCTCGAGTCTGAGCCTCACATTCAAACCCCGACTCAGCCGATTCATCTGAGGATCGCCACTATCGTTCGGCATCCATGGCGCACTTTGACCAAAGGAACCCCAGATGGGTCCGTTCCGTCGCCCGACGAACTCCGCCCGTCGCCGCATGGTCATCATCATCACCACGCTGCTCGGCCTGGCATCCGCGGATGCAGTGATCCGGCTGGGTGCTCAACACCTCCGGCCATACCACATCGACCTCTACCAGCGCAAACTCGACACCCTGAGCAGCCAGCCTGGCAAACCGGACATCATCCTCATGGGGTCTTCGCGGGCCGAACTCGCCTTCGTACCGGAGGAGTTCCAGCGCACCACTGGACGGCGAGCATTCAACTTTGCCATTTCCGGGTCGCGCTTGCCCGAATGGCGGTGGCTGATGGACAACTGCCTCAACCGTTTGAAGCCGCCGCTGGTGGTCCTGGGCATCAACGTCCATGCCCTTGGGGCGGAGTACCTCCCGGTCCCGGCGGCCCGAAACCTCTTCTCTCTGGGGGACCTTATCGATTACCTCCAGGCCGACGGATGGTCCAGCAAGATCGTCGGACAATTCCTGATCGGCAACTGTGGCCGCCGCTGGGCGCTTTTTGACGAACGCTTTGAGATCAAGATGTTCCTCCAAGAGAGACTCGAACCGGTCCTACCCAAGTACGCCCAGCTCGCTCGCGAGCACCGGGCCTGGGCCTCCAGGCCCTGTCCGCCTGATGGCTATTCGCATCCCTGGCTCCGCGGAAGTCAACTCCGCGGCCTTCAAGGCTCGCTCGAGGACAACTCCGCGAGAACGCCGCCGGTCTACCAACCAAACCGTTCACCGAATGACCGGGTGGTTGACCATTTCGAAGACTTGCTCAAATGCTTCAACGAACAGGAGATTACCCTCATCGTGGCCTACGTACCCCACAGCCCTTTGCGCGAGCGAGGATGGGGCGACCTGGAGGCCCAGATGGTGGACCCCATCGCCTCCCTGTGTCGCCGGCACGGCATTGAATTCGTCTCCTGTACGCCCCAGGACCTACCCAGGAGCAATCGAGACTTCCTGGACGAAACCCATGTCGGCCTCCCCATCGCCCGCCGCATCAGTCGGCGAATCGCCGAACGAATCCAGGAACTCGGGTTACTAACCCCGGAGCGACCGCTACTGGCTCACGGCATCCAGACGGAGCAAGAGCAGCCTTGATCTTCTCGAGCTGGTCATTCGCCCTTTTCTTTGCCGCCGTCTTCGCGGGGTATTGGACGCTGCAGCGCCGCCGCCGCCGGCACCTCTTCCTGCTGCTGGCCAGCTACTTCTTCTACATGTCGTGGAATCCCTACCTGGTAACCCTCATCATCGGGTCCACCCTCCTGGATTACTTCGTAGGCCTGGGGCTGAATCGAGCCGCGCCGCAACGTCGCCGCAAGCTCCTGCTGGCCTGCAGCGTAGTCGGCAACCTGGGCATCCTCGCGATCTTCAAGTACGCCGGGTTCTTCGTCCTCTCCCTCAGCGAACTGCTCCGGTCCTGCGGCGTCCAAGCCAATCTGGGAACGTTGTCGATCATCCTGCCTGTCGGCATCAGCTTCTACACCTTCCAGACGATGAGCTACACCATCGACATCTACCGCCGAAAGATCTCCCCGACCAGGTCCTTCATCGACTTCGCCCTCTTCGTGGCCTTCTTCCCCCAACTCGTGGCCGGTCCGATCATCAAGGCCCGAGACTTCCTCCCCCAACTGGCCGCCCCCCAACGCCTCACCTGGAGCAGACTCGAATCCGCCGCGGTCATGTTCATGATCGGGCTCACCAAAAAACTCCTGATCGCCGATCAGCTCGCCTTCCTGGTAGACCCGGTCTTTGCCGATCCCGCCGGCTACTCATCCCGAGATCTCTGGCTGGCCATGTTCTGCTACGGAGGGCAAATCTACTGCGACTTCGCCGGTTACACCGGAATGGCCATCGCCTCGGCTCGAGTCCTCGGGTTCGACCTCAAGCCCAACTTCGCCAGTCCCTACCTGGCCGTCGGCCTGACCGACTTCTGGCATCGCTGGCACATCTCCCTCTCCACCTGGCTCCGCGACTATCTCTACATCCCCCTGGGCGGCTCCCGCTACGGCCGCTGGCTCACCTACCGCAACCTCATGATCACCATGTTGCTCGGCGGCCTGTGGCACGGCGCAAGCTGGACCTTCGTCATCTGGGGAGCCATCCACGGCGCCGCCTTGATCGTCGGCAAGTTTTTCGAGCGCCGCCGGACCGTCCTCCTCTCTCACCTGCCCAAGCACCTCCGCGTCGTCCTGACCTGGGCCCTTACCCTCTTGGTCGTACACGTGGCCTGGGTCTTCTTCCGCTGCCAGCCGATCGTGGACCCCACCACCGGCATCCCCGAGCCGACCGTAGCAGCCCTCCAACGAGCAACCTATTTCGTAACCCACCTCTTCATACCAGCCCAGGTCGACCAACCGCATTGGCTGATGAACAAACTACCCATGGTCTGCCTCCTCCTGCTCATGGCCGGCATGCAACTCTACGAAGAGTGGGTCCGCCGCGGCCGCCCCCGCCTGGTCCTTCCCGCCCCCGTAGCCGGCCTGGGCTACGCCCTATGGATCATCGCCCTGGTCCTCCTAAGCCCCGAAAACACAATCCCCTTCATCTATTTCCAGTTCTAACTTCCTGGCGTTTCCACCTTTTGACGTTTCGACTTTTTGACGTTTTGACGTTTCGACTTTTTGACGTTTCCCCCCCCTGTGCCCCAGGCGTCTCGCCTGTGAACTGGGTGCCACTGGCGGCTTGCCCGCCAGTGCCTGCGCGATTGCGTGTGGCACCGCCGTCTCTGCGGTGAACTGGCTCCTCCCCTGCCCGGTGGGGGGTGGCATGGGTCAACTCGTTGACCCGTGCGATTCGCTGCCCAATCGGTTGTGGCCTCGCCAGGTAGGGTCCACTCTGCGGACCGTTCTTGGACGACATGATGAACCAAACCTGGACGACCCGATGAACCGGCCGAATCGCACTGCGGACCCCACCGAGCTCATCGACCGGCCGGCTCTCTCAACGTATACTGAGATGCATGCTGATTGCTGCCCACGCGATACTGCTTCTTCTCCTTCCACTCGCCACCCTCGTCGCAGTCCTGGCTTGGCAGCGTCGCTCACCATCAACTTTGCAGCTCGCGCTCGCCGGGCTCTTCTCCTGCCTGGCGATGTCTCTGGCGATAACGTTCAACAACCACTTGTGTAGGGAGGGTACGCCACGCAACCAGTGGCTGATTACCGGCATATGTATGTTCTTGGCCTTGGCCGTCGTGAAGTCGGCGACCCGGCGACGCCTGTCCGGGGCGGTGCTGTTCGTCGGCGTGATCGGGCTGTCCTGCCACTTCACCGAGGTAGTGCACCTGACGGCGTGGACCGGGAATCCCGATTGGCCCGGCACCGCGCCGGCAATGCTCAACACCTTGCCTCACCTGACTGGGAGCCCAAGCACGGAGAGCGGGAATCCGGAAGCGGAATACCCGGCCGGCTGGCTGCGCGATCTGCCGCTCTCGCCCGAGATACAGCACAGCCTAACGAGTTTATACCCGATTCGCCGAGAGATCCACCGGGCCTGGCACACTCGGCTGACCGGCCTGTACCGTTATGTTATGATTCCCCAAGACTTCTGGTATCCCGGCGGCCCGTTCGGGAGGACAATCGTGCAGGTACAGGCCCGCGACCGACCCCCGCAATGACCTCGCGAAAAAAAGGGGGTCAGGTTCATTATTGACGGCGCCACCGCCAGTGCCGATGTGCCGTCAACCCGCCAGTTTCGAGGTTTCGACGTTTCGACGTTTTGACGTTTCGACGTTTCGACGTTTCGACCTTTCCACACCCCACCGCTCCCTCACGGTCGCGGCTCTGATCGTCCACCGCCGCGAAAACCGCCCCAACCGCGAGTTTCGACGTTTCGACGTTTTGACGTTTTGACGTTTTGACGTTTTGACGTTTCGACGTTTCGACGTTTTGACGTTTCGACGTTTCGACGTTTCGACGTTTCGACGTTTCGACTTTTGCCGACCCCCAGAGAGAACACTGAGCACGATTACATGGTGTCTGCACGAAGAAACCGCCACCAACCCCCAAGAGCGGAGGCCCGACCGGAGATGACTGCTAACCAACCACTGATTACTCAAAACTGATCACTGAAAATGCTACAAATTCCGGCAAATACCGGCAAATTGCACTTTTTTTTCGGTGAAACTCCCCCGACGTAGGGGGATTCGGTCAAGCCTGCTCGCTTGCACCCGGGGGGTGTAATTGCACAGGGAGGCCCGTCAGTGCGAGGCGACTTTCCTGGGCTGCCGGCGGGCCGCGTAGGCCGATGATTTCGATGATGGCGGTGGCGCGTCGATGAAAGTCTGAAACCAGAGTTCCAGGCAGAGCAATCCCCACAGCAGCCGGCTAAACTTGGCCGGGTTGATAAGTCGGCGCTCGAGTTCGTCGACCCGATAGAGCCCGCGCTGACGGGCGGCCGAACCGAGCAGCACATCGCCGGCAAAGTCGCGGATCGGCCCGCTCAGCCACTGGTTGAAGGGCACCGGAAAGCCCATCTTGTCCTGGCGATCCAGGATCGGTTGGGGCACCAGCTTGGCCACCGCCTCCCGCAGAACGTGCTTGGATCGGCCACCCTCGAAGCGCATGATCGGCGGCATCCGGGTGACCAGCTCGACGATGTTGTGGTCCAGCAACGGCACCCGAGACTCCATCGAGGCCCCCATGCTCACCCGGTCCTCGACGTGCAAAAGAGCCGGCAGCAGGGTCTGCAGATCGAAATGGGTCATCCGGTTGAAGTAGCTCTTCGCCGCCGAGCCGTTGAATACTTGACTAAAAGTCTCCAGGCAGGCCTGCGGGGCACTGGCAGGCCAAACCTCCGGAGTGAGGACGGTTTCCAGCCCCCGGTGTCGGGCGACCAGCCGAAAGTAGCGCCGGTCCATGTCCTCGAAGAGCCCCTCGCGCCAGAAGTCCTGCAGCAGAGGGACATAGTTCTTGAGCATCGGCAGATGAGGCAAGACCGCATCCCAGGTTACCACGTAAGGCTCATCCTTTTGCGTGCCGCAGATCGCCCCCTTCAGGCACTGCTCCAGATAGGCCGCCAGATATCGGGCATATCCCCCGAAAAGCTCATCGCCCCCCTGACCGCCCAGGCAGACCTTGACCGTCCCCGCGGCCAGTTGGGAGACGCAATACTGCGGAAACAGCCCCGGCCCGGCCATGGGCTCGTCCATGAGCCACATCAGCCGCGGCATCAGCCGGCAGAAATCGTCGGCCGTCGGACGGACCTCGTGATACGTTGCCCCCAAGCGCTCGGCGACGATCCGGGCGTAAGAGGACTCGTCATACTCCGGGCCGTCGTCGAAGGCCCCGGTGAACGTGTGGAAGTCCCCGCCATACCGTGGCGCCGCCAAACAGGCCACCACCGAGCTGTCCACCCCGCCGGAGAGATAGGCTCCCAACGGCACGTCGCTGCGCAGACGCAGGTTGACCGACTCGTCAAGCTGAGCCAGCAGCCGATCCCGGAAGTATTCGAACGTATGGTGAGTATCGAGTTCGTAGTTGAAATCCCAATAGCGCGAGATAGAAGGAGCCGCGTCGCGGAAAGGACGGAAGGTCAAGTAGTGCCCGGGCTCCAAGCGCTGCACCCCGTCGAACAGGGTGCGCTCGCGCATGGTGTACTGAAAGGTCAGGTACTCGGTCAGCGCCTCCGGGTTGGGCCTGGCCCGGCACGCCCCCGCCGCCAGCAGGGCCTTGATCTCCGAGGCAAAGGCCAGGTGGCCCTTGGCCATGGTCCAGTAGAGCGGCTTGATCCCCAGACGATCTCGGGCCATGAACAGCCGCTGCTGCCGGATGTCCCATATGGCCAAGGCGAACATCCCGTTGAGCCGCTCCAGACAACGCTCACCCAGTTCTTCGTAAAGGTGGAGTATGACCTCGGTGTCGCTCTTGGTGCGAAACGTATGGTGCCGGGCCAGGTCGCGACGGAGTTCCTTGTAGTTGTAGATCTCCCCGTTGGAGACGATCCACAGGCTCTCGTCTTCGTTGGCCATCGGCTGGCCGCCGGTCTCCAGGTCGATCACCGCCAGGCGACGGTGACCCAGGCCGACCGGCCCATCGATCCACCGGCCCTCGCCGTCCGGCCCGCGATGGGCCATGGCGTCGGTCATCGCCTGGATCGACGCTGGATCGACATCGTGCTGCCGATCGCGATTCAGATAGCCGGCGATTCCACACATACCTTGGTCTCCTCGCGGGTCCGATCAGGCCAACCCACCGCCGCCCGGTGTTCGGCGATCCGCCGCCGCCAGTACCCGCGCCGCCGGCCCATCCACGGGCTGTACTTCCAGGCCAGGGCCAGGTACCCCCGGGTCGTCGGCCAGGTGGCCATTTTGCTCGCGCTCTTCTTCTGGTCATATCGCAGGAAGTGGGGAACCTCGGCGAAGTCGGCACCGAGCAGGTGCAGCTTGACCAGCTTCTCCAAGGTGCAGGAGAAACCCAGGTGCATCTGCTCGATGAAGTAGCCGCCGAAGACCTCCAGGGCCTCGGCCAGGATCTCCCAGCGATAGGCCCGATAGCCGGACGAGTAATCCCGCACCCCGGGAATGGGAAACATGCCCTTCATGAACAACCCGGCGCCGCGGCTCAGCAGCTTGCGATATCCGTACAGCCCCGATTGCCCGCCGCCGGGCTGATATCGGGAAGTGATGACCACGTCGTTACCCTCCCGGATCTTGTCGACCAGGCTCGGGATGCAGGCCGGGTCCTGGGTGTCGTCGCAGTCGAGACGGACGATCACATCCCCCGGCCCGCCCTGACGGACGCAGTACTCCATCCCGTCTCGAATGGTCTCCCCGAGGCCGCGATTCAGGGGATGAGTCAGGACTTCCAGCGGGCAGCTCCGTTGCTGCTCCCTGATGCGCCGAGCCGTTTGGTCGGTACTGCCGTCATCGACCACCACGATGCGAAAACCGTACGGGGCCGAGGAGAGCGCATTCTGTATCTTCGGCACCAGCACCGGAATGGCGTGCTCTTCGTTGTAGGCCGGCAGCAATACGAACAAGGTCATGGTTCACCCATCTCTAATCATCGGAACATTCCACGCCGCTCCTGTGAGAATCAGGCCAACCAAGGGGAACATGTACCGGTGAGCCCGCCACCTTGGCCGCCTGCCGGGCCCGCGGCGGCGTCCCGGAGGAGTCCCCGTGGTCATGGCCTGCCGTCACAGGACATTCCGACGGCCTCGTCGAGGGCGGCGGGATGACGATCTCCAGTCCGGTCGCGGCATCCCCGGGCGGGCAAGTCGAGGCCGGGACATGGTCGGCAGCGGGTCCTGGGGTGACGGTGTTGGGCAGGGTGTTGCGTATGCGGAGGTAGAAGTACACCCCCGGGAGGCTCATGACCATGGCCACCGCCCGCCACGAAATCGCGACATCGGCCCCGCCGCTCAGGCCGGCGAATCTGAAGAGCTGCTCAAAGGCCGCCTCGCCGATCCCCAAGCCGCCGGGAGTGAGCGGCAGGGCGTTGGCCACATAGCCCAGGGGCATCAAGGCCAGCATGATCGGCCGGGCCCCGCCATCGACCACGACCGACGCGATGACCAAGGCCGAGGCCAGCAGGCACCCCTGGGCGCAGAGCGACCAGGCCACACTGCTCAGCAAGGCCCCCGGTCGGGCTCGATAGCGGTGTACGACGTGGAATACTCGAAGCAGCGATTGGCCCGGGCGGCCGAATCGGGCCAGCCGGCACAGCGGCCAGCGGATGCTCCAGTCGGTGTACAGGGCCAGTGCCAGCCCGATGGCACCAAATGCCAGGGCGATCGCGCAGGTGAATAGGAGGTAGGTCAGGATCGGCTTGGACATCACCAGGGAAGGGGCGCAGGCCGCGGCGATCAGGGCCAGAATCAGGAACGTAGCCAGGCCGATGGTCCGATCCCACAAAGTGATGGTGACCGCCTCGGTGATTCTCCCGGGATTCTGCCGGCCCAGGAAGTACATCTTTACCAGGTCTCCCCCGGTGCCGCCCGGGATGCACCAACTGAAGAAGACGGCGGTGACGGTCAGTTGGAAGGCCGAAGCAAAGGTGAGTCTGAGTCCCTGGGCCTCCAACAAGACCCGCAAACGCAGGGCCGCAAAGACGAAATTGCTCGCGCAGAGCCCCGCCGCCGCCGGAAGCACCCAACCGGTGTCCAGCAGCCGCCCAATGATCTGCCAGTCGATCACCCCGGAGGCCAGAAGCCACCCCAGCACGCCGAGGCCCAGGGCCACCTGTCCGACAGTGATGATGAGAGAGCGAACCGACCTGGGGGCCCTGGCCGCCGCTCGACTCGGCGCGGATGACCGGCCCTCTGCCGGGTGCTCGATCACCGCCTGGATCGGGTCGTCCAATCGGCCGCCGCGGGCCACCGGTTTGCCCGCCGAAGATTTCCGTCCATCGTTGGTGATAGGGTTTCGCCTCACTCTAGCGGCCGGTGCAGGTCATAGACCCTGAAGACGTCATTCTGGGCCACGGTCACGAAGTCGAGCGACTGGTCGTGCTCGGTAACTGCGAGATGTACGTCGTACCGCTCGCGCAGGTCGGCAAAGTCCTCGCTGCGCCGCGTTCGATACCCGTCGCACAATGAGGGCACGACCGATTCTCCGGCGGGCCAGCCGTCGATCGGCCGGTCCACGTACCACTGCATGCGTTCGACGATCGATTCTGACAGCCACGGTGCGTAGGCGTAGGCGGTAAGCTGCTGGCGGCAGAGAAACGAGGCCCGCTTGGCCCAGGCTCCGGGATTACGCAGGTCCGGCGGGGCGATGATGATCTCCCCGGGGGGACAGGCCCTTTCGATCTCCGGGGCCAGGTCCAGCAGGGCGGCGGCCCGCTGCCGATACTTACCGGGGAAATGCCCGATTACCCCGATCTCGGTCAGCCACAGCGACACGGTCACCATGGCCCCCAGAGTCGCCGCCTGCCGGAACCACGACGGCGTCCGGCCCGCCCAATAGAACAAGACCGCCAGGCCGAGCCCGGCCACCGGCCAACGCCAGCGGAGGTACCCGCCGAGACCAGGGAGAAAAGATGCTTCGTAGAGGACCACCCCGCAGACCGCCAACATCGCGGCGCCGGCCAGGAAGCGGTCAACGCGTCGGACCCGCCGGGCGGTGACCGCCAGCAGGCCGATCAGGCCCAGATGGCCGATCCAGGCCAGCTGGGGGAGTCCCGGGGTGACAAATGCCACCAGAGTCAGGGCCGCGGCCAGGGCCGGAAAACCCCCGCTACGGATACAGGAGACCAGATGAGAGAGGCCGAACACCATGCACAGCAGGACCAGATAACGCGTGCCGCGCCAGAGGGTGAGTTGGGCAATCGGCCGCAATGGGAACCACTCGACGAAGAAGTAACCGACGGCCAGCAACATCCCGGCGGCGAGAATCCACCCCTGCAAGGTGACCAGGTGGTCCCGCAGGGTGCCGCGCCGAGAGGCCAGGCCGAGGATCCCCGGCAGGACGAAGATGAAGAGCATGGTCCAGGAGCGCCCCGGGGTGGAGGAGACCAGCATGTGCAGGGGATAGATCCACCCGGGAAACCGCAGCCAATCGGCGGTAGACATGGTGGCCGCCGGCGGTGGATCGAGCAGGATCCAGATCACCGTCGGGCTGGCCGCCAGCAGGCACGCCGATGCGGCGAAGACCAACCGGGACCAAAGCCCCCGTCGTCGGAGATCGATCCCCGCGGCGATGAGGACCATGAGGGAGACGAACAGGGCGGACGAACCGTGCAGATTGAAAGACAGGCCGGCCAAGCAGGCCGCCAGGACATGGTGCCGCCGCCAAGAGAGGGCCAGGCTGGCGAGTGCCAGGGCGGTGGCAGGATAGAGGGGACCGCAGATCAGGCCGATGCCGCCCGAGCCACCCAGCGCAACCGATGTGGCGTCATGCCAGACCATGACCGCGACGGCCAGCAAGGCCGCCCATCGATCCTTGGTCAAGACCACGGCGAAGAAATACACCGCTGCGCAGATCAGCAGGATCTCCACGGTGTACACCAAGCGCAAGAGGTCCAGAAAGTCCATCAGTCGAGCAAGGCGGGCGAGCCCCACGTAGTAGAAGCTGTAGAGGTGCCGGTTGAGCTCCGGATTCAAGCTGGGGCCGATGGTCTCGGGGGCGGTGGCCCAGGCCAGGTATTCGGGGACTTGGCCGTCGATCTGCAAGTTGACCGGCAAGCTGCCCAGGTTCGTACAGACGAAGGCCGCTCCCAGGGCCAGGGCGATCGCCAACGCGACGGGGAAGCCGGGGAGGATGTCGCGGAGCGACATGTCGGCCGCCAGGTGGGCGGACGATTCTCCGGCGGCGGCGGCGACCGGCCCGTCGGCGGCTTCGCGGCGGTTTGCGTCTGCGGTAGACAGGGGCATTCTCCTGGCAACCCGTTCCGGTCTTACCGGGCACCTGCACAACGCGGGGCGCGGAGAAGCGACTCGGAGAGAACGCGAGCCCGCACCTGTCGGCCTTCTCCTGGACCGCTCGAATCGCCGGCCGAGACCAGGGCGGTGTCCGGCCAGCGGGGCTCCAGACCGGTGAAGGTCCGATATGGTTGATCCCCGAGCAGGGTCCTGACTCAACGGCAAGGCGATGGATGTGTTATCGGGAGGCACGGCCCCGGGAGTTGCGTCTACCGGGCCTAATAGGGGGTATCGATGCCGGCCAATGGGCCACCGGGTGCAGAAATGGGGACTGCGCGTCCCATCGCCCGATCAGCGATCAGCCTGGTCGAGAACATCCTTGAAGTAGGCGATGGTCTGCCTGATGCCCTCGTCCAACGTGACCCGCGGCTCATAGGAGAGCAGCTTCCTGGCCAGCCCCAGATCCGGGCGACGCCGCACCGGGTCGTCGAGGGGCAAGGGCTGATGGGCGATCTCCAGCTTCTTGCCCAGGGCCTGCTCCAGGGTCTCGATCAGTTGAAGCAAGGTAATCTCCTGATCGTTGCCCAGATTCACCGGCTTGGGGTAGTCGCCGGCCATCAGCAGGCACAAGCCCTCCACCAGGTCCGACACATAGCAGAAGCTTCTCGTCTGCCGGCCGTCCCCGTAGACGGTGACCGGTTGGTTGCCCAATGCCTGGCAGATGAAGTTGCTGACCACTCGGCCGTCGTTAGTGGACATGTTCGGCCCGTAGGTGTTGAAAATCCGGGCGATGCGAATGTCGAGCTGGTGTTGGCGGTGATAGTCCGAGGCCAGGGTTTCGGCGACGCGTTTGCCCTCGTCGTAGCAGCTCCTGATGCCGATGGGGTTGACGTTGCCCCAGTAGTCCTCGGTCTGGGGATGGACCTGGGGGTCGCCGTATACTTCGGAGGTGCTGGCTAACAGGAATCGGGCCCGGACGCGCTTGGCCAGGCCGAGCATATGGTAGGTGCCCAGCATATTGGTCTTGATGGTCTTGAGGGGATTGTGCTGGTAGTGCACCGGGCTGGCCGGGCAGGCCAGGTGATAGATCTCGTCGACTTCCAAAGTGATGGGCTCGACCACATCGTGGCGGATGAACTCGAAGCGGCCGCTTAGCGTCAGCTCCTGCTGGCGCGGGCCGAAGTTGTCCCGGCTCCCGGTGAAGCAATTGTCCAGACAGATGACGCGGTGCCCTTGGTCGAAGAGCCTCAGGCAAAGATGGGAGCCGATGAAGCCGGCCCCTCCGGTAACCAGGATAGTCTTTCTGGCCATTGAGAAGTCTCCTGCTTTTGCCTGTTGAAACCGGGTCGTTGCCCCGGAGCGATCACCGCTCTACGCGATCGGGCCATAGGCCGGCGCCGGGCCGGCAGCTAGCATACCCGCAGGTGGGTCGGCGGGGAAAGCCGCGGCGGTGCTCCGGACCGCACGTCAAACCAGGACAAATAGGTCTGTACGGGATGAGCCGGACCGCTCGATGCTCGGCGTTGGGGGGTGCTTGCTTCCGCTTACCTCTTCAAGATGCGGCCCGGCCCCATCTACACCGCGGCGCACACCTTCTTCGCCGCGTCGGTCAGGTCGTCGGCGGGGATCAAGGCCTCGAGGTTGGCTTCCGCCAGGATCTTGCGGGCCTTTTCGACGTTGGTACCCTCCAACCGGACCACCACCGGGACCTTGAAGCCGATCTCCCGGGCCGCCTGGATCAAGGCGTCGGCAATGACGTCACACTTGGCGATGCCGCCGAAGATGTTGACCAGGATGCCCTTGACCTTGGGGTCGGCCAGGATGATGCGGAAGGCCTCGACGGCGCCCTCCTTGGTCACGCTGCCCCCCACGTCGAGGAAATTCGCCGGCTGGCCGCCGTGGAGCTTGATGATATCCATGGTGCTCATGGCCAGGCCGGCGCCGTTGACCAGGCAGCCGATGTTGCCGTCCAGGGCGATGTAGGTCAGATCGTGCTCCGCGGCCCGCAGCTCGTTGGGGTCCTCCTCCGCCGGGTCGAACATCTCCTTCACGTCGGGATGGCGGAACAGGGCGTTGTCGTCGAAGTTGAACTTGGCGTCGATGGCCAGTATCTCGCCGGGCCCCGATCCATCGCCCTTGGTGAGGACCAGGGGGTTGATCTCCGCCAGGCTGCAATCCTTGGCGATGAACACCTTGGCCAGGGCGGCCATGGTCTTGGACGCCGCCTTGGCCGCGTCGCCGGTCAGGCCCAAGGCGTTGGTCAGCCGTCGGAGTTGATACGGCTGGATGCCCAGGTGGGGGTGAATCCACTCCTTGACGATGGCCTCGGGGTTTCGGGCGGCTACCTCTTCGATCTCGACCCCGCCCTCCTGGGAGACCATCATGACCGGGCCGCCCCGGGCCCGATCGATCACCATGCCGACGTAGTATTCCTTCTCGATGTCCACCGCCGGGGCCAGCAGGAGCTTCTTGACCTGAATACCCTCCGGCCCGGTCTGCTTGGAGACCATCGGCTCGGCGAGCATCCGCCGGGCATGGCGTTGGAGATCCGCGGCGTCCTCCGAAAGGACCACGTATCCCGCCTTGCCGCGGCCCCCGGCGTGGACCTGGGCCTTGAGCACCATCCGTCCTCCCCCGAGGGCCTTGATGGCCTCAGGCACCCGTTCGGCGGCGTCGATGACTTCAAATCTGGGCACCGCGGCGCCGGCATCCTGCAACAGTCGGCGGCCCTGATACTCGTGGGCTTTCATGGGTTCTTCTCCTGGGGTGGCTTCTCGTCGTGTTCTCTCGGTCGGCCGAGGCCGCCGACGCGTTTCGGGTTGGCCGGCCTTCCGCTGGCGGCCGGCATGTTACCAGGAATGGCTCCTTGATTCCAAGTGCCCGCCCCGCGAGAATCCACCCGGGCCGTTTTGAGAGTGGCGGTCCGGATCACCTCGATGGAGGCCCGGTGTTTCGGCGCCGGGATAGTCCGGTTTGGCGAGGATCGAGCCATGGCGAAGTTCGTAGGCCGGATTAAGTTCCCCTGCACCATCCAACAGGGACGCGGGCTGGAAGGGGCCATCACCAACGTTACCAAGATCGGCTACGTCGACGGCGAGGGAGGCAAGCTCGTCTACCGCGGCTACTCCATCGAAGACCTCTGCGCCCACTGCTCCTTCGAGGAGGTCGCCCATCTGCTGATCCTCGGCAGCCTGCCCACCCGATCCGAACTCGACGCCTTCGAGGAGAAGCTGCGCGCCGGCGGCCAGTTGCCGGAGCCGGTCATGAACCTGATCGAATCTCAGCCTACCGGCGCCCATCCGATGAACGTCCTGCAGACCGCCGTGGCCGCCTTGGGTTGCCACGACGAGCAGGCCTGGACGGTGACTCAAAACGCCTCCGACCCGGCAGCAGCCTGGCCCGCCGAGAAGGAAGTAGCCATCCGCCTGCTGGCCCGGACCCGAACGGCGGCGGCGGCCATCGCCCGGGCCCGCGAAGGAAAGCTGCCCCTCCAGCCTGATCCCGAATTGGGCTTCACCGCCAACTACCTCTACATGACCAACGGGGTGCGGCCCAACAAGATGATCGAGCGCGTTATGGAGGTGGCCCTGATACTCCAGGCCGACCACGGCATGAACACCTCCACCTTTACCGCCATGGTCGTCCACAGCACCCTGGCGGACATGTACTCCACGGCCGCCGCGGCGATCGGATCCTTGCGCGGCGCCTTGCATGGCGGAGCAACCGAGATCGCCCTGGTCGACCTCCTCTCGATCGAGTCGCCCCACGAAGCACCAGGATGGGTCGAGCAGCGCCTGGCGGCCGGCCGGAGGATCATCGGCTTCGGCCACCGCGTCTGGCGGACCCACGATCCCCGCGTCGCCATTCTCCGGCGGCATGCCGAGACTCTGTGCCAAGAGCAGGGCCTGACCGACCTGTATGAGACCGCCGTCAAAGTTGACCGGACGGTCTGCGCCGCCATGGCCGCCAAGGGCAAGAAGATATTTCCCAACGTGGGTTTTTACCTGGGGCTGGCCTTTCACGCCCTGGGCTTTCCCAGCCCCCTGTTCCCGGTGATCTTCGCCGTCGCCCGAACCGCCGGCTGGGCCGCCCGGGTCCTGGAATACCTCCCGGAAAACCGTATCTTCTGCCCCCGGGCGGTCTACGACGGACCGACAGAACAACGCTTCGTCCCGATCGAAGAACGCCCGGCCTCCGCGGACTAGCGCCGTGTTAAAGAAGTAAAACGAATATCGAATTGCGTAGATGAGCCGCGGGCTTCAGCCCGCGCGGCCGTCCGCGGTGACGCACAGTGCCGGCCTGGGAGGCGCCGCGCGGGCTGAAGCCCGCGGCTCGTCGTGGTTCTTGGACGCGCCATAATCGTAGGACTCGCAAAACGCGTCAGTAGCGCGAGCACGTACAGCTGGCCGGGCGGTCCTCCGCCCGGTCGGCCCCGCGCATATCGGTCGTCCCTTCCAGCCCCTCTCCGGTTTCAATGATGTATCCATTTGTCTGGTCAGCCGATGAAGGGCATACCCTTACGGTGGCACCAGCGGTGGAAGTATGACGATATCGGGCGTTACTGGATCCGGCGCTTCTTTGAATCAGCTAATTGCTGCCCTGGGGACTTCGCGCGCCGCCGCCCTGCCCCGGGCTGGCCGGACCTCAGGCGGCCGAGACGCGCCGGGCCAGGTGCCGCCGACGGAGTCGCTCGAGCAAGGGCCGGTCGGCAAGAGCGAGTTGTCCGACGAGGAACGCGCCGTGGTGGAGAAGCTCCGCCGGCGGGATGACGAGGTTCGCCGGCATGAGCAGACCCACCAGGCCGCGGCCGGCCAGTACGCCAGCGGCGGTCAGACCTTTGAATACCAGACCGGTCCCGACGGCCGGCGCTACGTCGTCGAGGGTAAGATCCAGATCGACACCTCCGAGATCGAAGGCGACCCCCAGGCGACTATCCGCAAGATGCAGCAAGTTCGGCAGGCCGCGTTAGCTCCGGCCCAACCGTCGGCCCAGGACCGCCAGGTCGCCGCCCAGGCCGCCGCCGCCGAACGTAGTGCCCAGCAAGAACAAGCCCGCCGGCCGGACGACCAGGCCCCGGGCGCCGGCCAAGTCTCCCAAGCTTCCGGGCTCGGCCGCGAGTTGTCCGATCCTCCGCCGGCCACC
This sequence comes from uncultured Planctomycetaceae bacterium, assembly GCA_964520125.1. Classification (GTDB taxonomy): domain Bacteria; phylum Planctomycetota; class Phycisphaerae; order UBA1845; family UTPLA1; genus JAFGQA01. The sequence continues at coordinate 23,554 of CAZFMS010000026.1, forward strand.
GCCTCGGCTTCGGTGGCAGGCAGCCCC
>CAZFMS010000027.1:0-23325 GCA_964520125.1 uncultured Planctomycetaceae bacterium
GGCCCTTCATCTCCCGCATGAACGTCGCGCTGAGCGCGTGGGCCACCGGGGGGGTGAAGCGACTACCGATCTCGGCGGTTATCATCTCCACCGCAGCATCCGGCCGGTCCTCTTCCCCGTCGTCCTCATCGGCTGCCGCCGGCAAACCCGCGAGCAGCAAGGCCAGGCCGCCGACGGCCAGCCAAGAACGGCCAAGCCGGCGGACCCAGGGCCGTGGCAGGGGCGGGGCGGGGAAGGAAACGGATGCCGAATGGGCAGCCAAGCACCCGCGCGGGCTGAAGCCCGCGGCTCTTCTTCTCGAGTCGCCACAGGTCTCGACTCTCGGACATCTCGCCGTTTCGGTCTTTCGACGTTTTGACGTTTCGACGTTTTGACTTTTTGACGTTTCGCCGTTTCTCATTGCACAATGCCCTTAGTGAAGCGCATGAACGCCGTCTCCAGGTTGACCTGCTCCTCCCTGATCTCCTGGATGGGGACTTTGGCCTCCAGCAAGGTCCGGGCCAGGAAGGAGAAATCCCGCGTCTCGGATTTCAAGGAAACTCGCAAGCGCCCGTCCTCGGTCTCCACCTTGGAGACCGCTTCCAGCTTCTGCAGGGCGGCGGCCCCCTGCTCAATACGAGCGGGCACCTTGATTTCCACCAGGGTCTCGCTCCGCGTGCGGCGGATGATCTCCTCGATCGGGCCGTGGTACAGCAACTCGCCGCGCTCGATGATGCCCACCGTGCTGCATAGCTCGGCCAGTTCGTGAAGGATATGCGAGCTGACGATGATGGTCTTGCCCATGCGGTGCAGTTCCTTGAGCAGCTCGCGCATCTCGATCCTGGCCCGGGGGTCCAGCCCGCTGGCCGGTTCGTCGAGGAACAGCACCTTGGGATCGTGCAGCAGCACCCGGGCGACACTGAGGCGTTGCTTCATGCCCCGGGAGAGGGAATCAACGAAGGTGTCGCGCTTGTAGGCCAGGTCGGTCAGTTCCAGCACGTCGCCCACCACCCGCTTGCGCTGATCGCCGTGAATGTTGTAGGCCGCGGCGAAGAACTCCAGATACTCCTGAACCACCATATCCTCGTAGGCCCCGAAGAAGTCCGGCACGTAACCGATCAGCGGCCGGATCATCCTCGACTCGTATCCCACCGTGTAGCCGCAGACCTTGGCCTCGCCCCAGGTGGGCAGCAGCAGGGTGGACAGGATGCGGATGGTGGTGGTCTTGCCCGCCCCGTTGGGCCCGATGTACCCCAGGCACTCCCCCTCTTCGATATTCAGGTGGAGGCCGCTCAGGGCCACCAGCTTGCCGTAGCGCTTGGTCAGGTTGATGGTCTGGATGATCAAGTCTCGATCCCGCCGCTATCCCGGTTGACCGGGTCTCTAGTCAGCCCGGTTCCCGTGTTTCATCACTCACATCCTCGGTCGCTCGACCGGGATGACGAACCTATATATTGTACGCGATCTGTCGGGCTCGTAGGCCGCCCGATCCACCTCCAGCACCACCGGGGGCCGATCCTCCGACCAGCCGATCAGGATCGCGGTCCGGTTGGTCAACTGATGGGTGCAGTCCAGCCTCCTGCCGTGCGAGCGACGCAGGACCCGCCGCCCCTGGGTGTCCTGATCCAGGAGATCGAACACCGACAGCAGATATAGAGAAATAATCTCCTGCTCCACGGCCGATCCCCCGGCCCGCAGCCGATCGCCCGGATCCCAGGACCGTGACAACTGGGCGACCCAACGCTTGATTCTCTCATCCAGTCGCGGCCACTTCTTGATCCGCGCCGTCGGATCGTCGGGTCCGGCCCCGGGCGCCTTTCTATAGAAAAGCCTCTGTCGCACTTGCTCGCCTTCCAGCATCGAATCGGGACCCGACTGGGGAAGATCCCCCAGATCGTAGCAGGCCACCAACGAACCCCGGGTGGCGACCTCCGCTCTGGTTTCGAGGATGAGGCAATCTCGCAGGTCCACGCCGAGGTTGTTGCGGATGTAGCTGCCCTCGGCAAACTCGTAGCTGATGCTGCTGTCATCCGCGACTCGCTTGGCCACCAGCTTGGCGTCGAGCGTTCCACCCAGGGGGCCATTCCAGAAACCCTGGAACTCCTTGAGGGTGGCCCGCACCGGCACATCTATGAGCCGCGAGTGCCGGACGTCGAACTCGTAGTTCTCCGGGGCGACGAACGTCGAACCAGATTCTCCAAGCGAAACGGCTTCCGGCATTGCCCGGAGAGGGCCAAACCTCTGGGTGGCAGTATCCCCATCCGTACCGATCGGCAGTTGCAGATCAAGCCGAGTGTGGTCCGGCGTCTTCACGCCGAACAGGCAAGTGGCATAGCCCTGGTCCAGTCCCGATTGGCCGTCGACCACCGTGGTCTGCCAGACCTTGGTGGTCACCCCGCGCAGGGTCCAGACGATGCCCGTGCCCAGGATGCTGCCGACGACGCCCACCAGGGCGAAGGCCACCCAGGACTGGTGCTGCCAGGCCCGGCGCTTCAGGTACCAATAGCTCCCGAAGGTACCCAGCAGCGTATAGGTGATCGCAAACAACACGGCCAGAACCAAGTACTTAGCCCCGTGGGACCCGAAACCCACCGAGCGGCGGACCTTGAGAAACAGGTTCTCCGGCTGCTCCAATCTCCATACACTGCCTTCGGCCTCCCGTTCCTTGGGCAGGGCCAGGAAGATCCCCCCCACGACCTTCTCGCAGATCCGCACGAAGGGGTCCTCGCCCGATGACTCTAACTCCACCAGGAGGCCGGCCTCGAGGGGTTTGGCGATCTTCTCCGGCACGGGCAGCAGCTCCTGGAGCGAGGCCCCCAGGAAGGTGATCGAGCCGCGCCCCACCAGCCGGCGCCAGGCAATCTGGGGATTCGGGCAGTCGGCCGGAATCGGCAGGGCGATCATCATCGGGCTCAACTGGCAGCGGGTGATCGGGTTCTTGCTGTAGTGCCGGTCCAGCTTCTTCTCGTAGACTACATCCCGCACGATCTCGAGAAACTCCTGGGCCTCGGTGACCTGACGAACACTTTCGATGGTCACCGGCAGAGACTCGGCCAAGGTCGAATTGGCCAGGGCCTGCCAGTTGGTGCCTGCCGAGATCAGCAGCCTTCCACCGGCCGCCACCCAGTTGGTCAGAGCGATGACCTGTTGCGGAGACAAGTCGGAGGGGTCGGCGTTATCCCAGGCGATGGCATCCACCGCCTCCAGGCCCTGCCAGCGCGTGGGCAAGTCCCCGGGCGACATGCCGCGGACTTTTCGGGAATTGATCCAGCCGCCCCGGCCCGATCGACCGCTATCCAGCCAGGCCAGGTGGGCGAGCTTGCGCGGAGTGGTCAGATCCACTATGAGGGTTTCCTCGGCGGACAAGTCGTATACGGGGTCGGAAACCAACTCGAGAAGTTCCTGGCCGGTCTGGTCGAGTATCCTGACCAGTTCTCCCCGATCGTTGTGCAGCCTGACCCGCACCCGGTCGTTGGCGATGACGTCGTGGGGAACGAAGTAGACCTGGTAGCGGTGCCATTCTCCATCCGGCACCAAGGCAACTTTCAGCAGCGAGACGACCACGTCTCCGTCACGATCGAGTTGGTCCACGCGAAGTTCGCCGTCCAGGGCCTGGTCACCCGCCCAGCGCAGCTCTACCTCGACGAAGCTCCAGTTGCCGCTACGGACGATCGGAGTAGCCCCGGAGAATAGACCCACGCGCTTGATCCGCCCCTCCACCTGGGTCCCGGCCGCAGGGCCCGCGGCGCCGAGCAGGATCATCCCCCCAGCCAGCGCGGCTCGGACCACAGACCGGTGCCGACTGATAGCGGTCAAAGGGTGAATCCTCCCTCGGAGCATGCCCGCTCCCATCGGCCGACGTCCCGGCTCCGAGTGTCGGCCGGCCACAGCCGGAGATTGTTCACTGCTCGCAGCGCTCACTGCAGAGGTCTCCTGGTCCCACCAGGATGTAATCACCCGGGACAATAGGGCGACAACCGTTGTGTGCCGCCCCCGATCCCCACCGTCGCTCGAAGGACCATTGACCGGTTTGTTTGATCGTCAATGGTGGACGGGGCGATCCTTGACCGGCCGGACAGCGTTGCCGGTCTTTGACACCCGGCACTGCTCGAGGGTCAAGGATTCTCCTTGTCGGGGGTCTGCCCCGACAGATCGACGCCCCCGCGGAATGCGCCCGCCTGCTCATTCATTATACCCACTCGGATCAATCGCCGCGGCTACGGCTTCTGATCGCACCGGCAGACCATGTCTCCGCAGCCGGGGCACCCCTCGGCATACTTGGCCATCGCCCGGGTAAGGTCTACGCCTTCCACGTTGGCCAAGGTCGTCAGCCAGGCCAGGACATCGGCAAACTCGGCCTCCTTTTCGGCATGGGTACCCTCGCCCACCGCGGCCGCCAACTCGCCGATCTCCTCCATCAGCCACAAGAACGTGCCCGCCGGCCCGCGCTTGCGGTCCTTGGCGGAGTACATCTGGTCGATGAGTTGCTGTAACTCCTTGAGATCCATGGGGTTCCAATACCTATGGGAGACGAAGATCAGTAGTATCACCGCCGCGGCAGGGCGGATCAACACCAATTGGTGCCGCCCCGCAAACAGGTTCACTACAACTCATCGCCGCCCCCGATCTCGCCCTCCAGGGCATCGGCCCTCTTCTGATACGCCTCCGCCTCACTAAGGTTTCCCATCGCCCGGTATACGCGACTCAAACCGCGATAACCCACGCCCTCCTCGGGCAGCAGCCCGCACACCGCCTGGTATTCCCGCTCGGCATCCGCATGCCGGCCCAAATCCAGGTATGCACCGGCCAGCGACGCGTGGGTCTCCGCCGCATACGGGTCGATTTCGATCGCTCGTCGATACCAGTGCGCGGCCAGGTCAGGCTGCCCGCGTTCACGCTGGATCGATGCAATCTGAAGAGCCACCGCCGGCTCATCCTCGACGCGCTGGGCTAATCGCTCGAGCTGGACCAGGGCCCGATTCACATCCTCTTGTTGAAGATAGATGGCCGCGAGCCGGCGATAGGAATCGGGGTCCGCAGGAAACCGCCGCTGGTAGCACGACAGCCGCCGGATCGCCTCCTCCGGCCGCTCCCGCGCCTGGGCAATGTAGCCGAGGTATTTGATGGCCGCGGCGTTCTCCGGGGCCAGGCCAATCAGACGTCGAAGATATGGCTCGACCTGATCGATGAAGTTCTCGCGCGCCGCTTCGTCCTTCTCTCGGTGCATCCGGGCAATCAGCACGTGGCCGATGACTTCCAGCGCCGCCTTCTGGTCTGGGTCCAGCTCCAGGGCTCGGCGGGCGGCATCTTCGGCGGCTTCGAGTTCGCCTTCGCTCAATTCGATCAGGGCCAGCTTGGCGAGCAACGTCGCGTTGTCGGGGTCTTCCTCGAGCCGAGTTTCGATCTCCTCCCGCTCCTCGATCGGCCTGACCGGCAGATCCCAACTCTCGACCTGCAAGACCGCCCAGGCCTTGAAATCTCTGTCGAACTGTTCCGGTTCGAGCTTCAAGACCCGCCGGAATGCCTCCGGCTGGGCCTGTCCGTCGCGAAAGGCCTTCAGGAAACCGAGCACCGCGGCCCATCCATGCTGCCCGACAATGAACTCGATCATCCATTCGCTCTGGGCATAGGCCTGCCCCCGGTCGGTCGGGCGACGTGGTCGAACGAAGGCCCAGTCTATGGTTTCGAGGCTGAACAGCCGGTCGCCGCGGACGGCGTCGCTGAGCAGTTGTTTGGCCGACCAGGAGCGCGGCGGGGATTCCTGGCCGACGGCCAGCCCCTCGGTCATCCAGTGGGGTATGCGATTCTCCGTGGCCCCCAGGGTCACCACGTGGGCGAACTCATGCCGCAGCACGGTCTTCCAATTAAAGCGCCCGAACGCCCCCCCTTCGCGTGGTCCCATCAGGGCAACGACCCGACCGGTGCATGCCCCGATGGTGGCTACAAAGGGACGGCCCGCGATCCGCCGACTGAATCCCAGGTGATCGGGAAACAGCTCGACGATGGTCGGTTTCTCGGGTCGGGCATCGAAAATCTCGCAGAGTTCGGCGTACATCTCCTCCAGCGCTTCGGCGAAGTATGGGGCTACAACCGCGTCTTCTTTCTCGTCGAACTTGATGACGAAGTGCTCGGTGCGCAACTGGGTGAACTTCTCCAGCCGGTCCAGCAGTTGCAGCACGTGGTAGATGCGGTTGTTGAAGCTGTCCAGGGCAAAGGCCGCCTCCAGCGCTTCCCGGGCCGACACCTCCTGGCCGGTCTCCATGTACAACAGGCCCAGTTCGGTCCGCGGTTCGGCCCAGGTGGGGGCAAAGTCGATGGCCTGCTTGAAGAGGCCCTCGGCCGGGACATACTGTCGGGCCGCCGAGAGCCAGACGCCCAGGACATGGTGCAGGACCGCCGGCCGGGGGTTGATCTTCGTTACCCGTTGCTGCGTTTCTTGTGACCCGGCCTGGTCACCGCTGTGCCACTGCGCGGCGGCCAAAACACTCAACGCCTCGATGGAATTGGGGTTGGTCGCCAGAGCCCGGCGGGCCACGACGGCGGCCTGGGCGTATCGCCGCTCGGTCAGGCGCGTCTCGGCGAGCAGCACCCGGGCCGGCACGTGGTGGGGATTGACCTGCAGCGCCGCCTCGGCCTGCTTCTCGGCCTCCTCGAAGTCCCACTCTTGCAGGGCGACTCGCCCCAGGCCGACATAAGCCGCCGGGACCCGCGGATTCTGATCGCCAACTCGCTCGAAATCATCCTTGGCTTCCGCCAGATCGTGCTTTTCCAGCAGCAGCTCGGCCGCCGCCAGCCGGGCCGGCCAGTACATGGGGTCCACGTAATGAAAGGCATCCTGATAAACCTCCTGAAGGACGTGGCGCGTGCGGCGAACGACGTTGGGATGTCCGGTGAGCGCGGTGTAACGCAGGAAACCCGACCCGAGATAGGTCAGCTCTTCTGCACTCTCCGGCAGCACGTCGTCAGTCAGCCGCTGCTCGAAGACCCGGTAGGCCTGCACCGCCTCCGCAGTCCGCCCCAGAGTCTCATAGACCCGGCCGAGCTGCCAACGGGCCCGCAGATGGTCATCATCCCGGGACACTGCCTGGCGATTGTGGTCCAGGGCCGCCGCATAATCTCCCACTTCCGCCAGCAGCGCCGCCAGGCAGGCATGCCAGTCCGCCTGATTGCGGCCTTGATCCTGACAGGCCCTCAGACGGGCAATCCCCTCCGTGTAGTTTCCAAGCTGCAGGTCGATTTCGGATTGGCCGCACGCCGCCCGCACCCCGTCGCCGGGCACCTTACCCAGCTCTTCATATAGTCCGCCGGCCAGTTCGTACCGGCCCTCGAGGAAATGCTCTCGGGCCAGCCGGAAGGAGGCGGCGGGCGAGGCATCGCTCGGTGCCGTAGCAGGCCTGGTGGTGATAGGGTTTTTGACCTCTTGCCCCAGGGTCGGCACAACCGGCAGAGCGACAACGATGCAGCAGGCCGCCAGCGCGGGCCAACCCGATCGTATCCCGGCTGCATATCTGGCCACCACGACAGTATTATACTCCAATCGATCCACTCTGTCGCAGCCGGGGCCAACAATGCATGAAGCCGACCAGGCTCAACGGAACCAAACCCGATCCGGCGGGGCAGTTGCAGCATCGGGAGCGCCGGGCGATGAGATCAGCGACGGCCGCCCCCTAGGCGTTGCCCAAGGCGCGGTGAAAGACCCGTCCGCACTGCTCGATGAGCGAATACTGCCGGACGAAGGCGATCACATTGACGGCCATCGCCCCGGCTGAAGCCATCAGGTGGAACAGCGGGGCTACCTGTGTTTCGATCGCCGCGCCGAGGGCCATGGCTACCAGCATGGCGAGAATACCCAGCAGGCTCAGGCGAAGGGCCCGGGACTTCAAGCGGCCTACTTCCTCCAACGCGAGGGCCTCCGGTCCTCTCGGCGACCCCAACTGGCGAATGATCTTGCTCTGCACGATGAAGTAGCTGAACGTCACCGAGTGAACAAGGCAGGTGAATAAGCCCGTCAGGAGACCGAGAAGGAAATGGCGGACAAAGCCGTCAGTTCCGTGAACAGTGAAGCCGACGATGGCGGTGATGGCCATCAGCACCAGATCAGCCAGAACCAGAAGAATAAAGCTCGCCTTCATGGGTACATTGTAGCATGCGGCCGAAGGGGATGGGGTGTTCGCTGATGATGCACCGCTCCGTCACGGTCGCGGCTCCGAATACGGCTCGAACACCTTCGAGGCAGCGTACCGACACGAGGTCTGTCCGTCGCCGCCGGTCTCGGCCGGCCCCCGGTGGAGGCGGCGCCGGCTCGTGGTATCATGTCCATACAGTCCCCCGCGGGAATAGGAGCAAAGAGCGATAGCCATGACCACCGGGAATCCACTCCCAGAGGACCAGCAGGAGGAGCCGGGCAATGAGCAGGCCGGCCAAGAGGCTCCCCAGGACGATGAGGTCACCTCCGATGGAGAGGCCGTTATCCAGCCGATCGATCCGGAGGAGGACGGCGGATCCCAGCAGCTCCGGATAGTCATCCGCCGCCGGCTGCCCGGCCGGAGACTGGACAAGTACCTGCACTACCGGCTTCCCAAGATGTCCCGCACCGCCATCCAACGGCTGATCAAGCAAGGCGAGATCATTGTCAACGGCCGGCCCACCAAGAACAGCCACGAGGTGGATGGCGGCGACATCATCGACATCACCCTGCCGCCGCCCCGGCCATATGGGGTCGTGCCCCAAGATATTCCCTTGGACATCATCTACGAGGATGATTTCGTCTTGGCCATCGACAAACCCATCGGCATGATCGCCCACCCCGCCACCCGCACTCAGACCGGCACCGTGGCCAACGCCCTGGCCCACTACTGCCAGTCCCTGGCCAAGACCGGCGACCCCTGTCGTCCCGGCATCGTCCACCGCCTGGACAAGAACACCACCGGCATCATGATCGTGGCCAAGACCGACGAGGCCCATTGGCGGCTGGCCCTACAGTTCGAGCGGCGCCAGACCCAGAAGACCTACCTGGCCATCGTGCACGGCAGCCCCGAGTTCGACGAAGACGTCATCAATGTGCCCATCGGCCAGCACCCCACGGTGCACGATCGCTATATCGCCACCGGGCTCGCCGAACGGCTGGGCGGCAGGTTCGAGAAGAAGCTCTTCAAAGAGGCGATTACCCGTTACCACGTCGTCGAACGCTTCAGCGGCTACAGCCTGGTGAAGTTGTCACCCAAGACCGGCCGCACCCACCAGCTCCGCATCCACATGTCCCACATCCGACACCCCGTCGTCGGCGACCCCTTTTATGGCGGCCGGCACCTCTCCATCCGCCAGGTCACCGGGCGCCCCGAGGACCCCGATCAACCTCGCTTCACGCGGCAGCAGCTACACGCCCATCGGCTGACGGTGACCCACCCGATCCACGAGACCCCCCTCGAACTACACTGTCCGTTGCCCGCCGACATGCAGGAACTACTCGACCTGTTGCGGGAACACGCCCGGCCCACCACGCCAACCGCCAAGCGGCGACGAATCCGATGACCGCCGCCCGACGAAGGGCCGCTCAACTCGGGAGAGTTCAGGAACCTTGCCTCAGTAGTCTTGGGAATGGGCGCTCACTCGTCGCGGGCCGTCGTGGGGGCGCTGGTCGGCGGCATCGGCCGGACGCCCAGCCCGCCGTCGAATTTGCCGCGATAGACGGGCTCTCCGTTCCAGGTCACTTTGATCTGGTCGCCGATCTTCAGGGGGTCCGCGTCCGACTTGATCGCCCAGCCGGCGACGCCCTCGCTGGTAATGGTGACTTGGCCGTTCTCGGTTACTTCGGCGCGGATATGGGGCATCGTCCCCGGCTCTTTCTCTGCCTGGACCCCCAGCCACCACACCGTGGTCGAGCCGCTGACGAATCGATAGTCGATCACCCGCGGCGGTGTCCGGCGACGCTGAGCCAAGAGCCAGCTCCATAACTCCGGCGTCCCGTAGGCCCGATCCCAGCAGTTGTGGGCCAGATCCGGGTACTCGAGGTACTTGGGCTTGCCGCCCAGCTTGGTCAATGCGGTGATCAGATCGCGTATGCCCTGGATCGGAACGTTTTGGTCTTTGGCGCCGTGGAACGCCCAGATGGGCAGGTTGACGATATTGGAAACAAAGGTCGTGGAGCCTGATCCGCACACCGGCACTATGGCGGCGAAGATGTCCGGATGAGCGATGGCCATTTCCAACGTGGCAAAACCACCCATTGAGAGGCCGGTCAGATACACCCGATCCGGGTCGGTGCGAAACTCCCGGCGCACGGCGCTCAGGGCCGCCCACGCCGCCGCACCATCCTCCCCGCGGAACCACAGGTCCCAGGCCTGGGGCAACACCGAGATGAAGGGGTATTTCTCCGGCGCTCGAGCCATCAGGCGCGGCAAGCCGATCTTGGTTTGCTTGATTCCGTCCCGGCCGCACTCCCCGCTGCCGTGCAGGAAGAGGACCACCGGCCATTTCTTGGTCTCGTCCAGGACGTATTGGGGCGGGACGAACACGGCGTATTTCCGCTCGGTGCCGTTGGCCAGTTTGACCGTCCGGGCGGCAAAACCTCGCGGCAGCCGGCGCTGGCCTCTGGCCGTCGTCGGCCTCGCCGGCCTGGTGGTCTTCTTGGCCTTCATGGCATCCTGACTCGCCTGGGTGGAGGCCGGCTCCTGGCCGAGAAGTCCCCCGGCGCACAATAGCAGGGACCCCACCACCACGCCCAACCTCGACCACCGCCAAGAGACCATATTCTTCGGCCCTCCGCTGAAAAGACCATATTCCCCCGACCATTCCGCCGGGAAGCGCTCGGGCACCAATCAGCGGCCTGCGGCCTGGTCACCGCCTCTGCAGGTCACGGTCGGGTGCCCGGCCGGTTAGCCGCGCTCGGCCCGGCGCGGCAAATATATCCGCACCACGCTGGGTGAACCAGAGAGCCCGGGGGCGCCTGTCCAGGCCGATCCAATGTGCTGGCATCCCTGATACTGTGTAGGGCGCCGCTGGGGCAGCACAACATGTGCAGGCGTCTCGCCCACGCCGACGGGGCCTGGTCGGCGCAGGCGGGTACCACAGGCGACAGGCCGGCATCGTCTCCGGAATGGCCGAAGAACCGGCATCTGGTCCCTCTCCGGTGTGCCATTTCGGCCCCGGCCGGGCCCCAGGCCTCGCTGCCGGCCGCCCGGAGGCCCCCCCACCACTGGATTAGGCCCCTGCCGGCGGCATAGAATCGGTTGAGTAAGGTGCGATTAGGCGTTAGACTGCTAGGTAGCTTCTGCGCGTGACTGGGGAGGGAACTGACCACCGGCGTCCTCGGCCGGAGGAGTTTCTGATGAAATCGATAACGACCGGTAAATCCAGATTCTGGGCCCTGGCCTTGGTGGCCGCCGCCTGTGTCCTGTTGGTCGCCGCCGAACCTGCCGCCGCCCAGCGCACCCGGACGCGGAGCGGCAAGGGAGGCAGGACCAGGGGGCAACGCCACAACGTCACCGACCGCTCCTGGAGCGAGGGCGGCAGCCATCGCAGCAAGATCATCAAGTTCATGCCTGCCAAGGAAGGAGAGGACGAGGAGATCGTCGGGACTCTGTACCTCATGCCGCTGGAGCCGAACGGCAAGCGGGTCAAGGTGCACGTCCGTCGGAGCGACGAACTCCACATCGAACTCGGCGGCCACCAATTCAGTGCCGACGAACTGGAGGATATCCCCTGGAAAGGCCTGATCTGCTCGGCCTCCTGGGAAATCCCGGAAGATGATCCGGAGGGCCCGAAGAGAAAGAAGAAGCATCGGGAGTTGAGGTCGTTCTCCTTCGAGACCATCGAAGTTGTCGGCAAGGTCGACGAGATCGAAGACGACCTCATCAAGCTGAAGGTCGTTCCCAAGAACGACCGGCAATGGCCTTCCAGCATCAAACCGAGCAACCGGCTGAACATCAAGCCGGCCGGCAACAAGCCAAAACGCGTCCCGCGCAAGACCATCAAGATGCTGATCATCGACGAGGTCACCAAGTTCGTCGACGCCAACCGACAGCCGCTTGATCTGGGAGACTTCGAGGCCGATCAGGAAATCGAGGCAACCGTGGCCTGGGGAAAGAAGTCGGGGATCATGGTGATGCTCCTGGCTCCCGGCATTGAAACCGAACCGGAACTGGGACCCGACACCCGCCGGGGCGAGAAGGGACCCAAACAGGGAACCCGCCGGGGCACGAGGCGAGGCACCCGACGAGGGATGCGCCGCTAATGCCGGCAAACCTGGTCGTAGTCATTCCTGCGTTCACCCTTGTTGAACACCGCCGGATCGACCTTGGCGAGGGAGTGGTATTCCCGTGGATTGAGCCGGTTTCAGTATGGTCGGCGGATGCTCCTCCGATTGGTCGATTTGCCCAATCCCCTTGATCCTCGTGCAGCCGTATTTCCAGGGCCCCACCCGGCGAGCCGACCCTAGCCGGGAGACGGCCAGCCATCCCGTCGGCGAAGAACGCGCTTCCGATTCTCGGCGACGCCATGAACTCCCGATGGCTCAGGGCCGACCGCCGGGCAAGCCGGTGACTTTTTGCTTATCCTGTACCCGCTGCCACACATTGACCAATAATGCCGTTCAGTGCTCTTGCTTCATCCGCCTGGGGTGGAGTAGGAGGACGCCGGAGGGTGGATGGTCCTGATGAACGCCGAGCAACAAGACAGCTTCGCCAGTCGGGCGGGGGCCAAGCTCTCTCATGCCTTGGAGGTGTTTCAAGTCCCGGTCCGGGGGGTGACTTGTGCCGACCTGGGCTGCAGCACCGGCGGATTCGTTGACTGCCTGCTACGCCGCGGGGCGGCCAAGGTCTACGCAGTCGACCGGGGCTATGGAGTGTTGGCCTATCATCTACGAACCGACGATCGAGTCGTGGTCATGGAGCGAACCGATGCCCTGCACCTGCGGCTGGCCGAGTCGGTGCAGCTGGTGACCATCGACACCGGCTGGACCACCCAGGCCCGCATCCTGCCCGTGGCCCGCAGTTTGCTGGGTGATGGCGGCAAGATCATCAGCCTGGTCAAGCCCCACTATGAGGCCCCCCCGAAGATGCTCCGCGGCGGCGTCCTGCCCGACGAATCGATCGAGTCCGTCCTGATTCCGATCCGCGATCTACCGCCGAAGCTGGGGCTGCACCTGGCCGGCGAGGTCGAAAGCCCAATCCGCGGCCGGGCGGGCAATCGCGAATTCCTGTGGCTGCTGGGATTGGCTTGAACGCGGAGGAAGTGGAGTGGTAATCAGTGATCAATTGCGGGGCGTCGATAATGGGCGGGTGGTCGCCGGTCGGTGCTAGCCGGTGATCTTGGCCAGGATTTCGTCGGTGATATCGAAATTGCTATAGACCTGCTGCACGTCGTCGTGATCTTCGAAGGTGTCGGCCAACCGAAGGACTTTCTCGCCGAGCTTCTCGTCTACCTCCACCGTCGTGCCGGGGATCTTGGTGATCTCCGCCTGCTGGGTGGGGATGGACTTCTCTGCCAGGGCCTTGCGAACGGACTCGTAGGCCGACACTTCACAGGTCACCTCGAAGATGTCTCCGTCCCTCTGCACGTCGTCGGCCCCCGCTTCAACGACCACCTCCATCAACGCATTCTCCTCCACGTCGCCGGCGTTTATCGAAAACACACCCTTGGTCGAGAAGTTCCAACTCACGCAGTTAGTCGTGCCCAGGCTGCCCCCGGCGCGCTCGAAGATCTTCTTGATCTCCGGTCCGGTGCGGTTGGGGTTATCCGTCAGGGCGTCGACGATGAAGGCCACCCCACCAGGGCCGTAGCCTTCGTAGACCGCCGGGGCGAACTCCGCGGTCCCCAGCTCGCCGGTCCCCCGCTTGACCGCCTTCTCGATCGTGTCCGCGGGCATGTTGGCGTCCCGGGCCTTGTCGATCGCATAGCGGAGCTGGAGGTTCATGTTGGGTTCGCCGCCGCCGGTCTTCGCCGCCACGATGATGTAGCGGGCCAACTTGCTCCATAGCTTGCCGCGCCGGGCGTCATTGGCCGCCTTCTTGTGCTTGATGTTGTTCCACTTGCTATGGCCTGACATGGGCTGAGTCCCTCCTGGTCTTGAGCATCGTCCCGTATATTCTATCCGCAAAGGCGTTCGCCTGCCCACCCCCGGGGGCCGCGGCCTCAGCCTTCCGACGGCAAACGGCACATCCGGACCCCGTCGCCGCCTTCGCCGGGGCTACTCTTCCTCCGGCGCCGGCTGAGTGGTGGAAAGACCCACCACCACGGCCGTCCGGACCTCCTCACCGGCGTCCAGTTGCCCCAGCTTGGCCTCGATCCGCTCGAGCAAATCGGCCTCGTCGGCATCCGGCGGGGCGTCACCATCGGCCTCGAACAAATCCGGCACCCTCGACCATTGGTCCCGAGCCTCCTCGGCCAGGCCGGCCAGATAAAGCGCATCCCCCAAATGGTCATGGATGACCGGATCGGCCGGGTCCGCCTGACGCACGGCCAACCGCAGGTAACGGACCGCCTGGTCGATCTCCCCGCGCTTGTAGAGCACCCAGCCCAGGCTGTCGAGATAGGCCGACTCCCGCGGCCTCTCGCCCACGGCGAAACGAATCAGTCGATCGGCGCGGTCCAGGTTGATTCCCGCATCGGCCCAGGTGTAGCCCAGGTCGTTGCAGATGCCGGGGTCGTTGGGGGCCCGGGCGTAGATTCGCTCGAGTTGCTGGATGGCCCGTGCGGATCGACCCGTCTGTCGAAAGATCCTCACCAGGAATTGCCGCAAGCTGGTCACCCAGGGACCGTCAGGTTGCTCGCCCAGATCCTTCCGATCCATTTGAGCCTGCAAGAGCCGGTGGACTACCTGTTCCGCCTCGGTGTACCGCTCGGCGGCCAGGAAGGTCACCACCAGAGCACGGTAGCCGCCTTTAGTTGCCTCGTAATAAAACCGCCCACTAATAACGTCGCCGGCAATCCCCGGCTGCCGGTGGAATGACTCCACCGCACTCAACCGATCCTGGCACAAGGCGACGGCCAGGTCATAGCGCCGGCCCCCGACGTAGCTCTCCAGCAGTAGCCGGCCGTATTGGGTCTCGTGCTTGACTTGTTCCGCCCCCGCCTGTGACAGTTCTATGGCACTGTCCCACTGCTTCCTCGACCAGCACGAGCGGATCAGCAACTCGTTGAGTTGGAGGTCATCCGGGGCACCGGCCAGCCAGGCGAGGATACGTCGTTGGGCCTCGACGTGCCGCCCACCATTGCTCAACTGCCCGACCAGTTGTCGGCGGAGGTCGGGGTTGGTGGGGTCCTCCGCCAGCCAGCCCTCCGCCGCCTCCACCGCCTCTCCGCACCGGCCGGCCTTGGCCAACGCGGAAAGATAGCTCGCCCGGGCCTGTCCGCCGGCCGGAGATTCGTCCAGCCAGCCCTTGGCTGTTTCGACCGCTTGGTCATAGCGTCGGGCCATCTTCATGACCTCGATCAACTCGCCGGTATGGAAAGCGCGGCGCTGGCGGAGATCTGCTCGACCCAGGAGTTGCCTTAGGTACCCGACCGCGCCCTCGAAATCGGCCTGGTTCATGTATTGTTCCAGCCGGCGCTGCAGGTACTGGCGGCCGGCGGGACGATCCTCCAGCAGGCCGTCGAAAGTCGCCGCAGCGGCGTCGAACCTCAGCAGCTTGACCTCCAGTTCCGCTCGGAGTTCCCGGGCCCCCATGGCCTGGGGATCGAACTCCAGGCCTTTGAGGACCTGGTCGAAGGCCTCTTGATACTCGCGCGCTGCAAAGTGGGTGATGGCCAGATCAACGTAGGTTCGCGTGCCCCCGGGAAACTCGGCGATGATCCGCCGCAGTTCGCCGCGGTATACTTCGAGCCGGTCCTGATCGCGGCTGGTCCGCAGATCGAGATAGGCCCGACACCGACCCGCCGCCGGGCCACTCAGTCCGAGATCCGCGAAACCCGCGAAGTATTCCTTGGCCCTCTCGATCATGCCGCTATCCAGATACAAGCGAACCAGCTTCTCCCGGGCGGGCCCGAATCGGGGATCTACCTCATCAAGTATACGTCGGTATAGCCGCTCGCACCGCCCCAGTTGGACCCGGCGGGCGGCGGATCGGGCCAACAGGAAGAGGGCCTCGGCAGACTCGCGGTCTTGGCCAAACGCCTCCAACAACGCTACGTCAGCATCGTCGTGCTCACCCAGCGCGTCGTGGGCCCGGCCCTTGAAGAGGTAGACTTCGGCGCCCTCCAGGCCGGCGTCGAGGGCGGCATCGGCGGCGCCAATCGCCTCCCTCCACTTCTTCTCCTCGATGTGCAAGCCTGCCAGGGCCACAAACGGGGGGCCGAAATCATGATCGAGACGCCCGGCCGCCTCGAACATTTTCGACGCTTCTCGCCGTTGCCCATCCAGCAGCAGGGCCTGGCCGCAAACAAACCGCCCGGCCGCATCGGCGTCGGGCCTGCGACACAGCCGTTGGGCATGCTCGATCAGCTTGTCGCCGCCCAGGCCGCGCCCCCCCTCGGCCAGCACTGCCCGGGCCTCTTGGTAACTTGCCGGTCGGGCCCGTAGGGCTTCGATTATCAATTCCAGGGATTGGGGCACATCGCCACGCCGGAGGTACAGCCTGGCGAGCAGGTAGCGTGCCCTCGCCCGGGCCGAGCCCCGCCGGGCACCTCCCGGCGAACCCTCCCCGACCACCGGCTCCAGTATGCCGATTGCGGCATCGGTCCGGTCGCGCCGCAGGAGGGCCTCGGCCAGCACCATCCGCCCGCCTATATCCTCCGTTTGCTCCGCCAGGCGGACCAACTCGGCGTCGTAGCGCCCGGGATCACCGATCAGCCGGCAGACCTCCTCCAGCAACGCCAGACTATCTCTCCCCAGGCTCGTCCGTCCTCCTGGACGCCCCCCTGCGCCACCTGCTGCCGCCCGGAGGGTCTTGCGCAGCGACTCGCCCGCAACATCCAGGGCCTCGCCGGCCCGCCCCGCCCTGGCCAGCGAAATGGCCAGGCCTCGGTGTGACGAAGCATCGTCCGGGCTCTGGGCCAGGGCCCGCCGGTATGTCGCCGCCGCTTGGTCGTAGTACCGTAATTCCGTTTGGATCTCCGCGATCAACCGAATCGTGCCGCCGCGCGGGAGGGACAGCACTTCGTCAAGTTCGTGGTGCTGCAACATCTGGGGGGTGGGCGTTGCCGTTATGGCAAGGTACGACTCGAGTTGATCAACGGCGGCGGTGAGATACCTTTCTTTGCGTAGGGCCAGGGCCAGCGACAAGTGGGCCAAGACCCGCTCCGGACGTGGGGGGGGCTGGCTCTCGCCGATCTCCGCGGCCCTCTCCTCTGGAGCCTGATCTGCCCGGAGGGACAAACGGAAGTGGTGTATCGCCTCCGTGGTCCCACCCTCTTGCGCGGAGATTTCCCCGAGCAATTGGTGCACGGCCACGTCTTTCGGACGATACCTCAACGCCTCTCGAAGCCGACTCTCCGCCGGGCCGCGGCGACCCTCCTGCAGGAATGCCCGGGCCAGCAAGATTCGGGGATCAACCAGCCGCGGTTCTTCTTGGATGGCTTGCTCTAATGCCTCGGCGGCCTCCGTCCAACGCCGCTGATCGAATAGATCCCGTCCCTGGTCGACGTGGCGACGCACCTGCTCCGACAATTCCGACAATCCCGCCGGCTCCGCCAGTTCGGCCTTGGGAAACCGCGGCACCGGGAGGATCTGCTCGAGCTTCAGGAGGACCCGAGAATCGCCGTCAGGAGTTTCGCCCGGTACGCCGGGCATGCTGGGCCGACTGCAAGCAACGCCGATGCTCACCAACACCGACAGCCCGATCAGGCAGCGCGAAGCGCGTCGAGTTCTTGGAGACATGGCCCTTTCGTTCTCCGTAACGAGTGCCGTCGTGTTTCAGCGGCTGCGGGCGGCAGAGGCCTTGCGGGATCGGCGATGTCGCTGGCTGACGGCTCGTTCCTTCATTGCTCCGGCCTTCTTCTTGAGTGCGGCCACCTTCTTGGCCTTCTCTCGTGCCTTACCGGCGAGAGTCTCTCTTCTTTGGGTAGTCGCGGTGGCCGCGGTCTTCTGCTTGGTTCTCTTCGGAGCGGTCTTCCCCTGGGCAGTCTTCCCCTTGGCCGACGATTTGACTGCCGAAGTCTTACCCTTGGCCATGGTCGCGGTCTTGGTCTCGGTCTTGGGTTTGGTCGCGGTCTTGGTCTTGGTCGAGGCGGCTTTGGCGGTCGGGATCTTCCTGGCTTCCGGCTTCCGCGGGGCCCGGGCCGCTGCGTATCGCTTCAGGAGGACGTAGAAGTTGCCGGCATCACTCTCCTTGATCGCCCTGGTTATCCGCTTCTGGGCGTCATCGACGGTCGCTCCCTCGGGAATGTATCCGCGTCTCCGGAGATAGGTGTGCATATGCACGTCCAGCGGCACCGCATGCCCCAGCAGGCAGCGCATGATCACCGTCGCCTTGGCATGGGCTCCGACGCCGTCGAGCGAGTTGAGAAAGGCCTCCGCCGATTTTCGAGAGGAGGATTTCAGGAAGCTCAGGTCCAGGCCGTGTAGGTTATTGAAGACCGAATTCAAACCCCGCGAGATTTCCTCCGCCGCCTTACGGCAATGGGGATAGTCCACGCCGATGATCCCCACGATCTCCGAGATTGGGGTGACCCGCAGCTCATTCAGGTCTACCACCGCAGCGCGGAGCTTTCCCAGGGCCACCTCGGCGCGAGACTCGGAAGCGAAAGTGCTGAGCATCCCGCGCAGTAGTTGGTCCATCGGATCCTCAACCGGCTGGAGAGTGGTCTTCCCACCCTCTTTCTTCAGCTTGCTGAACAGCCTCCTTATCTGCCAGACGTACTGCCGCTGCTTTTTCATTGGTCTACTCCGGAATTCGAGGACGGGTCTGTTCGACCGCCCTCCGCGCCGACCGAAGGCCCGCTTGCATCCCCTTCAGGGACCGAGCAATCCCTCGGTGCTTGGCCGTCAGCTTGATCGATTCGGCGAATCGTCTCGATCGCCGATTTTAGACCGTGGTCCAGATGAAAACGGAGGATCGGGCACTGCCGCATATCCAGCCGCCGCGCCAGCCGCGTCTGGATCATGCCCCGGGCGCTTTGCAGGCCCTTCATGGTCGTGGTCGCCTCGGCCTCGGTGCCCATCACGCTGACGTAGACGTTCGCCATGCGCAGATCGACGGACACTTCCACCCGGGTGACGCTGGTGAAACGACTGACCCGCGGATCCGAGACCCGGTTCGCAATGGCGTCGCTGACGACGTCCCGCACGAAGTGAGAAACCCTGGCCCTACGATAGGACATCTACTTCACCAAGTGGTCCGAGCCCGCCTGCGGATTCCCTGCGCCTGACTCCTGAGGTGCTGCCGCGCGGGCCAACGCGATGGCACTCTCTCGAGGATCTGCCGTTCCCCCCTGAGAAACGGCCCAGGGGATGGCCGCTGGTCGTCGACCGTCAAAACAGCTCGATTCCGTAGGTGATCAATTCCACGGACCGCTGCTTCCGAATCTCATCAACGATCTTGGAGAGGCACCGATCCGTAAAACGCCGGTCATTCGACACCATGGCCACGGCCAGTTGACACCGGCGGTGCTCATCCAGATTATCCACCTCGGCTACCGAGACATTGTGCCGCCCGCCGAGTCGCTCCTTCAGACCCTTGATCACCCGACGCTTGTCCTTCAGCGACATGGCCTCGGGAATCGACAAGGTCAACTCCAACACACCCACGACCACGCGGACCCCCTGGCCGATTACTCGCTATCGGCCCGCGACCGGCTACCGGCACCGCCGGCCGCCTGCATTCCTGACAACCCACCGTCGCTCCCCCGGGGACTTAGCGGTCTGCCGCGACTCGGCCCCAGAGCAGCGCGGCATCAAACGTTCAGCGTCTTGGCCACCTGCACAATTTCGAACGCTTCAATCATGTCACCGGGCTTGAGGTCATTGAAGTTGGTGACGCGGATGCCGCACTCGAAGCCGGTCTTCACTTCCTTGACGTCGTCTTTGAACCGCCGCAGGGATTCCACCGTGCCCTCGTCGCGCACCACGACTCCGTCGCGCACCACGCGCACCATGTGTGACCGGGTGATCAACCCGTCACGCACGTAACAGCCGGCGATCTTGCCAACCTTGGAAATGCTGAATACCTCGCGCACTTCCGCCCGGCCGCGCAGCTCGATCTTCTGATCGGGCGTGAGCAGACCCTCCAGGGCCTTGCGGATATCGTCCATCACCTTGTAGATCACGCGGTAGCTGCGAATGTCGACGCCCTGTTCCTTGGCCATCTTGCTGATCGTCGGATCCGGGACGACATGAAAGGAGATGATGATCGCCTTGCTCGCTCGGGAGAGCACGATATCAGCTTCCGTCACTACCCCGACGCCCGCGTGCAGTACGTTCAGCTTCACCTGGTCGTCCGGGAAGGAGGTCAATTCCTCCTTCAGTACATCCACCGAACCTTGAACGTCGGCCCTGATGATAACCTGCAACTCCGGAATCTCCCCCTCGGCAGCACTGGCCAAGACCGATTCCAGGCTGGTCGGCATGGCCACCCGAGTAAGCCCACGATCCCGCCGCTGAACCGCGGTTTCGGCGGCGATACTCTTCGCCCGGCTGGGGCTGTCAACCACATAGAAGCGGTCTCCCGCCTCGGGTACTTCACTCAGGCCGGTCACCTCCACGGGGGTCGAGGGCCCGGCCTCATCCAGCAAACGCCCCTGATCGCCCCGGAGTGAACGCACCTTGCCGTAGGCTCCTCCGCAGACCAGCACGTTGCCGGGCCTGAGCGTCCCCTCTTGGACCAGCACCCGGGCGACACTGCCCAGGCTGCCACTCCGTTCCGCCTCAACGACCGTACCGTATGCCGGGATGGTCGGATCAGCCCGAAGTTCCATCAAGTCGCTGAGCGTCGCCAGGTGAGCCAGCAGGTCGTCGACCCCATCACCGGTCAGGGCCGAGGTCGCAATCACGTCTGTTTCGCCGCCCCAGTCCCCCGTCGGCGTCAGACCATGCTCGGCAAGCTGGCCGTATAGCTTGATGAGTTCGTGGGGCAGGTCGATCTTGTTCAGAGCCACCACGATCGTCGTTTCCGCGGCCCGGGCGTGGTTGATGGCCTCGATGGTGGTGGGCATCACCCCATCGTCAGCGGCTACAACCAGTACCACGACATCGGTGAGGTTCGCCCCCCGAGCCCGCATCGCGGTAAAGGCCGCATGGCCCGGGGTGTCCAGGAAGGTCACCCATTTGTCACCGACCCGCACCCGATATGCGCCGACGTGTTGAGTGATGCCACCGGCCTCGCCCTCGACCACGTTGGCCTGCCGAATCCGATCCAAGAGGCTCGTCTTCCCGTGGTCAACGTGCCCCAGAACGGTCACAATTGTCGGCCGGGGGGCCAAGTGCGGACGCTCCAGCGCCGCGAACTCCTCGGCCAACTTGTCCAAGCCGCTCTTGGCCTTCAGGATGGTCAGTTCGACACCGTGGTCCGCGGCGATCAACTGGGCCTTCTCTGAATCGATAGTGCTGATGATCCCCGCCAGGATGCCATCTTCCATCAGCTTCTTGACGATCTCATTGACGGGAATACCCGCTTCTCGGGACAGATCCTTGACCACGATCGGCTCGGTCATCTCGACCTTGTCCTTCTTGGCCATCACCTGGACGCCACGCTGACGACCACGCCGCGTGGGGGCCTTGCCCTCAATCGCCCGCAGTCCGCCGATCCCCCGGCCGGAGACATGATCCAGACGCTCTCTACGCTCGATCAGGTCCCGGTCGCGCCATTCGCGGAACTTCTCGTTCACCACGTCCCGCGAGTCCCGGGGACTGCGACGCGGGGGGGCATGCTTGCCGGCGGCGGTCACCTCCGACCCGGCCTCCCGGCCACGCGTAGTTTCAGGACCTCGCCCACGACCCTTCCTGCGGGGAGACCGAGATTCATCTTCTTCTTTAGGGGGCCCGGAAGTGCCGGGGGCACGAGCCGCCGGGCGGGATGCCGGGCGGAATGCCGGCCGAGGAGCCTCGACGAAATCAGGCCGCTCAACCCTGATCACTTTGGGCCCCGACAGCTTGGCCGGCTGGGGAACGTTTTGTGGACCAGGGACCACCTGCGCCGGATCAGGAGGCGTGACCGGCTTTGCCGGTGGCGCCTCGGGCGCCGACGCCGCTACCGAGGGAAGATCTCCCTCGACAGGCTTGGCAGGAACGGGGGGCTCGACAGCGGGCTCCGCCTTCTCGGCGGGTGGCGGTAGGACTTGCGTCGTGCTTTCGGCAACCTGCTCGGCAACCTCCTCGGCAACCTCCTCGGAACTCTCGCCCGCCGGGGATTCCGTCTGCGTCTCCGTGACGGTCAGGGCCTCGGCGGCGGGTGCCTCGATTGGAGCCTCCGCAACAGCCACTGCCGTACCTACGTCGACATCCGGTTCAACCTCGGCCTTGACCTTCTTCTTGCGCGCCGGCTTGAGGCGAACCTTCAGCAGGTTGACTCGCTGCGACTCCTCCAGTGTCGTGGTGTGCGCACCCTCGCTGAACCACTCGCGGATGGTGGCCTCCATTCCCGCCGAGACCACGTGCATGTGGTTCTTGATCTCAATGCCCTCGGCGTGACACTTCTCGATAATCGTGCTGCTCTTGACGAGAAGCTCTTTCGCCAGGTGATGGATACGCTTTTTTTTCTCAGCCAAGTCTCTTCTCCGCGGCCAGCGGGCCAGCGCTTCCACAATGGTTCAACGCCGCCCGGGACCGAACTCCTCTCCCCCTGCCCGCCGCTGCTGCCGGCGGCCGAGCCTCCTTGCCGACCCCTCACTGCTCAACTCCTCGGGGAGTCCAACAACCGCGGCCGGTGCCTGCGCCACCCTGGTGACGACTAACCCGCCGCCGCGACTCCGGTCCCCCCCTAGGTCGAAGCGGCTCCCTCATCCTGAACCTGGGCTTCAGAGGCGATCCCCGTCGGCGTATTCGAGTCCTCTGTAGCCGTTTCTCCTTCGCTGGCATCCGGCACCGCGGCACCCACCACCTCATCCTCGGCGGGAGATCCCTCGGGTTCGTCCCCGGGGACAGTTTCGGTATCCTCATCGCCTGCTGCCGAGCCATCCGCTGAAGCCGGAGCCGACGCTGCTTCCGGCTCCGCACCTTCCGTCGTCGTGCCTTCGGCCGCGGCGCCTTCCGGCTCTGCACCTTCCGTCGTCGCACCTTCCGGCGTCGTGCCTTCCGTCGTCGTGTCTTCGGCCGTCGCGGCTTCGGCTGCCGCGGCTTCGGCCGCCGCGGCTTCCTTTAGCGCCTTCGCCGCAGCCAGCTTCTCTTGCTCCAGCTCCTCCTGGACGATCACTGATTCCTTGCGGCAGGCCTCTGCAATCTGCTCGGCCAGTTCCTCCGCCAGCTCCAGCTCCTTGACC
>CAZFMS010000028.1:0-22946 GCA_964520125.1 uncultured Planctomycetaceae bacterium
GTTGGCGGTCATGCCCGGGCGGAGGGCCAGGTCTTCGTTGGCAACTTCGATCAAGGTGACATAGGTGACCACGCCGTCGACTACGTTGGCGTTGTAGCGGATCTGGGAGATGGTCCCCTGGAAGGTCCGCCCGGGATAGGCGTCGACCCGGAAGTCGGCGGGCAACCCCTCGGCGATCATCCCGATGTCCGATTCACTGACGTTGGCGTTGACCTGCATGCGGGTGAGATCGTTGGCGATGAAGAACAGCTCGGGAGTCTGGAAGGAGGCGGCCACCGTCTGGCCAACGTCGATGGTGCGGGAGATGACCACCCCGTCGATGGGCGAGCGGATGATAGTGCGGTCCAGATCGACCTGGGCGGCGTTTAGCCGGGCGGTGGCGGCCTGAACGCTGGCGACGGCCCCTTTGTGGGCGGCGCGGGCGGCATCGCCCTCGGCCTGGGCGACGAGGGCTTCGTTCTCGCTGGCGATGTTGCTCTCGAAAAGGTCCTGGACTCGCTGATATTCTCGTTGGGCGTCTTTGGCGCGGATCCGGAGTTCTTCTTCGCGGGCCTGGGCCAGGGCCAGATCGGCCGCAGCCTGCTCCAGGGCGGTCTGGAATCTCTCGGGGTCGATTTCCGCGAGGACGAATCCCTCGGTGACTTTGGCGTTGAAGTCGGCATACCAACGGGTGATCTTGCCGCTGACCTCGGTGCCGACGATCACCTTGACCAGCGGCTCGATGGTACCGGTGGCGGAAATGGTCTTGACGATGTCGCCCCGGTCCAGCGGCTGGACTATGTACTGGTCGGCACCATCGTCCGCCAGGAACTTGCTGTAGCCGAACCAGCCGCCGCTGCCGGCGGCCAGGACTCCCAGAATGACGAGGCCGATCCTCATAGGTTACACCCCAACACTGCCGGTACTGGAAGAGACCCCCTGACCATCGGCGGCCGCCGACAGGGCGGACCGGGGAGCCGAGAGGATGATTATACCATGACTGCGGCCTGAGGGGAGGCGACGGGGGGGCACGGGGTTTGGGGCAGTGATCGGGCGCGCGGGGGGCGGCCCAGGCCGGGCTGGCCTGGAGGGGTACTTGCGGGATGGCGTCGCGGGGGTCGCCGTCGGTGATGGCGGCGACCGGCGGCTCCTTGCCGGAGGGCGATGAGCCGGTTATCCTCGCGGTCGAATCATGCAAGTACTCCTAGAAGACAACGGTATTCGTCGCGTCCTGGAGCGGCTGGCTGGCGAGATCGCGTCGTCGATCCCGGCGGGTTGCCCGGTGGGGTTGATCGGGATCCGGCGGAGGGGCAACGACCTGGCCCGGCGTTTGATGGGCATGCTGGAGGCCCGCGGGGTAGTCGAGGTGGCCTTCGGAACGCTGGATATCACCCTATATCGCGACGACTTGGCGGAGATCGGCCCGTCGGCCGTGGTGCGCACCACGGAGATCGACTTCGACGTGGCCGGACGGTACATCTTCCTGGTGGACGATGTCATCTATACCGGTCGATCGGTGCGGTCGGCCCTGGCGGCGATCATCGACCTGGGCCGGCCGAAGGCGATTCGGCTGGTGGTGCTGGTGGATCGGGGCGGTCGAGAGCTTCCCATCCAGCCTGATTTTGTGGGCGTGGGAACCGACGGGCACGACCAGCAAGTAACGGTCATGCTACAGGAGACCAACGGAGTGGATCGCGTGGAGGCGGAGTAGTGGACCAGGTCGGCCATCCCGCAAGTGACGCCAAGCGGCTGGTCCTGGAGGCCCAGGGGACGGCCCGGGAGTCGGTCGTCTGGCCCCACCGCAATCTGCTTTCGCTGGAGGAGCTGACCGGCGAGGAGATCACCTTCATCCTGGACACCGCCGAGGCGTTCGAGGACGTGTCGACCCGCAGCGTGAAGAAGGTCCCGGCCTTGCGCGGGCGAGTGGTGGTCAACCTGTTCTTCGAGGATTCCACGCGGACGCGGACCAGTTTCACTCTAGCCGCCCAACGGCTCAGTGCCGACGTGATCGATTTCACGGCCCGGACCAGCTCGCTGAGCAAGGGGGAGTCGCTTCGGGACACGGTGCGGAACATCGAGGCCATGGGGGTGGACCTGATTGTTTGCCGTCACCCCGCGGCGGGGGCCCCACTCCTGGTGGCCCGCAATGTGAATTGCTGCGTGATCAATGCCGGCGACGGGAGGCACGAGCACCCCACCCAGGGCCTGCTGGACATTTATACCATGCGACAGTCCAAGGGGCGTATCGACGGCTTGAAGGTGGCCATCGTGGGAGACGTGGCCAACTCGCGGGTGGCCCGATCGAACTTGCACGGGCTGCTCAAGCTGGGGGCCGAGGTGACCCTGGTGGGTCCGCCGACGCTGGTGCCCAAGGTCTTCGAGCAGATGGGGGCCCGGGTCCGTCACGATTTTGACGCGGTGATCGACGAGTTTGATGTGATCAACATGCTGCGGGTGCAGCACGAGCGGGTGGGGTCGATCGTCTTTCCCAGCCTGCAGGAATACTCGCGGCTGTTCGGCCTGACCACCGAGCGGATGAAACGGGCCAAGCCCGACGTGCTGGTGATGCATCCCGGGCCGATCAATCGGGGAGTCGAGATGTCGGCGGACGTGGCCGACGGCCAGCAGAGCGTCATCCTGCGCCAGGTGACCAACGGGCTGGCGGTCCGGATGGCGGTGATGTTCCTCTGCAAGCAGGCGGCCGACACGGGGTAGGCGGAGGCGTCGGCGTTCGTTGGCCGGTCATCGTAGAAGAGCACGCAATTCCAGGGGTGGCCAAACCGAGGACTGACCGGATGGCAAGCAAGACAATGGTTATCAAGGGCGGTCGAGTCATCGATCCGGCGCAGTCGATTGATCAGGTCACCGACGTCACCCTGGTTCGGGGCAAGGTTCGGCAGATCGGCCCGACGAACGGGAGCGACGCGGAGACCATCGACGCTTCCGGCAAGATCGTCTGCCCGGGCCTGATCGACATACACGTGCATCTTCGAGAGCCGGGCAATGAAGATGCGGAGACGATCGCCTCCGGTTGTGCCGCAGCGGTGGCGGGCGGGTTTACCTCGATCGCCTGCATGCCCAACACCGAACCGGCGGTGGACACCGAAGCGATGATCGAGTTCGTCTATCGCCAGGCGGCCCGCGCCGGGCTGTGCAACGTCTACCCTATCGGGGCCATCACCAAGGGCCGAGCAGGCCGGGAGCTGGCCGAGATGGGGCAGATGGTTCGGGCCGGGGCGACGGCCTTCAGTGATGACGGCGGCGGGGTGGCCAGTGCGACGGTGATGTTCCGGGCCATGCAGTATGCCACCATGCTGGGCAAGCCCTTGATCCAACATTGTGAGGACCCGGACCTGGCGGCGGGGGGATGCATGAATTCAGGTCTGACGGCGACGCGCCTGGGCCTGCCGGGGATTCCGGCGATGGCGGAGGAGGTGATGATTCAGCGGGACTTGCTGATCGCCCAGAACACCCAAGGCCGCTATCACGTAGCCCATGTCTCCACGGCCGGCGGGGTGGAGTTGGTTCGTGAAGGCAAGAGGCGGGGCATCGCGGTGACCGCGGAGGTGTGTCCCCACCATCTGCTGCTGACCGACGAAAGGGTGGAGACCTACGACCCAAACTACAAGATGAGCCCACCCCTGCGGACGCGCCAGGACGTCGAGGCCTGCATTGCCGGGGTGACGGACGGGACGATAGATTGTCTGGTGACGGATCACGCCCCGCACAGCCGCGAGGACAAGGAGAGCGATTTCCAGAGCGCCCCGTTTGGCATTGTCGGCCTGGAAGTCGCCCTGGGGCTTTGGGTAAAGGCCCTGATTGCGGCGGGCCATCTGGACTGGCCGGACTTGATCGCCAAGCTGACCGTCGTGCCGGCCGGCGTGCTGGGGTTGAACAAGGGGACGTTGAGGGTGGGCAGCGACGCGGATGTGACCATCATCGACCCGTCGATGTCGTGGGCCGTGGACACCTCCAAGTTCCGATCTCACAGCCGGAATTGTCCTTACGAGGGGTGGGAGCTGACCGGCCGGGCGACGCACACGATCGTGGGAGGCGTGATGAAGTACGCTTTTCAGCCCTGAAAACGGGGGTAAGGGCCTAAGTGGTTGCTCCAATATCATCCCGCGGACGGGGAGCCCGGACAGAAGCGTTCATCGGCCGCCGGCGCGGTTGACGCCGGACCTGAGTCCGGTATAATAGCGATTGCTCACACCGGCCCGGTTTTCCGGGTGCTTGGTTGTTCCGTGCTGTGCGATGCGACTCCGCAGGCGCGCCGAGATTCGAGACCGTCAGACTTCACGTGGCTGTCGGCACGGAGCGGTGAGCGGAAACAGGCACGTGACCATGGCGGGCTCTGTCTGCCTTGCATCCCACGCCGGCGCGGCCGCGCAGCCCATCGAATAGCGAAGTGTGATCATCGGTAACCGAGCAGCGCGCGCTGCCGGCGAACCTGGTGCAGTCGGAGGCTTCGGCGCGCAACATCGATGGAGTGCGCCTCGAATCCGGGAAGTCATTTCGGGGAAAGCGAGCGTTCGAAGGAAAGGAGCGGGAACGGAGCCGAGAAGACCTGGACCACCGGCTGGCTCGTTCGGCTCAGGCCGTTGGGTCCGGTGTCTTCGGAGCATCCTAAGTATGGCGTGTGGGAATAAAGCCGCACGCCCCGGCGTTAGATTCTATGGACGTTAACAGTCTGCGTCGGTAACATTGACCCGCCGAACGCAAGGAGGCCCGGATGTCTACCGAGACGAAGCTACCAACACCGATGCCCTTGGGCTCGCCGCACGTGGCCAAGCCGCCCATGTTCGACAGGTGGGGCCTGGGGCCGGGCCAAACCGACCGACGCGACCAGCGCGAATACACCCGCCGCCGTATTCGATGTGACGTGTGGCTGGTTGAAGTGGCCTCGCAAGCCGTGCTGCGGTGCAAGACCGATGACATCTCCGACGCCGGGCTTCGAGTCACCGCACCGGTCGGTTTCGGATTGGCCGTGGGCCAACGGTACGAGGTCCGAATCGCCGGCCATCACCCGCACAGCGCGGTGTCAGTGCATCTGGCACGATCATTGGGCTACGGGACCGTGGTTCGGACGGAGATAAAGGTCAGCGACGAGAGGTCGGACCGCATCGGCTGCGCCGTGCGTTTTGACGTTCCGCAGTTGATTCCCGTATAGCGGGGGCGGCCAGCGAAGCCGGCCGATCCAGATCTGGTCGGGTATGGCGGGCGTGCATCATCACGCCGGCGAGTTGGTTGGATGAGACAGTCCAGCATAATGAGCCGGGACACCGCTGCCCAAGGCGATGAAGACACAGGATCTGGCACCTGGCCCCTTCGCGTTTGTTAGAATCTCTAATCACCAGTTGCTGCATTTCGACGAAGGGGGAACTCCGTTGGATTACATAGTCGCACTGCGTCGGTGGCTCCCTGGCCAGATGCCGGGAGGCTGGGGGTCCTGATTCTCCCGGGCAAGTTGGGGGCGGGCAGTCCGGCCGGCGGTGGGCGAGGACCGCGGGCCGGCGTACGTACCCCCCAGCCAAGATCGGGGGCTCTTGTCGAGGACCGGGGCATCTGAGGCGGTGGCCGCGTGGTCGGGGCATTTGCGGCTTCGGCGGGGTGTCTCCGGCTTTACATGGTACCCCCGCGGTCATAGGCTAGGCCCCCATCAGAGTAGGTGATGGCGCCGTCGCTGCGGCGGTGCCGGTACAGGGGAGGTTCCTGTGCCCCGGGTCCCATCACGATAGGGTCAATGCAATATGACGAGGATCGATCAAGTGGTAGGCAGGCGAACGGCGGTAATGCGGGGTCTGGCCGGACTGGCCGGCGTCGCCCTGCTGACCGGGTGCGGCGGCGACGGCGGGGTGAGTCAGAACGTCAGGCGGTCGGCCAGCGAGCGGCCGGATGTCGGTCCGGCGCAGGTGACCGCGGGCGGGGTGACGATTCCGGGGGATGCGGTGTTCAACTTGACATCCTTCAAGTCGGGACAGGCTGGAACGGCCCGCGGCACGGCGGAGGCGGTCGGCGCAAACGGGGCCACCTGTCTGGCAGAGGCCAGCGACGGAGGCTCGGCCTGGGGCGAGTTTCAACTGGGGTATTGCTTTGACAACGAGTCGGGCGTACCGCTGGAAGCGGCGGTCAAGCTGCGGTTGACGGCAACGGAGTCGGCCTCCGATGGGCCGGTGCCGGGTAGTCCGCAGCCAGGATCGACCGCCGGCCAGGCCGGGGGGGAGACCAAGAGCACCAATGCTCTGCGGTTCTTCATCAAGGATACGAACGGCCTGGTCATCAAGGAAGAGGATTTACTATCCAGCGATCTGGCCAAGGGTCCCGATTCGTCGGGCACCACTTACGATCTGGTTTTTGACGCCCGATTCGAGCCGAACCGTGGTTACTACCTGGTTCTAGGTGGGCGAACCGAAGTCCAGGCGGAGGAATCGCACCGGGTTTCTGCCTCGTTGAGTGTTGGGCAATGTGGGTTTCAAATCGAGTGGCGCGAAGCCAGGCCGGTTGCCGGTGTCTCGGCGCCGAGCGAGGTGTCGTTGAGCGGCGGGCCGGACAACGGTGATCCGTCCGGGCTCGAGGCTTCGGCAACTTC
This sequence comes from uncultured Planctomycetaceae bacterium, assembly GCA_964520125.1. Taxonomy (GTDB): domain Bacteria; phylum Planctomycetota; class Phycisphaerae; order UBA1845; family UTPLA1; genus JAFGQA01. Next base: position 6,569 of record CAZFMS010000028.1, read on the forward strand.
CGGCCGGACGGACGCGCCGTGACCAGGCCATGAATGAACGCATCGGGCTATACGGCGGCAGCTTCGATCCGATCCACTTCGGGCACTTGATCTCCGCGCGTTGCATTGCCGAACGGTTTGACCTGTCCAGGGTGATCCTGATTCCCTCGGCGCGGCCCCCCCACAAGCAGGACAGCAAGGTTACAGATCCGCAGCACCGCCTAGCCATGACCCGGCTGGTGGTGGAAGACGATCCCCTGTTCGAGGTATCCGATGCGGAGTTGCTACGCGCCGGGCCGAGCTACACCTTCGACACGGTCGAACACCTGCGGAAGCGGTTCGGGAATTCGGCGGAGTTGTTCTGGTTCATCGGCGGGGACACCCTCCCCGAGTTGCCCACCTGGTATCGAATCGCCGAGTTGGTGAAACGGGCCCGGATCGTCACGGCGGCTCGGCCGGGATGGGAGGCCCCGGCGAAGTCGGTTCTGGCCGAGGCGGTGGGGGATGAACATGCCCAAGGGCTTCTCCAGGACCGCTGCGCTACGCCGGCGATCGACATCAGCTCGTCCGATATCCGGATGCGGGTGGGGGCGGGTCGTTCGATCCGATACCTCCTGCCGATGGCGGCGAGGGCCTATATTTCGACCCATAGGCTGTACACATAATCCAGGGCGATGGTCGGCAGATTCCTGTAAGGTCTTGTGTCAAAGGAAGTTGCGAGCCGGGGAGTTATGCATGTCATCTGTTTGATCCGGTCTGGGGGTTTGACGGGACTTATCAGCATTGCTACACTTCTAAGTTGAGGCGTGTATAAGCAGAGTCGAGGTCGCCCTGGCTTCGACGAACGCGATGCTTCGGCGCGGGGCAGGCGCGTCTCAATGAGGTTAGAACGGATACTCTCGCTCGCTCACAGCCACGGACGGACTCGCCGCACTGGGAAGGTAATCTTCGCTAACGCTGAGAAAGGCCCATACCGATGAACTGGTAGCCGGGGTTGGAGGGCGTCGAGCCCCACGGGGTGGCCGCAAGTTGGCTGCGCCGGACGGGTAAGCAGCGGCCCCGAGCGAAACCGCCTCTCGAGAGGCGATGAGGTCAACGGCGAATGCCAGGAATGCAGGCGCAAAAGACGCGGCGCAGGATACAGCTTGTTTTCGGGCTGGCCTTGGCGGGCATTCTCTACGCCGAGTTTTCCCATCAAGATTATCAACCGGTGCTGACCCAGCACTCCGCCATTGTCCTGGCCGAGCCCCGGGTGGCGTCCGACCCGTTCGAGCGGTTGCTGCGGCAAGATCCGCTGGCCGCCCTGATCGAAACACGCCAGCGTCACCTCCAGGAAGTAACCGACTATCGCTGCACCATGATCAAGCAGGAACTCCTGGGCTCGGGCATGAGTGCCGAGCAGGAGATCGAGGTCCGCTTCCGGCAGGCGCCTTACAGCGTGATGATGGAATGGGTGCGCAACGCCGGCCTGGCCAGCCGGGTGCTGTACGTCAAGGGGCAGTGGACCAATCCGCAGGCCGAGGATCCCGCCCACCGGGAACGAGCCGTCTGCCAGCCGGGTGCGGTGGCCAAGTTGTTCGTCAAGAGCATCAAGATGCCGATTCACGGATCCATGGCTCGACGGACCGCCCGACGTTCGATCGACGAGTTCGGCTTCGGGCGAACGCTGGATCTGCTAATCAAGTACTGCGAGATCGCCAAGTCGCGCGATGAGCTGCGGCTTACCTTCCGGGGGAGTACTCATTTCGACGGCCGGCCGGTGTGGGTCATACGCCGTCATCTGCCGTACACCGGCGAGGGAGGCCGGTATCCCGACCGCAGCACGGATATCTTCATCGACCAGGAGTACCGCGTGCCGGTGGCGGTGTATTGCTATTCCGATGATGCCCATTCTTCCGCCAACCTGCTGGGCAAGTACGAATACCGCGACATCAGGTTCAACGTGGGCCTGACCGAGGCCGACTTCGAGCCGGCCACCTACGGCATGTAGCCACCCTCTAACCTTTCTCAATCCTCTTTCCGAAGTTGGCCAACGGATCTCAGACTGGTCTCCGCGCGGCGAGTCTCGGCTCTACCCGGCCGGGTCGGACATCAGTATTCGCCCTGCCTAGTGGTCTCCAGGCTAGGGGTCCAGATGCTCGTAAGGGTTGTGCTCGAACATCCCGGGCAACACCAGTGAGATGATCCCCATCAGGACCGTGATCAGGGCCAATTGGCCGATGCGTCTCTTGGTGGTTGGCGAGAGGTTGGCGAATGGTCGATCGAGAATCAGGATGGGGAGCAAGATGGCGTTCACCACGGTAACGGCCGCGGGCTTGGCCGCGTCCACTACCAAATGTCGCGACGCGGCGATGAGCTGTTTGATCGATCGCCTGGTGCGCGGTTTGGCTTGCTGGGACTTATCCGGGGTCTGGGCGTCTGCATCGGATCCCGCGCCCGGCAGAGGCTCGCTGAGGTCAACGTCTATAGCTGCCGCCAGCTCGGTGTCGAGATCGTCGATCAGGGCCTCGTCGGTCGGTTCATCCCGGGCCGTCTCGCGGTCGGCGTGCGGCTCGGTTGCTTCCGCCACAACGGGGGCATCTTGGCCCGCTGGTCCAGTGGAGACTCCGGCCGCCGGATCCGGGGCCGGTCCATCCTCTCCGTTGGCCTCGGTCGACTGAGTACCGTTGACCAGGTCGCCCAACTCTGCCAGGGTCTTCTCGACGGCGTCGGCGCCGGCCAGTGGATCGGCAGCATCTTCGGCGGGGGCCCGGGCGGCCGGTGGGGATTCGGGGGCATCGGCATCGGCGCCGGTCGAGGAGGCAATCTCTTCGGCCAGGCTCTGGGCCTGGTCTAGGAGACGCTCGACCTCATTCTCGCCAACGGTGACCGGCGGATCCTCTGGCAAGGACGTATTTTCCTGGGTGTCCATCACGGCACAAGAGCCTTCACCATGCTACCTTAAAGGGCTTCGTTGCCATTTTTATCGGCCTTACGGTAGGGCTACTTGAGGGTCATGGCTGGTGCACCCCGATGCGGCATCATGATCCGCCCGATTACCGCAGGGCGGCAACTTGTCGTCGGTTTCGATGGCCCTGAACATGTGTCCATGAGGACCAGGCGCTTCAAGGTCGAGGATCTGAGTGGACCGGTGATCCGGGTGGGCGGCAGCGAGGCTGGCCACGGGCTGCGTGTCCTGCGCCTGGGGGTAGGCGCAGAGGTGGTGCTGTTCGACGGCCGGGGCGGCGAGGTGTCCGGGCGAATCTGCTCCGTGGGCCGGTCGCAATTCGAGGTGCAGGTCACCAGTCGTGGAGAAGCTGATCGAGAGCATGGGCCGGAGATACATCTCGCGGTGGCGGCGCCGAAGGGTGGCCGGGCGGACACGCTGGTGGAGAAGTGCGCGGAACTCGGCGTCCGCGGATTGCACTTGCTGCGTACGGATCGGGGCGAGGTTCTGCCGGGCGAGACGAAGCTGGGGCGCTGGCGGCGCAAGGCGGTGGAGGCGGCCAAACAGGCGGGGCACCGCACCACCATGGCCATCGAGGATCCGCGCGGCATTGACGAGATCGCTGCGGCGGCCGGTAAGGGGCGGATCTTCTACGGGGACCCGGCTTGCGCGGCCCGCACGCTGCACGAGGCTCTTGGTGAGGCCCGGGGGGAAGACCATCGGCAGGTCGGCGTCTTGATCTTCATCGGCCCGGAGGGCGGCTTCACCGAGAGGGAGTGCGCGGCCATCGAAGAGCTGGGCGGCCGACCGGTGCGGCTGTGCGACGCGATCTTGCGGGTGGAGACGGCGGCCATCGCGGCGGCGGCTATCGTCGCCGGCGCCGCGGCGACACATCACCGCGAGTGACATGGTCTTGTCACTCGGCCTGTTCATCGAGAACGGGAATGTGCACCGGCCGGCCGAAGACCACGTCCAGGTCGGTCATCGCCGAGAGGGCTCGCTGCACGGCCTGTTCATCGGCCGGACGGGTGGTTACCACGACGGGGACGGCGTCGGCGGTGGCGGCCTCGAAGGATTCATGCTGCACGATGGTGGCGATGCTGATGCCCTGTTCGCCCAATACGGTGGCCACTTTGCCGATGCCGCCGGGTCTATCCTGCAGCCCCAGGCGAATGTACCAGGGCCGGCGATTCTCGCCCGGCGGACGGTGGGTGGCCGGGCCGGTCTGATCGGGGAGCACCGCGATATGCTGAAAAGTACGCCGGGCGTTACCGATGGCCACATCGATGAGGTCGGCGATGACCGCACTGGCGGTGGGCATGCCGCCGGCCCCCGGTCCATAGAAGAGGGTGTGTCCCACGGCGCTGCCGTAGATGCTGACCGCGTTGTAAGGCCCGGAGACTCCGGCCAACGGATGGCCCCGGGGGATGAAGGTCGGCTGCACGGAAACATCCAGACCATCCGAGCAGCGCTGAGCGATGGCCAGCAGCTTGCAGACGTAGCCGAGTTCGGCGCCGGCGATTAAATCGGTCAGCTCGATGCCGGCCAGGCCGCGAACCGGGATGTTCCGCACGTCACAACCTTGCTGCATGGCAATCGAGGCGAGCAGGGCAATCTTGTGGGCGGAGTCCGTGCCGTCCACGTCGAGGGTCGGATCGGCCTCGGCATATCCCAGCCGCTGGGCTTCGGACAGGGCATGGGCGTAGCTGGCGTTGTCCTCCAGCATCCGGGTGAGGATGTAGTTGCAGGTTCCGTTGAGGATGCCGTAGACCGCGTCGATCCGATTGGCGATGAGTCCGCGGCGGAGCGCTTCGACGATCGGTATGCCGCCGGCCACTGCCGCTTCGAAGGCGATGCATCGGCCGGCGCGGCGGGCCGCGGCGAATAACTCTCGGCCGTGAAGGGCCAGCAGGGCCTTGTTCGCGGTAACGATGTCTTTGCCGGCGCCCAGCGCAGTGAGCATCATGGACTTGGCTTGGTCCGCACCGCCGGCCAATTCGACCACGATCTCGGTCTGATCGTCGGCCATCAGGTCGGCCGGGGCCGCGGTGAGGATGCCGGTCGGCAGGGTCAGCGGCCGGGGTTTGGATAGGTCGCGAACCAGGACGTGGCGCAACTCCAGGTTCAGGCCGGTTCGGGCGGATAGCTCGGTGCCTTGTTCAAGCAGCAAGCGGGCCACTGCCGAGCCCACCACCCCACAGCCGATGATGCCAATGCCGGTCTTCTGGGACATGTTGGCCCAGACTCTACGTGGCGGTAATCCGCCGATCAACCCGTGTCCGGACCGGTGAGGTGAGGCGCCCGGGGTAAGGTCGATCCCCGCGAGGCACAACCCCCGGATAGCCGGCCGCCAGGTGGGCAGCGCAAAAACTGCGCCGAGGGCTGATGTCCATGCGGGGGGGACATGGGCCGGCGATCCTCCGCGGTCTCCGCCAGGCGAACCCGGCGGGGGCTGTAACTATTGTTCTTACAGGAAGTTATGGCCTCGGGGTTCCGATCAAGTTGACGGTGGGTTCGGCCGATAACGGGGTAGTCGATGGGCGGTCGACCTTCGCCGAGGCCCTTGGCCGCCGCAGGAGATATCCATGCACCAATCCGCCACCATGAATGAACTCGTAGCCGCTACCAGTACTGCCGAGCCTCGCGGGCCGGCGCCGCTCCCCGAGATGGCCGTGGAGGTCGAACCGGAGGTGGAGGGTGCCGCCGGGGCCGCAGCCGATGGCGAAGAGCATACAGAATCGCAGCCGGGCCGGACCATGCAGGTGGACCGGGACGAGTACCAGTCCTGGGAAGAGGGTACGGCTGATGCGGTGGACTTGATCACCGAGCCTGCGGACCGGGAGAACTCTGAAGCCGGCGGGGCCGGGCCGGATTCGAGACCCGACCAGGAGGAACCTGTTTCAGTTGAACAACTGGGATTCTGGGAGGATCAAGGCACGGCGGAAGACATCATTCTCTTTCGATCGTGCCCTGCAAACGTCGATGACAACATTGCCGAGGATGACGAAGCCACCGGCGTACCCGTCGAGAAGGGTGCAGCTCCCATGGAAGACCAAGCTCCTGCTGCCAGCCCCACGCCAGATCCGACCGCGAGAGCGGCCGTGCCCGAGCCAACGGTAACCAGCCGGCCCATGCCGGAGCTTCCCCGGCGGGGAGACATCGCCAGTTTGGGGGTCAACGCGCCCGGTGTCGCCCCCAAGCAGATCGGCAGCGGGCGACTGGTGCCGGCCCGGTTAACCTGGAAACCGGGTGATCCGTTCGCCGGGACCCAGAAGGCGCCCACCGAGCAGTTTCGCTGGGAGGTCATGTTGACTTCGGCCTGTGTCACCGCGGCCTGCGGGCTGGGGTGCATCTGGCTGCTGCGGACCATCCTGGTGTAGACCACCAGCAGCGGTGAACCGGCCGGTCCAATAGAGGAATCACCCGACACATGCCCGTGCTTCTTGACGACCAACCACTTTCACTCGAGCATCTGCCCCCCGGGGCCACGGTGGCCGAGGCGGTCAACGAGGCCAGAGCCCGGCTGGAAGGTAGCGGCCTGACGATCGTTGCTTTGCGGAACAACAAAGAGGTCGTCGCCGATGCACAGGTTGAGCAGATGCTGTCCGAACCGATCAGCAGATTCGACCATCTGGAACTGGTCTCCGGGCGATCCCAGGAGGTGGTTCTCGATGCGTTGAGGCTGATAAGGGAGGGGTTTGCCGAGACTTTCCCGGCGGTCAAGGAGGTGGTGGAGTCCCTCGCGGCCGGCAAGCTCAGCGAAGCCATGACCCTGCTCGCCCAATGTGTCAGGGTGTGGGGCCGGGCCCAGGAGGCGATCATTCAGAGCAGGTCGTTGTTGGAGGTCGACTTCGACGATCTGGAGATTGACGGACGCCAGATCACGGATTGGCTTAACCAATTGGCGGGGAAACTCGAGGAACTGAAGAACGCCATCGAGTCGCGGGACAACGTCCTGCTGGGGGACATCCTGCGCTACGAGTTTGACCAGACCCTGCAGCAGTGGGAACGGATGCTCGGTGGCTTCATCGCCCATGTCGAGCAGCTCGGAGGCCCCGCGCCGACCGGCGGGCAGTGATCGACGAATCGGTCGCACGTACCCACACTTCTCACCACGGAGACCGTAGAGATCGCGGAGACAGGCGAAGAGTATGTTATCTGCAACATGCGGACGTGGCCCGCACTGTCAGACGGTGCGTCTTCCCATTCGCTCATGACTCCATCTGACAGGACAATCTAGGGCCGGACGTCCAGGATGATGGTGGCGTCTCGGGTTTCGTCGTTGCGCCGGAAGGACAGGTCAATGGGCAGGCCGATCGGGGAGGCGTCGGCGAGACGCACCAGGTGGTCGGCGTCCCTGATCGGAGTGCCGCCCAGGGCGCCAACTATGTCACCGGGAAGCAAGCCTGCCCGGGCGGCGGGCGAATCGGGAAGCACTTCCTCGATCAGGGCCCCGGGCTCCTGATGATCGACGTCATCACCGCTTTCCTCGCGGGCAACATTCCTGACGTAGGCCCCGAGGTATCCGTGTTCGACCGCCCCGCCGGCGGCCAAGCGGCCGATGATCCGACAGGTCCAGGCGTTGAGGGGAATCGCGTAGCTGCGCATCCGGCCGGTGGCCTGATCGCGAGCCACGGCCACGTTGATTCCAATCAGACGTCCCCGGCGATCCAACAGCGGACCCCCGCTGAAGCCGCATTCGATCGGCGCGGTGGTCTCCAGCAGTTGACCGTAGTATCTCTGTTGGGAGGGATCCAACCGGCCTTGCAGCGAGACTTCCGGCTGCAGGATTCGTCCGACCCGAATGGGCCGGGCCGCGTCGGCGCCGCTGCCCAAGGCGACTACCGGATCCTCCGGCGAAGGGGCGTCGAGGGCCCGTGGGGTCAGCGACGGCAGACCGTCGGCCCGGATCCTGATGACCGCCAGGTCCCGGCGAGGATCTCTGGCCACCAGCTCGGCCCGATGTACGGACCCGTCGTGAAGGGCGACCATGAATCGGGCAGCGTTTCTGATGACATGATCGTTGGTCAGGATGAGACCGTCTGGGTTGATGATGATACCGGAACCGCCGGAAGCCAGACCCGTGACTCGGATATCGCCGGACCCTGGCGGCGGCCTCAACCGCGGTGTCCGGTAAGGGTTGCTGCCCGCCGCTGGGCCCGCCGGAGCTTCGCCTTTGGTCCGCGGCATCCGGTCATCGGTCGGGATCAGGATGCGGACGGTGGCCGGCAATGCGTCAAGGGCGGCGCGATTCAGGTCCGGGCCGCATTCCCGGGGAATCGGTGGGGGTTCAGGAGGTGCCGCTTGGTTCATGATCGGGCAGGCGGTCCGGGCGAGCAGGACCTTGCCCTGGCATCGCTCACGGACGCGCTGCCAGCGCCGCTTCTCCTGGACCCGTTGATCATCCGCCCCGGTCGCACAGCCCGCCGCGCTCAGCGTGCCCAAAAGTAGGCACATTGCCCCCCATCGCATTTGACGCCCCCCTGTTTCCGGACCGACCGACGGCGACCTGAAGCGGTCCGGGCCAGGAGAAAACGTACGATACGATCTGAAGTTAGACAAACCGGCGGCGGCCGGCCGGGATGCGCGGGCGGACCGAAAACTGGTTCCCAGAAAAAACCCCGCGGGCGTATCACCCGCGGGGTTGGTTTGCTGCCTCGCTTGATCGCCTCGGCTGGTTAGTCAGTTGAGCTGGCGACTCGCTCGTAGTTGGCCTTCACGCGGGCATAGCCCGAGCTGACCCCGGAGACGTTTCTTCGCTGGGCGGCGTCTCTTAGTTCCTCCAGCGAGACCCGCAGGCCGGCGACGGCCGGCGATGACGCCTCGCCCTCGGCACCGGTCAACTGGGCCTCACCACCCCAAGTGCCCATATCCGCCAGCATGGCCTCGCTCTTCTCGGCGAGCAGCCGCATGTTTCGATTGCGCTGGTCCATATAGGGCTTGCGGAAAGGCCGGCGGTGATGGACCTCGATCTTGGCTACCAGCCGGGAAAGATCGGACATATCACCGCTGACCGCCTGGTCGCTGATCGAAGCCGTACCCTCGGGCTGACACCCCAGCATCAACGACAGACCCAGGAGCCCCGTTCCGACCAGCATCCAACTTCTCGATACTCGCATCATGACAAACACTCCACTATGCGACTCGCGTGGCGCCAGGCGTCTTCCACAAACGCCCCCCCAATAGACACCCGCTTACTCGGATTCTATGCGCCAGCGCTCACATGTCCAGCATCAAGCGCTGGTTCTTCGAGAAAACTCGACCCGGGCCGGCGAGGCGGTTGTTATTGGCCGACGCCGGTAATGGCCAGACCCCACATGGTCCCGATAAGATCAAGCGACGCGTTGGCGGCCTTCATGCCCGCCGTTGACCATACCCCTGGCGGCCATGGGATCTGCGCCCATCGTTCAGCGCAATTGTTACCCCGGCTACCAGCAGGCAGGGTCCGGATGACCGAGAATCCTCGCCGCACCGGGCCCGCCGCGACTCTAGGGGAGAGTCACGCCCAGCAAACCTGCAAGCATGTACCAGAAAAACGTGATGCCGCCGGCAATGAAAGTACCAATCGAGGTGATCAATTCGGTAAGCCAAATCTCCTGCATGTTCCAAACTCCTTCGCGGTTCAGGTCCTGAGGTTCGGATGACCATTCCTAGGCGGAAACATTGATTCTATTGCTCGGTCTGTAGGTCGGGGCCTGCTGACGATCGGCCGGCATTACTCCGGGGCGACTCTCCAGGGGAACCTCAAAACGAAATCTGCGCTCGCAGGCCGGCCACGAAACTATCCCGCCCATCGTCCATGCCGCCGGGATCGAGTATCCACTGGAGATCAGGCGTTAACACCAGCCACGGCGTGATGGGCATGCTGTAGTACAGCTCCAGCACGGTTTCCTGATGGGGTGTGTCACCCTGGAGTTCCATCCGGTTGCTGAGGATGCCCTGGGCCACCCCGAACGCCAGCACGTCGTCGTCCCGCGTCGGGATCAGACCCAGGTATTGGGCGCCGATGCTCCAGAAGTGCTCGATCTCACTGACCTCGTCGTGGGCGAATCCGTAGCGGGCGAACATGCCCAAGCCCTGGGAGTCGACGTCATCCTCCGGATTCTCCTTGATCAACATCTGGTCCATGTTGAAATAGAAGCCCACGTCGTCGCGCTTCTGCGGCACGATGGTTCGACGCCCCCCTATGTCATTGAAGTACTTGTCCTTGGGCTGCGGGTCATACCACATTCCAAATCGGTACCCACCCGGCAAATCGCCGCCCGCCGTCTTCCATACCGGCAGGAAGCCTATCTCCAAGGCCCCGAAGAAATGGTCTTCATCGTGGAAGGTGGTCCGTAGGCCGGTCTCCCGACCGTCGGCCTGGGCATCCGCCGCGACGATGCCCACGTAGAGCCAATCCAACGGCTCGAGGATGAGTTGAGCACCCAGACCGAGGTCCGGCATCGGGATGTTGCCGGTGTTGACCAGGGCCGGGTTGAGGAACTGGGCGGTCTCGTCATTGGCGAAGGCGTTGGTGTCGAAGTCCACACCGACGTCCAACTTGCCCGCCCGGAAACGAGCCTTGCCTTCCCAGAAAACATGCTCGTACCACAGCTCGGCGACCAGGATGGCCCGGTCTCCCGCCGCGTCGGTGTTTACCCCGAACAAGTTGCCCACCCGGTCGCCGCCGATGCCGTCGTTCCAACTGCTCTCCGCCGCCGTGAAGAACGTACCTCCCTGCCACAACCCCAGGCTTTCAGAATTGAGCGACAGCTCCCAGTCGACACTACCGGTGATCCGGTGGCCGCTGTGGGTCTGGGCCCCGCCGTGGGCGTTGTGCTGATACACCACGGTCATGGCGATGCCGAAGTCGATCCCGCGACCCTCCAGCCAGGACCTGGCCCCGAACCAATCACCGGTCAGGCGATCCGTCGTCAGCAGGCTATAGGGCTCCGGTTCTTGCCCCATGATGACCGATTCTTCGGCGGCGGGCGGCGGTTCGGCCGGCTCTTGCGCCGCGGCCGGGGACGACAAGAAAACGACCGTTGCCCAAAGAAGCATCGAGAACTGATAGGTTCTAGGCGGCATCAAGATCCTCCTTGACTGGATCCGCCGATCGCGTGGCGGAATGAGGCATGGCAGGCGTTGCAGGTCGAGGTGAGCTTGCTGAGGGCCTCCCGGGCTGCAGGTCGGTTCTGCCTGGTCGCCGCTGACTTCAGGGCCTGGGCATGCACCCCGAGTTGGCCGGCCAACCCCTGGAAGACGGCGGCGTCTTCCGCGCTCAACTCGCTCATCTCTACCAACTGTGGCAATTCCGCGGCGTACTCGGCAATCAACCCGGCGCAGTGCTCCAGGCTGCGGAACTCTCGCTGGCGGATGACGCGGATCGGCAGGCGGTGAACGCTACGGTACTCCTTGTCGATCTTCGCCATCCTCGCGGCCAACTTCTCGGCGTGGACCGCATGCAACGCTGGGCGATGACCATCGGCAATCTCATGGAACCCGGATTCCGCAAGGCAGCCCCAGGCCAGCAACGCCATAGTCGCCAGCAAAATCACACCGGCGCCCTTCGGACACATCACTGTGTTCTTCATTGATTGCTCCCCTTGGTAAGGCGTGATCCCCTGTTGCATCGCTGTCGTCCCCGGCCATCCCGGGCCTCGTGATCGTTTTTCCGACCCAGGGAGCCCTTATTCCCAATATTATCGGAACTACGTGGATCAATCGACTAGCGGACCCTATCGGCATTAATCACCGCCAGGCCAGAATGCGTCGACCATCAATGTTGGTAATGGCATTTTCATGCCATTTCATGCGAACGCATGGTGATCAGCCCTACCAGCATTCCAGTTACCCGCCCGGCCCACTCGGCGACGTTTCCAGTGTTGGGGTACCTGCTTCTTGCATGCCCATGTACCGAGTTGTCGGTGGCCGCTACTGGCTCGGCCGCGACCTTGCAGAGACCTGCCGGGCGCTCGAGGAAGTTGTTCTCGCGCTCCGGTGGCCAGACGAGAAAATGCCGATCGTCAATTTCCCGCCCCGTTCTCTCTGAGGTGTCGAGTTGATCGGCTGAATCCGGGGCCGGGATGGCCTTGGGCGACTTCCATCGACGGGGACAATCAGGCCCCCGGCGGGGAGGCAATCGCCAAGTGTTGATGAGTCAAGGAATCAGCCGTGTCAGGGCCGTGGCGGGGGTCGCCTCCAAGGCTCTGCACATACGACCTTCGCACGCGAGCACCCTCATTTCTGGGCCGGACACGGGGTCGGGACTAGGTGAATACCCGATTGCGGCGTGGTCGGCCGGGGCGTATGTTCGGACTTGCGGATTCCGAGATCCGCTCGACTGAACCGGGCCTGGCTGGTCGAGGCTGAGGTCGATGGGATGGCGGGCGGTGCTGTTGGGCGGTCATAGGAGGTTCGGCGGGGGCGACGGCAGGGAGACGATGGGCCTGGGGCGGTGGCGGGTTTGAACGTGGCCCTGGCAGCGGAAGCGGGCGGGAGAAGCCGGGAGAGAGAGCGAATGCTTCAAACGGCTAACGTGGCAAAACCCCTTCCGCCCGGCGGCGAGGTTTGCGGCGGCGGCATACGAGGACCGCCGCGGGGAGCAGGAGGAGGGTCGCGGTGGCGGGCTCGGGGATGAGTTGGAAGTTGACGAAGCCGGTGCCGCTCCCGAATACCGCGGGTGGACCGGTCCAGGAATCGATTCTCATGGTGTATCTGAGGGAGTAGCTGTGTCCCGCCGGCAGGGTGATTTCGCCATCGATCGTGAATGTGCCGGCTGCCGGATAGCCGTTGAAGCTGTCGTCCTGTTGAAGGTCGAAGAAGAGCGTTTCGGATGTATCATCGTCCACGACCGCCATTTGGAAGCGAGCCATCATCATGTCGGGAGGAAGGCCGTACGAGTAGGCACCGGTCAGGCCCAGGGTGAGATCCACGGTTGGAAAAACACGAATGCGGCCGCTGGAGGAGGAAGTGAGGATGGCAGAATCGACAAACTCGGCCCGGTGGGCTGCTTCAACGAGGAATGTGCCGGCGCCGGCGGACCAAGCGAAATCGTACGCCGCCTCGGCCGTCGAATTGCCAACGGAGGCGGCATGGGAGTCTTGGAAGGGGTTCTGCACGGTATAGAACCCATGTGATTCGTGCTCTCCTGTGGAGCTATCGTGAACCCCAGTGGCAAGAGTCCAATCATCTATCGTGAAGGAGTCGCCGTTCGCCGGGGCAATGGTCAGCAAGACGGCTGCGCAGATGAGGGGACCTCGGTAAGACATTGCCGTTGCTCCGTTAGTGCTTTCTTCGGGCGAGAGGGTCCACCCCCCTTGCTGCCCAATTCTACCGCGCGAGGCCCCCCCTGGCAAGGCATGGCATCGACATAGAGACGCGGCTTTCCCGCCCCCAGAGCGATGCCACGAGCACTTAGGCGTTGGAATCCTGGCTTGCCTATGTTCGCAGGCCGAAAAAGGGGCTCATTGAGAGCCAGAAACAGACAATCGTAGTTGAACTCAGGAATGATAAAGGAGAAAGAGATGATTTCGCGTAACTATCGAAGCGTCTTGTTGATTGCGGTGTTGGCCTTGCTGCCCTGCCGCTTGGCGAGTGCCGTCACCTGGTACGTGGACGACAGCCACACGCAGGGAACACTTGATGGAACAAGCTGGGCGACGGCCTTTCAGTACCTGCAGGAGGCCCTGGACCGGGCATCCGGCGGTGATACGATCAAGGTTGCCCAGGGGACCTACCATCCCGACGACGGCAGCGGCCACACGGCCGATGATCCCGCCGAAACGTTCTTACTCGAAAGCGGCGTAGTCATCGAGGGCGGCTACATCGGGTATGACGACCAGAACCCCGACACCCGTGACTGGGAACTGTACGTCACCATCCTCAGCGGCGACCTTGGCGGGCAGACCAGCAACGTCGTCGTCACAGGCAACGGTGTCACCCAGCTCGCGAAACTCGACGGCTTCACCATCACCGGTGCCGCTCAACATGCGATCCTCAACAACAACAGCGTGGCGAAGTACGAGAACCTGTTGATCACGGCCAACCAATCGAGCCTCGACGGGGCGGGGATGTTCAACAATAACAATAGCTCCCCCAGGGTGTTCAACTGCACCTTCAGCCTGAACGAGGCCCAGGCCCGGCACCTGGACCCTCCGCACGCATGTACCCTCATTTCTGGGCCGGAAACAGGGTTGCTACTAGGCGAATACCCGATTGCGGCGTGGTCGGCCGGGTCGTATGTTCGGACTTGCGGATTCCGAGATCCGCTCGACTGAACCGGGCTGGGCTGGTCGAGGCTGAGGTCGATGGGATGGCGGGCTGTGCAGTTGGGCGGTCATAGGAGGTTCGGCGGGGGCGATGGCAGGGAGAAGATGGGCCTGGGGCGGTGGCGGGTTTGAACGTCGCCCTGGCAGCGGAAGCGGGCGGGAGAAGCCGGGAGAGGGAGCGAATGCTTCGGACCGTTAACGAGGTAGAACCCGCTTCGCCCGGCGGCGAGGTTTGCGGCGGCGGGATACGAGGACCGCCGCGGGCAGGAGAAGGAGGGTGGCGGTGGCGGGCTCGGGGATGAGTTGGAAGTTGACGAAGCCGGTGCCGCTCCCGAATACCGCGGGTGGACCGGTCCAGGAAATGATCTTCATTTGGTAATCGAGGACGTAACTATGACCCGCCGGCAAGGTGATTGCATCATCGATGGTGAAAGTGCCGCTCACCGGACCCAAGATGCTGGTGTCCTGGTGGAAATCGAAGAAGAGCGTCTCGAAGGTTTCCTGGTCATAGACGGCCACTTGGAACCGGGCCGCCATCATGAAGAGAGGCAGATTGTACGTGTAGGCACCGGTCAGCTCGAGGGTAAGGTCGATCGATGGAGAGACGACGAGACCGCCACTGGACCGAGAATCGACGAATGCAGAATCGACGAACTCGGCTTGCTGGCTGCCTTCGATCAAGAAGGTGCCAGAGTCGGCGGTCCAAGAGAAGTCGAACGCGCTGGCGGCGGTCGAGCGCCCGACGGACACAAACTGGGTCTCGTAGAAAGGGTTCTGAACGACGGTGGAACCTTGCAGGTCGCTCTCGCCGGTCGATTGATCGTAGACAGCGGTCGCAAGCACCCACTCTTCCACGGTAAAGGCGTCACCGCGGACTGGCGAGACGCAAGCCAGAAAGGAGGCTAACACAGGCAAACCTATGATCAAGAATCGCATCAGGTGCTCCCTCGGAACTCCCGAGTTTCTGGGAGCGACAACTCCCTTGGAGATTGTACCCTCGAACGGAGTGTCAAACAAGGTCCGTTTTGTATGTTCCAGTAACAGAAAAGGAGAAAGTCAACATGAGCAAGAGACTTCACAGAATGATCGGGCTGGCGTTGATTTCCCTGTTGGCCGCGTCAGCAGCTCGCGCGCAGGACGTATTCTACGTCGATGCGTCAAGACCGACCAGTGGCGATGGGTTGAGCTGGCAAAACGCGAAGAAATACCTGCAAGAAGGGATTGATCTTGCGACACCGAACAACTTCCCCGATCTTGACCAAGTCTGGGTAGCGGATGGCACGTATTGGCCCAGCGACCAGGACCAGGACGTCAGTTTTCACTTGGAGGTCGGCGTCGAGGTGTACGGCGGCTATCGCGGCTTCAACAACGAACAACTCGACCCAGACGAGCGGGACATCCTGCTCTTCCCAACGATCCTGAGCGGCGAACTCGGCGTTGCGGGGTTTCAGGATAACAGCAAGACTGTCGTAAAGGGGGCCACCGGAACGGGCCACGAGTTTGCCGTTCTCGACGGTTTCACCGTCACGGGGGCCAAGGAACACGCCATCGTCAACGACAACTACAGTAGTCCGTTGTACGAGAACCTGTTGATCACTGCCAACGAATCGACCAACGACGGGGCGGGCATGTTCAACGGAAATCATAGCAGCCCCATGGTGTTCAACTGCACCTTCAGCCTGAACACGGCCTGGTACTGGGAGAACGGCAACGGCGGCGCGATGGCCAACTACGATTACAGCAGCCCCAACATCTCCTCCTGCACGTTCATCGATAACGAGGCACTCATGTCCGGCGGAGCGATGTACAATGGCGACTACAGCGCTCCGTTCCTGACCGATTGTACGTTCACGGACAACACGTCCTCGCAAGGCGGCGCTATGTGCAACCAGAACCAAAGCAATCCGTCCTTAACTGACTGCGCCTTCGTCAACAACACGGCGACACAGCCCTACGGAGGTGGCGGTATGTATAATTCGTACAGTTCACCGACGCTGCGCCGGGTCCTCTTTGAGCAGAATCAGGCAACTAATTACGGTGGCGGTGGCGGGATGCTCAACTGGGGTGATACCAGCCCCGTGTTGATCGACTGCACATTCTATAACAACTCTGCCGACTATATGGGCGGTGGTGGGTTGTTCTTCGACGATGACGGCGGGAGCCCTATCCTAGAGCACTTTAAGCATGACATGGCGCATACCCACATGAGGTAAACCACCCT
>CAZFMS010000029.1:0-22945 GCA_964520125.1 uncultured Planctomycetaceae bacterium
ATACGAAGTGCCTCCGGATGCGACCGAGTACGCCCGAACCAGGCCCCCGCTGTTAGAGAGACCCGCGTCCCCGCAGCTCATCCAGGCGGATCTCGAGGCCCAGAAACGCCGGGACGATTCCGGTGCGGATATTGACTGCCGACACATGTCGCTGGCTTGCTGTCCGGAGACCCTGGATCTGTCTGCCTTCCAGGCGAGCAGGGCGGAATCTGTTGTCGACGGAAAACGGCTCCAACTGGCCTGGGATGATTGCGTGGTGACCAGTCCGACGATTCTGTTACCCGCCGGGCTTTACCGGATGGTGATCCGGGCCGAAGGTGACGGATGCCGCGATGATCCGCCGATCCTGCGGGCCGAAATCACGGGGGGAGAGTCACGGGAGTTGAGGATCGATCCTCAACGAGTAACTTGCCATTCCGTGGGCTTCGAGCTTCCGGAAGAAGCGATCGTGCGTTTGACGTTGAGTCTGGCCAACGATGGCGTGTGTGTGCAAGACGGGCGTCATCACGATAAGAACGTATATGTGAATTCGGTCGTCCTGGAGCCCTGGTAGTCGTGGAGCGAAAGACCATTGCCTTCTTGCCGAGTCATCCCGCCCAGTTGTGGCTGATGCGGCCCGTCGAGACCTTGGTCTCGCGGTTTGCCGACACGATCTGGGTCTTGCGCGACAAGGACTGCGAGCTGGCGTTGGCGGATTCGATGGGGCTCGACTACGTGGTCCTGTCCAAGGCTACCAATGGCCTGTGGAAGAACGGGGCCGTCTTGTTGGGCGATATCCTGCGGGCGGCCCGTCTGACGTTGCGCCGAGGCATCGACGTCTGGGTGACGAAGTACGGCGCGGCCAACATCGCTGCCCGGTTGTTGGGGCGAAAGTCGGTGGCCTTCAACGACGACGACGCCGATGTCGTGCCATTCATCGCCTGGGCCAGCTATCCTTTCGCAAACTGCGTGATGGCCCCGACCGTTACCCGAATGGGACGCTTTGGCAAGAAGACTCTGCGCTTCGCGGGCAATTACGAGCTGTTCTACCTGCATCCCAACCGCTTCGTCCCCGATCGGGGGGTGCTGACAGAGCTGGGGCTCGCGCCGGGCGAGTCGTTCGCCATCATCCGCCTCAGTGCCCTGCAGGCTCATCACGACATCGGTGTCCGCGGGGTTAGCGAGCAGGCTCTGCGCGAGATCATCGGCTTGGTGGACGGCAGTATGCGGTTGTTTGTCAGCAGCGAGAAGCCCCTCTCCCGCGAGTTTGAGCAGTACCGCCTGCCCGTTTTGCCGGACCGTATCCACCACGCCTTGGCCTTCGCCGAGTTTTTCCTGGGTGACAGCCAGACCATGACTTCCGAGGCCGCGGTGCTGGGAACGCCGGCGTTCAGGTTGAACGATTTCGTCGGCCGGCTTTCCTATCTGGAAGAATTGCAGGACTACGGGTTGAGCTTCGGCTTCCGCCCGGGGCAAGAGGATCGGCTCCTCGAACGCCTGGGGGCCGTCCTCCGCATGGAGAACCGCCGGGCTCATTTCCTCTCCCGCCGACAGCAGTTCTTGGAGGACAAGATAGATCCCGTGCCGTGGTTCGCCGACCAGATCCGCCGCCTCAGTGAGGGAGCAACACTGCAGGAGGCTCGGGCCGGCGTGGGCAGAAGGGGCTGAAGGTCGATGGACAGGATCGTGTTCGTATTCCTACTTGTTTGCCCCCCTCGGTCGGGCCGCCGGCACCGACCGCCGGCCCCGGAGGCCTGGCAGGTCGCGCCGCCATGGGCAGGCTCAGCGCCGCGCGGCCACATAGATCACTTGGTAGCTCAGCGAGAGGGGGCACGGCAAGCCCCATGGCCACAGTCCGACCCCAGTCACTTCGTCAACCCTGCAGCCAGCGCGCTCGAGCAGCCTGACCATCCAGCGCGGGCAGAAGTAGTACGTGTGATCTTGGGTGTAGAAGAATCGTCTTGACGTCGCGAGCTC
The DNA here is from genome assembly GCA_964520125.1 of uncultured Planctomycetaceae bacterium. Taxonomy (GTDB): domain Bacteria; phylum Planctomycetota; class Phycisphaerae; order UBA1845; family UTPLA1; genus JAFGQA01. The sequence continues at coordinate 1,957 of CAZFMS010000029.1, forward strand.
GAACAGGGCCACTGGGAAACAGAGTGGATTCGGTGTGCTTAACAAGAGCCTCCCCCCCTGAGTCAGGGAGCCGGTGAGATACCTGATCAGATCGTAGGGGTTCTCCACGTGCTCGATGAACTCCCCTGCGACGATGCAATCGTAGAGCGTGTCGTTGTCAAGTTCTTTCAGCCGGAACACATCACCGACGAAGTGAACGTCGTACTCGTCATCACTGCTTGGCTCCGCGAGGTCGATGCCGGTTATGTGCCGCCCGGCTTGGACCAGGAAGCGATTGGGCATCTGGGCGTATCCAACATCGAGTACCCGCGGTCCCTGGGCACGACTCGCGAGCAGTCGAAGTCGTTTCTGCTCGTAACGGGAAGCCTTTCGTGGCCGTCTCTCATCCGCTGATGCAACACGATCGCCTTCGAGTTTCATCTTCACAATTGTTTCTTTCTTGGTTTCCAGCATTAGTCACGTTGCATCTCACGGTTGACACGGCCGTCGTCCTGACGGCCTGGATTCTTCGCGAGAAGGTGTTTGGGCACCCGTCCTGTGCGCCGACATCCTGTACCGTAAAGCTGTCATCGCGGACGCCGCACCACGAAGGAGATGTTTCCTGACACTCGGCACAAACCAGGCGACTCCGTTATTACCCTGTCTAGCCGGTCCAGAACGGGCACTTTCCGGATGACAACACCCGGCACGAAGAAGCGATAAGCGAACGACCATTCCGCGTCAGGAAGCGCCTCGAAGATCGACTCGAATAACCGCCGACGAATGAGAAAGACATTCCTCTCGTTTTCTCTGTATTCCCTACCTTTCACCCAGAACCATACCCGCCACAAAGGGCAATTGCCATTTGGCTCGAAACCCGCAATAACACCGCCTGGCTTCAGCACTGCGTACGCGTTGCGAACTCCTTGCCGGATGGAATCAGCGTCGGGAAAATGGTGCAATACCTTGAGGAAAACGACGGCATCGAACCGCTCAGTGGTATGTTCAGTCATTTCGTTGAATTCGGCGTGTTTCGTCCGCAAGCGGTCACGAAGCGACAGTGCCTCCGCCTTCTCGCTGATCTGCGACAAGCACATTTCCGAGAGGTCAACGGCGGTCACGCGAAATCCCGATTGAAGCAAGGGCATCGTGTAGAGACCCGTTCCCGCGCCACACTCCAAGACGCTCGATCCGGGGGGCAACTCTGATAATAGGGGAGCCACAGCCCGCCATTTGTCCACTAGCCGCTCAGCCTGCAGATCGCCCGCGTGCCGGTCAAAGTACTTTTGTGTGTCGTGTAACGTCGGCATCTCGTCTTCCAGTCCGATTGGTGTCCTCTGCTCTCCAAGCGTCCGCCCCCGTGCGCCGTGCGATTCTACCCGAATCCAAACGTGCGGTCGCGAGTTTGCGGTTCAATGCCCTTTGCCAGCGTTCAGCGTTGGTTCATACCGGATGACAGGCGCTCTGCTAACTCACGCCGGTCTGGTCGCCCGAACCTTCCGGCGGCGCCGGAGGCGCGTCAAACAGACCAACGCCGGTATTCCCAGCAGGACGTACCAGAGCAAGATGACCGCGCGAATGACCACCGCGGCCAACACCCCCGTGGAAAAAGGCACGCCGCCGACAGTCGCCACCGCGCCGACGACGAACTCGTAAACGCCAAGCCCGGAGGGAGTGATGCTGACCAGCGTGGTGAGCATGCCGACCGTGCCGACCAGCAGACACTCGGCGAAAGACGCCGGAATCTGCAGGCAGGCAAACGCACCGACAAAGCGGAACGCCGCCGCCGCGAATGCGGCGGTCTGGCACAGCAGCACCACCAGAAAGCCGAGCGGATGGCGAACGATTTGATCCCGCCCCTGGACGAGGTCGTTCCAAAAGAGAGCCAGCCGACCTTGGCCAGTGAGGCGCGGAAGTCGCACGGCCAGCGGCATGATTCCCCCAAGGACGAGGGCCCCGAAGCAGAGTAGAAGAACAGTCGCCGCCTGCGATTCGAGACCATAGAATATCAACACTGTGGCGGCGCCCACCGCGCCGGAAGCCACTATCAGAAGCAACCAGCTAGTAAGAAGGAACACGCCGAAATGTGCATATTGCAGTCCTGCCGCGTGCTTGAGGTAGGTCGCCCGATATACTGTTCCGGCCCGAAACGGCAGGTGATTAAGCAGTCCCGCGGCAGCGTGAAGGGCCAGCAACTCCATGAATGGCAGTTCCGCGCCCACTGCTCGCATGAGCACAAAAGCAATGATCGTGTTGGCAAGCCAGCTTGCAAACGTTGCGAGCGAGATGATGAAGAACACATCGCTGTCAATTCGCAACGATTCTACGATGGTTTCCTTTTGGCTATACAGGTACGCGCCCAACACGACAACAACTATCAGCGTCAGGGCGATTTCGCATACCCTTCGAAGGCACGCCTTCATGCACCACTCCAGATTCCGTGGTGACCCAGGCCGCCACCATGTTTGAGAGCTTTGTAGCATTCATGGAGAGTCTTTTGCCGGAGGTCCGGATACAAGTGCTCGACAATATCGGTAGCGATAATGGAGTCAAGAGAGTCACCTGCGAAGTGGGTTTCAGAAACATCACCAACCTGAAACGTAACGTTGTCTATGTTGCGTTCCGCGGCAAGGTGTCGGGCTTTGTCAATCATCTCCGGCGTGTAATCGATTCCAGTGACTTCGGCGCCGTGGGACGCAGCCGCAAATGACATGGTGCCTACAGCGCAACCAAGATCAAGGATCTTCATGCCCGCTTTTGGGGCAACTAGACGTAGCGTCTTCTCAATTCGCTCTCTCAGGTAGGGTGAGTGCTCGGCGAGCTTATTGGCCTGGTCGGCAACTGCGACTGAGGCATACTCCTTCTTAAGGCTCTGCTGGTCTCTGCGGAGATTGTGGCGGGGTCGGTGCATAACGGGATGAAACTAGCATGCTGGGCGATGGTGTCAAGTGGTCAATCGCGTGCATTACCAAAGCACGAGGCGATTGCCCCGTGGAGGGGATGGAAGAGCGACCCCCGGCTGGACGTTGCGTTAGTGGCAAGAAGGCGGAAATCGGGAATCCAGGTGCTCTTGGCAGGGCAAGGCCAGGAGGCCCTGGAGGCGACCTGGCTGGGGTGCTTGCCTGAGTTGGGCGACGAATTGGTCGTGCTCGAGAAGGGCTCGACGGGAGGTGCTGATCGCCGCCTAGTCGGGTCGCTTGCGGGCGGAACGCTATACAGCGGGATCGTTCGGGGCCGTATCTGAGGAGGGCGAAGCTTTACGTTTGGGAGAGTGAAAATGGTGGCCGTATATTAGTAGGAGGTAGAACAGGATCGTGGGGACAATGTGCAACGCCATACGAGACGCTGAATCATAGAAGTCCACTCGGTATGGTCTTCTAGCGAAAGCGCTGAGACACAATACCACGAGAAAGAAGGAAGGGATAGTGGTCAGGAACATCGACTCCGCCGGTACTCGTTTCAGAAACGGCACGGACAGAAGAAGGAAGAACAGGGCGCTATACGTCATATACCACCAACCCTTCGGGCCCATGTTGAATACCATTGCGGTCAGACTTTTGTACATGTGCTGTGGCTTAACAGCGAAGAGGCCAACAGCCAAGGCAACTAGGGCGAATGCCATTGCCATCGGCACGACACGGAAGACCACATGCGTTCGTCGAACGAAGGACAAGCCAGCTAGGGCGACAAGGCCCCATAAGGGCATGAGCATATAGTTGATTCGCTCTGCCGTCAGATGCGTGCCGCCGTCGCCCAGGAAGTCCGCAACCTTCAGATACCACAGGGTGGCGACCACGACGTAGGGCAAGACCAAGGCGAGCTTTGTTGCAGGCCTGATGGACCTCTCCGCAACTAAGGGGATCAGAAAGACGAAGGCAAACACGGGTCCTTCAGTCCTCTGGAGGCTGAATGCCGCGAGTGCCATGATCGAGAATATCAGCCAACGATGGTTGGCCTGAGCGATGGCCAGCCAGGCTGTTGCAGTGAAGATGGACAAGTACACCATCGACGAGAAGTTGGTGTGAATGTATGTGGAGTGCCTGATGAAGGCGGGAACTGTCACCAGGACCACGACGCTTAGAGTAGTAAGGCAGAGTGCAGGCCACCTCGGACATCCCAGATGTCGCAAACTCAGGCAGCCTATACGAACGAAGAACGCGAGGAATGCAATTCCCAGGAGTGGCATGGTGGCGTACAGGTACCCCTCACCTAGCGGGACGCTGGTGGCGTGCAACAGCGGCGTGAAGACGCCCCATCCAGAAAGCTGGAGACCATTGATGGGCGTGAAGCCTCCGTGTAGGCCGATGCTCCTGGCGAAGATCAATTGAAAGAAGGAATCATTCGTGACGAGAGTCAGATTGACGAGATGTACCAGCGCCGCGACGACGGCGAACACGGCGCACCCGAGAAGGAGAACGCCATAGGTTCGCTCGCGAATGGGCTTGAAGGCGATGTGACAGGCTGCCGCCCCGGCGAGGAACAAAGAGATGGCGATGGAAGCCGAAAGACCGTTGAAGGGGATTCCGCAACATAGAATGCCAAGAGTGGAGAGCACCCAAGCGAGCAATCCGAGTGGGTAGGCCATGAACAGGACTGCCAGGAGATCGGTCTTGCCTCTGTCCAGGAGTGTGCCGAGAACACTGCCGACGAGAAACAGACCGCAATGAAACAACCACTGAGTCAGCATCATCGCGAGAGGTTCCCCCTCTGCCTGGCAGGAACAAGTAGGTGCTTGGAACCATCCTCGGAAGTCATGACGTAGAGCGCACCGCGCTTGCGCATCCAGGAAGGGATGATGATCAGCGTCCCGCGGCTCTTTAACTTATGATGAAGCCAGTAGGTCTCATGCGGCTCGGCGAGGAGGGCTTCGAGTTTGTGTGAGTTCAATACATGCGGGTATTCGCGGGTCTCGTAAGACCCTACAAGGGCAATGCTGTGCAAGTATCGATAATTCAGGACTGGATCAGAATACGTGACGATGTGCCTTCCCCGAAGGTAATCACGAAGGGAGATATATGTGAGGTACGTGCGCTTGGAAAAGCGATTGCCCTTCTTGGCCAGGTGCGGCAGGCTGTTGCTCATACGGCGGTTTTGCCAGGTCTTCTCGGCAAATCGGGTGTCAATGGTGAGGAGAGTATTCGAGACGAGCGTGGCGAGAAGACACAGTGGAAGCATGACGGCGAGGAGGCGACTCGAGCGACGAAGGAAGCGGATGGAGAGGAACAGCAGCGCCAAGGCCGCCATCACGCCGAGGGAGTACTTCATGACTGAACTGAGGACGTTCGGTTTTGGGTAGGTTGGCAGGATCGCGAAAAAAACAACGCACACGATCAGAAGCGGTGCAAATCGTAGGTGTTCCTTCAAGTAGCTCGTCCTAAGGGACATGCGATCTGTGTTTTCCACGAAAGAGAGGATAGGCGAATCCGGAAAGGTGCGACATGGCCTGGTCGGCAACAGGCCGCTCAATCCGGGATTCTCCATTTGCCGGACTTCTGATCATCATTCTACTGCAGGAGGCGTCTCGATCCAAGCGGGCATCGCGGAGTGTGCTGTGAATCTGCCTGTTCGCGTACTCCAAGGTGCCAATCTCACCCCTGTCACCTCCGGAACAACGACTCCTGCCCGTTTCCGCGCGGCGTCTCCATTGGCGAGTTGGCACAGGTCCGGTTTTGAAACCGCAAGTTGTCGGGTTTTGAGTGGAGACGCTGGCGGTAGAGCAACTCCTCGAGGTAGATTCGGTGGCGATTGAGCATGTCACCGATGATGCCCATGAAGAACATCATCAAGCTCAGGAAGGAGAGGCCCGCACTGGTGAACCCGGCCCATTTATGCGGCGAGAAGCTGCCGGTGGTCAGATAGTGCACCAGGAAGAAAGACGCCAAACCGGCGGCGGCAAGGAACAGGGCCGCGGCCAGCCAACCGAAGAAACGCATCGGATGGTAGTCGCGGTAGCAGCGGAATATGATTCGTGAAGTCTTCAGCGCATAGCTCAGGAGATTGCCGGCCACTCGGCTCTCACCGTGTTGCCGGCAGCCGCGCACCTTGACGGGCACCTCGACCAGGCGCATTTGCTTGAAGGCCAGGTTGAGAAAGACCTCCTGCGTATATGTAAACTGGCCCAGCAGATTCAAGCTGAGGGCGGCCCGGCGGCTGTAACAACGCATGCCACAGGACACGTCGTGGAAGGTCTGGCCGGTCAGCCGGGAGATCAGCCGGCTCATCATGCGGTTGCCCCACCGCTTGATCCAGGGCATGTCCGGCACCAAGGCCGGATCCTTGAAGCGCGAGGCGGTGACGAAGTCGGCCTGTCCCGCCAGAACCGGGGCGACCAGCTTGGGAATGTCCGCGGGATCGAACTGCCCGTCGGCGTCGATGTTGACGATCAAATCGGCGCCGCAGTCGATGGCCCGGGCCAAGGCGGACTGAAACGCCGAGCCCACTCCTCTGGGCACGCCGTGGTGGATGACCAGTGCTCCTTCAGTCGCCGCCTTCTCGGCGGTCTGGTCCGTGCTCCCGTCGTCGACGACTACGATCTCCACGCCGGCGATGCCCGGGATGTCGCGGGGTATGGCTCGGATCACGTCTCCCACGGTCCGTTCCTCGTTCAGCGCCGGGATGGCGACGAAGAGCCGCAACCCCTCGCGAGGGTGCGGTTCGGGAGGCGAGGGCCTGGAGGCGGGCAAGGTTTTTGGCAGACTGCTCATCGCTTTTCGATAACCTGTAGTCGCGTATTCTAAGGGCGTGTTTGCCGAGCTGGCAATACCACAGACCCCGGGCCTTGCGGCGGAGGCCTCGAGACTGCCGCGGTGCCGCCCGGTGGACCCCAGGAGGGCCGCCGGGGGGGGGATCGCAGGTCGGATTCTCCACCTCCGGCCAGCGGGACAAACCCGCCATAGGTTACCGACCCGAATCCCCCGGCCGGTCCGCCCCTTCACTCGCGCCGTTCTGGCCGTCGTCCGGGCGGGTCGTGGCGGAGGGTTGGTTTGGCGGTCGGTCTCGGTAGAGTCGAAGTCGGAAGGGGCCCAGCTTGATCTCCCAACTCGGCCTCTTTGACCGTTGTTCCTGCAAGCGGTGGCGAAGTTCCGCGATCTCGTCCGCAGTTCGAGCCAGCATATTCTGCATGGCCCCAAACCGATCGCTCGCTTCGGCCCGTTCCTGCCCGAGTTTATCGTCGAGCACCTTGAAGCGCCGATGGGCGATGTGGCGTTCGTCGTTCAGCTTGCTGTCGAGAACCAGAAACCTCTCCTCCTCCAGTTGGGCGCGCATGGCTTGGTGGTGTCGGTCTCGAAGTTGCCCGAGGAGTTCCTGGGCTGTTGGGAGCGGCGTGGTCATCGTCTCGGGCACGTCCGGGGGGGCCTGGGGCGTCGCGGATAGCAGGGCTCGGTAAAGCTCCTTCTGCGATTCCGTCGCGGCTTCATCTTCAAAGAAGGACTCCGGGGGGAACCGGTGATGCTGGAGACCCGTCAGGCACTCCTGTTGGGCGGTATCCAGCGTTGGCGTTCTGTCGAAGATAGCCCCGGCGGTTCCCAGAAATGTTGCCACCATCTCCACCGTCCTGCGGGGATCGTCTATCAACTCTTCATAGGGTACGAAAAGCCGCCGCAGGGTTTTGGTGTGACGCACGGCGGCCCGCATGTAGATCTCCCACAGCAGGTAGGTCGGAAGCCTGGGGAACCGGTCACGCTTATACAACGAATGCCAAATGGCCAGCGGATTACGGACGCTGATCAGGGCGACGGCCGGCGGCAACTCCGGCAACCAGGCCGGCAAGGTCACCGTGAGACGCGGGTCCTTCCACAACCAGCTCGCCCCGGTTGCCGTCCAGGGCCTGATGCACTCGCGAATGCGCCGGGCAACATCGTGAGACGGATGCCGGATTTCCCGTTCCGAGATAGGCGGATCACACCATGAACCGCCACCGGCATCGAGGATTCCGTCATTGATCTCTGCAAGATACTGCGGTTCCCAATAGCCGCGCTCGTTGTCGCGGCTCGGCTTCATCAGTTGGTCCTCAGCATCGGTGGGTACCCCGCACAGGTTCACCACCCGGGCCAAGAGAGAGGTTCCGCTCCGATGCATGCCCAGCACCAGTACCACCGGGGCTTCGGTGGAGCGATCCTCACCGCCCTCCGCGAGCTGACCGGTTTGTTGGGAGGATCTGCTCATCGAGGCACCTCGCTCCCCCGGCGAGGGCGGTGTGGCTCGCCGTCGCGGGCACACGACCCCATCAGTTCCTGCTTCTCGCCGTACTTCTGGCGAAGCCATCGCCGATAGTGTTGCAGGTGCAGCCGGGCCTCATCCCGGTGACAGTACCGTTCGGCGGTGGCCAGGCCTGCCCTGCGGAGCCGAGCGCGCAGCGGATCATCGTCCAGCAAGCGCATCACCTCCTTGGCCATTGCTTCGTTGTCCCGCGGGCGGACCAGCAGGCAGTTCTCATCGTCCCGGGCGTATTCATTCACTCCGCCCTCCGACGTCAGGACACAAGCCGTCCCGCAGGCCATGGCCTCCAGGCCGGGCCGCCCGAAGCCTTGAAACAGCGACGAATCTACGAGGACGTCGCATGAGGCGATCAGTTCGGCGACCTTGCCTTGGTCCTCAATGCGGCCGGCGTTGACCAAGGGGAAGGGCAGGTCTTTGGGCATCAGGTCATCGGGTGTGCCGAAGAAGGCGAATTCGACTTCCGGGCGGTTTTGGTGGATGTTGTGGAAGACCTTGACGACTTCCTCAAAGCCGCGGCGGGTCTCACCCGGTCTGGCCACCGAGAGAACGCGCGGGGGGCGGCCCAGTCGGTCACCGACCTTGCGGTTTCGGAACACCGCCAGATCCAGGCCGATGTGGACCTTCTCACACGGCACCCCGTGCTTCGACTCTATCAGGTTCTTCAGCCAGCTCGACTTGACGATGCGGTGCTCGGACATGGCGTAGGTCTGGGCCGCCCGGCCGCGGTGCTCGAGGTCCGATTCGGGGTAGAAAAAGACCTCATAGTCCTGCACAAAATAGACCGAGACAAAATCATAGCGCCGGCGCAGCTCGGGCAGATAGTCATAGGCCGTCGTCCAGAAGGTCGCCAGCACCACGTCACTCGGCGGGAAGAGGCGGAGGAGCTCATCCCGGTTGGGATAGACCAACGGCTGGCACGGCAGGTTGAATCGCTCCGGGTTCAACTCCTCACACTCGGTCACCAACTTCACGTCGTGTCCCGCCAGGAGCAGCTCACGGGCCAGCTGAACCACGGAGATAATCCCGCCACAGACCGGCATGTACTTGGCGATCAAGAAGGTGATGCGCAGGCCGTCGGTCTTCGGCAACCGGCCGATACTCGCCCTGGTCGGATATCGAACCTCACGTCGGGTCGGGTCCAGTTTGGTGCGCGGGCGGCTCAGGGCCCGACGGGCCGCGTCGACCGGGCTGCGTCCGCCGGCCGGCCGTTCGTGGTCCGAGCAGCCGTCACGCCCGGTCAGCTCTGGGGAGACGGGGACATCATGGCCTGCTTCGGTCACTCCCGGCATTCTGCGCTCCACCAAGGATCTCGCCAGGCGAGACCAATCCGGCTTGGCGATGGTGAACCGCAGCAGAGAATCACGCATGTACTGCAACGGATTGCGCCGCAGGTAGTTGCGATAATCCCGCTGGTAGGCGTACTCCCAGCGGGCGTCGAATATCCGGCGATTCACCTTATAGCGATCAACCCAGGTTCCAAACGAGCCACAGCCCTTGTGATAGACGAACGCGTCGTCTGCCGCCACCACCCGGAGACCGGCCTCGGTGTAGCGCATGCACATGTCGGATTCTTCGCAGTAACCATGGCCATAAACCTCATCGAACGCCCCCAGCCAGTCGAGGTGCTGCCGCTTGATCAGCATGCAGAAGCCTACGGCGGTCGTGATGTCGGGATATCGCCGCTTGGACCGCCGCCCCACCTGGATGGCCATGGTGTTCAGGTTCAGGCCGGGAGCCATCGGCACCGACAGGTTCACACACGAGTTGCTCAGCGGATTGACGATGGCGATGCGCGGATCACTCTCGGCGCAACGTACCATCTTGGTCAGCCATCCCGGGGTGACCATGGTGTCGGTGTTCATCAGGCAGATGTATTGGGCGCGGCTCATGGCCAGGCCGCGATTGGAGGTGACGACGAAGCCCATGTTCGCCTGGTTGCGGTGTAGTTCGAGCCGGTCCTCCCCCTCCACCAAGTGTTCCAACTCGCGGTAGGTCGATTCGTTGGCCGAGTCGTCGATCAGGATCACCCGATATGGATAGCGCGTACTGGCCCGCAGGCTGCGGAGCAGATCGCGCACGTAATGCACGCCTTCAAAGACCGGAACCACGATGTCGCACCGGCCGAGGACCGTGTCGTCGGGGACGCGCGTGCCAGCCGCGGGCCCGGCATCCTCACCCACGGTGGACAGGGTGGGGGCCTGGGCCACATCCGGAAGATGCAACAGCGGGCGATCTTCGCGGTCCTCGCAGAACGACAGTTCTCGCTTCAGCCGTTGATACCAGCAGCTCAGACAGATCAACTGCCACAGCGGCCTGGCGAAGTTCACGTCGAGGTCCAGGTGGGCTACTACCAGGGCCTCCAGAGACGGGCGATCGAACAGTCCCGTGTCGGCCAAGGTGGTCCCCAGCACGGTCTCCCGGACGAACTCCCGCAGGGGGCCGCGGAACCACTGATAGAGGGGCACATTGAATCCATGCTTGACCCGGTTCAGCATCCGGTCGGGGATTATCCCCCGAACCGCATCGCGCAGGATCATCTTGCCGTGTTCGGGCCCCACCTTGAACCGGCCGGGCAGGGCATGGGCGAACTCGACGATCCGGTGATCGAGGAACGGGACCCGGCCTTCCAGCGAATGGGCCATGGTCATCTTGTCGAGTTTGGGCATCAGATCGTTGGCCAGCCAGACCTTGGTGTCCACGGCCAGGGCGGCCTGCAACGGCGAGGCCTCGGTCAGATCGGCGATGGCCGAGCGCTCCAGCCGGTCGGCGAATTGTTCAACGCAGTCCACTTCCGGGCGCCGATCCTCGTGCAGGAGGTTCCAGATGAACCGCGGATCGAGGGCGTAGGGAAAGTTCGAGATCCGGCTGAGCACGTCATTCCTGGGGCCGGGGATGTACCTGCCCACCCGATCGCTCAGCGCCTTGGTGAAAGACGCCCATCCCAAGACCCGATCAGCCTTCTGATACTGGGTCAGTGGTGGTCCTGGCAAGACGAACGGCCGGTAGTAGGGATACCCGGCGAAGACCTCATCCGCCCCCTCGCCGGTCAGGACCACCTTGACCTCTCGGGCGGCGGCCTGAGAAAGCAGATAGGTGGGCAGCATGGCCGGGTCGGCCACCGGCTCGTCCATTGCCCAGGTGAATTCCTCCAGCCGGGCGAGTATCTCCTGGTCGGAGAAGTCGATGGTCTGATGCTGCGAATTCAGTTCCCGGGCCTGGCGTTCGAAGTACTCTGATTCGTCGCAGTCCGGGCTCCCGGGGAAGGCGATGGAGAAGGTGCGCAGCGGGTGGTTGGACAGCTTGGCCATCATGCAGGCGATGATCGTCGAATCGAGCCCGCCGCTCAGGAAGCAGCCGATGGGTACGTCGCTCATCATCTGCCGCTTGATAGTGTCCCACAGCAGTTCGCGGAGGGCCTCGCTGCGTTCCCTGCGGTCCGCGCTATGGTCCTCGCCGCAATTGGGGAAATCCCAGTAGCGTTCGATGGTGACCTTGCCGGAGTCCCATGCCAGGAAGTGTCCCGGAGGGAGCTTGCTCATGCCGGCGACGAGGGTCTGATCGGTCGGGGTGAACTGATAAGTCAGGTAGCCCAGCAGGGCGGTCTCGTCGATCTTGGCCCGCACCAGCCCGCTCAAAGCGAGTGAGCGAACCTCGGAGGAGAAGGCAAAACGCCGGTGGCGATCGACGTAGTACAGCGGTTTGACGCCGAGCCGGTCGCGGCAGAGATAGGCCTTGCGGTTTCGCGAATCCCATATGCAAAACGCATAGATGCCGTTGAGCCGCTCGCACAGCCCGCGGATCCCCCATTGGCGAAAGCCGAGCAACACGACTTCGGTATCGCACCGCGTCCGGAACCGATGCCCCTGGTCCTGGAGCTGTTGGCGCAGGTCTTGATGGTTATAGCACTCGCCGTTGTAAACGACGTGGATCTCGCCGTCGCTGGTGGACATCGGCTGATGCCCGCCCTCGACGTCGATGATGCTCAGCCGGCGCATGCCCAGACCGACCGCCCCGTCCACGCGGCATCCCCGATCATCGGGCCCGCGATGGGTCAGGGCATCGACCATGCGGTCCAAGACACCTGGCGAGACGTGCCGACCGCGGTCCGCGTTTAGGATGCCGGCAATACCACACACGACTGCTCGCCCTCTTGCCGCCAGCCCCTACAGCCTGGTCTGCTCCCGAAATACCTTGGCTTGCCCCTCGTCCAACACCCGGTATGCGGCGGCGGCACGGTTTACCAATCGGCGGTCATGACCGGGGATCCAGCGCCGCACCGCATTCCGGCAGCGCCGCAAGAACGTCAGCAGCCGCCATCCGCGCGTCGCCTCCATGGCCTGGATGAGATGACGAGCGCCGGCCAGTTCCAGCTCGAGCCTCTCGAGGGCATACCGCAGATTGGACAGCTCGGTCTTCAGCCGTTCGTTCTCACCCCACACCGCCACACATTCCAACTCCATTTCCAGCAACTCGTCGGTCGCCTCCTGGAGGCGTTGCCCGATGGGTTCCTGATCCGCGCCCATCTCCTCGGCGCGGACCGGGGGCGATGGATCAGCACGGTACTCGGCCAGGGGAGGGCCGATGTTCTCTCGACTGGTCAGCCGACTTCCTCCCTCGAGAGGCCGCCGGACCGGTCCGCCGTCACTGGGGTTTGCGTCTGCCTGCGCCATGCCACCCTCATGGTGAGGCCCGGGCCGTCTGGGCCGTTCGCCAAAACGGAATCGGCAGGCCGCGGCTCGCGACCTGCATGGGCAGGTATTGTCACCTTGCCGCGGGCCGACTGTCAAGTCGACCCCGCCTGGTGCCCGGTGCGCCCGACCCTTACGGGGACGGAGGGCCCCTGGCTTCGGTTAGTGTGCCAGCGTGATCCGGGCGTCCCCGACGATCGTCGTTCCCGCAGGGGTGATCGTCCACTTCACCGCGTCCCAGCGCTTGGCCCGCCAGGCCTCCTGCAGCTCGACGCAGATCCGATATGTCCGCCGGCGACCGTCGGCGATCACCCGAAACCCGATGCCCGCTGATTCGTTGAACGAGTTCGCTCCTTGCTCACGCAATTGCAAGGTGCCGAAGAAGTTGCCCTGGCCGGGGCCCTGATCGACGGCGGCCTCGACGAAGATGCACGAGTTGAAGGCCGCAAGGAGACCGCCCGCTTCCAGGACGATCGGTCCGGGTCCGTCTCCCGTCACCTCCCAATGCTGATCGATGGTGAAGTACTCGAGCTTGTCCGGAGCCACGATGCACCGCGGCCGGTAGCGATGGTAAAGCGCCAGGTAGGAGGGGATCGCCGCCGACACAACGATCAGCAGCACCGTGAGGACGCGACTTCGCCGCCGTGCGAAATAGCCGCACAGGCCCAGCACCAGGGCCGGGTAAAACGGCACGGCGAACCGCGGCAGCGCATAGGTGATCGAGTGAAGCGTGACCAGGTAGGCCACCAGCACCAGACCGGCCACCGCCAGACCTTGCTGCCCGCGCCACATCAGGCCCAGCCCGGCGAGCCCGAAGACGGTCACCACCGTTCCGGCCACCGTCCACCAAAGGAAGACAATGGTCGTTGGCCCCCGGCCTTCGATGTTGCGCTTGGACCCGTAGTGGTCGCCGGGGAAGAAGTGCCAGTCCGGCCCGCCGATCAGGGTACGGCCCACTTTAACGAGGCCGAGTCGGGCCCAGGCGAGGGGATGGCGGCGGATGTTGCTTACGGCGGCCTCGGCCAACCGGCGATCACCTTCGATCTGCATGTGGCTGTACGGCCCGGTGATCTGGTTGGTCGGCCATTGCATGCCGGAGAACACGGGTTCGTTTCCGTCGAGCCGGAGATCGCTGCCGAGGTAGAGCACCGCCCCGAAGCCGTTGGCCAGCCGGGCGACGCCTAGATAGTGGAGATTCTTGGCCATCCACGGGGCCACCAGAACCACGTGACAGACCAGCAGCACGGCCAGCCGCCGCCAACTGAGAACCGCCCGGCACTGTCCATCCAACCGCAATCGCAGCAGCCGGGCCAGCCCCCATGCGCCGATCAATGCTGCCGGCAGCAACAGCAGGGCGGGCCGGGCCAGCGCCGCCAGGCCGCAAGACACGCCGGCCAGGACAATGAAGCCCATCCGGCCCCCGAGCATCGCCCGATGAATCGCCCACAACCACAAGCAGACGAAGAAGAAGGCCAGCGGCTCGGACAGAACGGTCCCACTGAACAGGACGATCTGAAACCCGCAGGCGCAAAGGAAGAACGCCAGCAACGCCTTTCGGTCGCCAAAACGACGACGGGCCACCAGCGAGACCAACAGAGAGCCGATCAGGACCAATGCTATGTTGGCCAACCGGCAGGCCGCGACATTCCGCCCCCAGAGCAGCAGCCACATCCACACCAGCGGCCCGGAGCGCAGCGAGTCTTCGCTCTTCAAGAAGGCCCAGCCGTGCTCCGCAGCCAGGTCGGCACAGTGGATGTAATAGTTCCCCTCGTCGGGTAAGCGCAGGGTGCCCAGTCCATCTTGGCCTCCCATTCGCCCGGTCTCGCGGGCCAGGACGGCGATGTGCAGCCCGGCGGCCACCACCATCAGCAGCAGCGCCCGGCTCCACCATCTCTTGACCGGGGGTTGGTTGGCGTCGTTTCGGCGGCCCATGCCGGTCACCCTTCAGGAATCATGCCGCCGGATGCTCAGGTACGCGCGCTTGGCCAGCCCGCGACAAGCCGGCGGAACAAGCGGCTTGACGCGCAGGTAGTACGGGTACCACCAACTTGAATGGTAGCTCGGCGCATGGTCGGAACCGACGCTCTGCCCGGACTGCATGGTTTGATAGTGGATCCGAAAAAGCTCCCCCTCCGCGTCAGTGATACTCCCCGTCTGCCGAGGAGTCGTAACAGATTCCCAGCAGCCCCCGTAGGCCCGTCGATGTCGCTCGGCGTTCTCCTTCAGAGTGGAGTGTCGAAATCGAGCCGCCTTGTCCTTCAGCGAGCGAAGCTGCCCCCGGTCCTCGACCAGGCGGCCGAGGGCCTCGAACGCCTCTTGCGTGCTGCTCACTACGATGCCTGCCCCGCTGTCGGTGACCCGCTCGGGCAGGGCCCCGACGTTCGAGACCATCGCCGGCACCCCGGCCAACAGAGACTCGCTCAGAGTAAAGCAGAAGGTCTCGTCGCAGGTCGGCAGTAACACGCTCAGGTCGATGGCCTGCCTGGAGAGCAGGCCGATTATCTCTTCCTGCCGATAGGCTCCGTGAAGGTGCAGCCGATCGCCCAAGCCCATCCGCACGAGAAGTTGTTCGTAGCCGTAGACCGTGGTGTCGCCGAACACGTGCCACTCTATCGGCAAGGATCGCGTTCGTTCCATCAACTCGGAATACGCCTCCGCCCCCTTTGCCGGATAGGCCACCTGCCCGAGCAGGGCCACCCGCAAGCGCTGCTCAGATCCGTTGTGGGAACTTCGGTCCGAATGGGTCCCTTCGGCCGGTCGTTCGGCCGGTCGTTCGGCATCATAACCATGACCGATGATGCACACCGCCCCTGGTTTCAGGCCGTACTGCCGGCGCACGATCTCATAGGCCGCCTTCGACGGTGCGATCAGCGCCTGGGCCCCACTCAGCAACGCTCGGAACTCCGCCTGGTGTTCTCGACGCAGCTCCATCGCGTCGGGCGGTGCGGCCATGTTCAAGGCTGCGAATTGGGCGCCGATGCAGTCTCGAACCGTAGCGGCATCGGTGTCCGGACAATCACACCGCCGGCCGGTGCGTCGGTCGAGCATGTTCCAGCTCGGGCACCGGCAGTAATAGTCGTGGAGTGTGAAGAAGTAGGGAATGCCGCGGTCGGTCAACACCCGCCACACGCCGATCGGCCAACGGATCAAGTGATGGATGTGGACTACGCCGACATCGAACAGGTCCACGATCCGCCCGAAGGCGGCCTCCATGGTCTGGTCGCGCCGTTGAAAGAACGCGATCCGTTCGCCAACGGGAAAGCGATAGTGCCGGGCCGACGCCAGGTCGCCTTGCAGCACTTCGACGACCGTGATGTGGTCTTCTTCGGGAAACGCGACTACCGCACGAGGCAGGGCCAGGTTCTCCACCAGCTTGCGCACCACTTGCTCGGTGCCGCCCATGGGATCGGCGAAGACCGAAGCATGCAGGACGAACATCATCGCCGGATACCGCCGTCCCTTGCGTCGTCCCAGGTGAAATTCCACGTTGGCGTGCAGCTCGCGTAGCGGATTGCGCTGACAGAACTCGGCTACGTCGGCGAAATAGCGCGGATGCAGCCGATTCATCGTCTTGCTGTTTGTTCTTTCGAGGTCCCGCCCCTCCTGGCCGAACGAGGCCTTGCCCATGTGGGCGATAAAGAGATCGTCGCAGAGCCTGATGGTGAAACCGGCGGCCTTGGCCCGCTCGCAGAAGTCGTTCTCCTCGCCGAACCCCCGCCCGAAGTGCTCTTCATCGAAGTAGCCGATCTCCTCGAAAACCGCGGCGCGAATGTACATGCAGAACCCCACGGCGGTTACCAGCTCCGGGCGGCGATGCAGGCTGATGCCGGTAATCAGGCCGGCATATTCATGGATGCTCATGTCCGCGGGCAACTCATTGTCGCGCAAGAATTCCGGTATGCTGCAGATGGTCCCGTTATTGGTGAACGGCGAAACGATTGCCGTGTTGTCATCCGCGTGCGCGCAGGCCAGCAACAGATCTATGAACCCCGCGGTGACGATCGTATCACTGTTCAGGAGCACGACGTCACGCCCCTGGGCCTGACGCATCCCCCGGTTGGCGGTGACTACGAAGCCGCGGTTCTCTCGGTTGTGCAACAGCAAGACTGAGGAGTTCTCCCGCGAGGTCCGCTCCAATAGATCGACCAGGGCCGCGTCCGTGCTGGCGTCGTTCACCAGGATCAGCCGCCAGTCTCCGGTGGCATGCCGCAGAACGCTCTCCAGGCACCGCTCCACGTCCCGGCGGGCGTTATAGATGGGAATGACCACATCCACGCCGGCTCTAGTGCGGGATGACAGCGCCGCGGTACTCATGCTTCCCCCCGCCCGGCCTCTACCTCTCCGCGATCGGCCGGCCAATCGGCCAGCAGCATGATCTGCCCCGGTCGAAAAGTGCAGGAGGTGCTGAAAGGGTGCCAGCGCAATTGGCGGATCGGCCCTTCGCACTGTGACCATGCCTTCCGGGGCAGGCGAACCAGATAGCGGTGCAACTGGCCGTCACAGATCAACGGGAACTGCACGTTCGCCTTCTCCCGAAAGCCGCCCGAAGCCGTTCGCCAGGCGATCCTGCCGTAGCCTTCGGATTCGTGGGTGTCAACGGCCAGGGATACCAGTATCGCGGAATACGATGCGGGTATTATCTCCAGCTCGGGGCTCACCAGTGCCGCCCGGTGATCACGGCATCGCCACCACGATTCGCCGTTGCCGCGTTGGACACGAAGGAACACCCCCTCCTCACGCCACAGGCCCAAGGGTTGCGATCCGCTCAAGACGATGAGTTCCGCCGCCCCGCTATCTCGAGGTTGCTCGGCATTTGCGGACCACGCTTGGGGAGCCCGGTCTTCAAATACTGCACCAGGCGGGTCGGCCTCGACGTGACTGCACTTGTCGGTCTCTCGTTCGCTCAAGTCCGGCCGACTCAGCGAAACAGGATCGCCCATCCGCCGGATCAGGCCGACCAACGCCCGAAGCCGGGCCGCCCGAGAGAGCATTCGCCGGGCCGCTCCCGGGGCTACCGCAGGATCGGGGTGGTCCGGGGGAATCGGGAGCCATCCGTCAAAGTGCTTCGCCGCCCGACCGTTGATCGACTGCAGTAAATCGCGCAATCTAAATCGCTGGCCGGCCGGCGAATGCTCGGCCAGGGCCGTGTCCGCGGCGGCACTGCCGATCCGCTTGGAGACCGGATCATCCAGGCCGGCGGTGATGGCCTCCCGCCACTCTTCGGGGTCCTCGGCCAGATAGCCGTTGACCCCGTGTTTGATGGCTGCCCTAAAAGACTCCGTCGGCGTGGCCACCGTGGGCACCCCGACCGCAGCCGCTTCGAAAAACTTGAGGGCGCTCTTGCCGTCGGTGAAGTCGTTGACCACTGACAGCGGAGCAAGGTTCAGGCGCACCAGACACATCGACCAGGGCTGGACCCGCCAGTCCTGGAACGGCAGCTTGATTATGCGATCGGCGTAGGGTCTCAGCCGGCCGTCGATCTCCAGAAAACCGCCGACCAGGAGATTGACCTCCGGCCGACGAGACATGATCTCGCCCAGGATTGGTGCCACCCGGGCGAAGTCCTCGTTGTGGGTCATCGACCCGCTCATGTAGCCGACGACCGGGCCAGGTGGTCGGGCGGCTCGGAGGGTGCGAATCCGCCGCGAGGCCGCCACCAGCCCGGGGTGCAGTAGATTGGGATAGACGAAAGCGCGCTGGCCCAGGCCCTCGGCCGCCCGGGCCAGAGCGGGGGTGGCCCCAATGAACACGTCACAGGCCTCCAGTGTGCGACGCAGCCGTAGAGACAAACCCCGATACTGCAAGCGGGTCAACCGGGAGGCCTGAGCCCAGAAAGGCATCTGCTCGGCCAGCTCCGGATCGAATATCAGGTCGTCGATGTCGAACACCAGGACGGCGCCGCCCCGGCGGGCCTGGTCCACCAGTTCTTCCACTTCGGTCGACCAGGGCATCCGAAACAACACGACCACCGAGTAGCAGGGCAATCTCCGGGCAAGACGCCGGTCGCAAATGTGCAGGATGTCACAGGCCACTCCCTCGGCCCGCAACTGCAGAGCCGGATGCAGGCAACGATATCGGTAAGGGGCGTCGCCTCGGCCGGTCACGTAGAGCACCCGCAGGTCGGATGACCCCGGAGCCGGGGCGGCGGATACGCTCTGTTGGAAGGACGGAATGGTCACCACGGTCTCACGTATGGCATTATGTTCAATGTCGCTCCAAGCTGGAACGGTACTCGGTGCGTCCCCCGGCTCTATCGAATGTGCGTAGTCCGCCGCGGCCTGCCGAGAGTAGGCACCCTGGTCCCTCTCAGCATACCTCGACTTTCAGTGCCCGGCCAGGGCCGTCGAGGGTGACGGCCGCCATGGTGAATTGTTCTGGAATAAGTGGTTGGGTCTGTCAATGCTGTCGGCCGGGTGCCCGAATCTCTGCCGGTGGCCCCCGGGCTTCGAGTCACCGATAGATCAGCGCCCAACAAGACTCAGTATGGCTTCGCTGCGGGAGGCGGTGCCTTCACTGGAGATGCCCGGCCCGCAGAGATGTGAGTACGTACTCCGCTCAGTTCGGACTCACGGCGAGAAGGGATTCACCCGGGGGATGTACGGTTCGGCCTGAGGCGAACCCTGGTCAGCTGGTCCAGTCAACCGGCCAACAAGACCCGTCCGAACTGACCATTCGTGGAAGAGCCGTGTTCGTTGATGGTTACGGCGGGACCGGTATACGTGACCGGCTGAATCACCACGCCCACGTCATCCAGGTCGACGTACATTATGCGACCGAAACGGATGCCCGCGTTCTGGTAAACGGAATTATTACCCGATCCGGACACGGCGTCGTGAACGAAGAACGCGACGATGTTGCCGGTGTGGCCGGCAAATGCACCCTCCAGGGCTTCTCGGAAGCCCGGCAGCCCGGCCATGTCGTAAGTAGTCGGGTTTCCTTCTGCGTCGAAGTAGGTGAGTTCGGAGGTGCCGACCTCCGCCTCCAGGGCCGCGGTCGAGACCCCATCGCTGACCAAGACTTGCAAGTCACTGGTGCTCTCGGCCCCGAACTCCAGTAGGCCGAAGTTGCCGGGGACCCCGCCGTCATCCGGAAAAATGGTGGCTTCGCTGATGCCGTCGCCGTTGGGCAGCACGCTGTCGCTGTACGAGTAGTTGTCGCCGCCGCCGGCGAGCAGGGCATCATGCGCGGCCAAGTCGACGGTGATCGGGAGGAACGGGATGTTGTCGATCTCCTCCGTCCGCACGCCGGCCAACCGATCGTCAATGGCGGCGATTGAGGTGGCGGTCACGGAGGCCTGGCCCATCCCCAGGATGTGGGCGAAGAACAGGGGCACTGCCCCGTTGGGGCCGTCCGCGGTGCGCCGGACGGTGACCTGCACGGCGTTGTAACGCTCGCTGCCCGAGGTGTCGAAGGCGGCCAGTGAATCAGTGAGGGACTGCGTTCCAATCACCACGTCGGCTACATCGAGAATCGTTCCCGAGCTGAGCGTCTGGTTTTGCAGGGAGAAGTACTGGGCCCGGGGACGGACCAGGTCATTGAGATCGGCGACGTTCTGGGACAGACCCGCATCGGTCAGATAGACCGATACCCCGGCTAGGGCGGCGGCGTCGGCGGCATTCTGAAGCTCGGCCTTGACGGTGTGGAGCTGGCAGACGTCGATGGCCAGTGCCGCAAACCCGAGCAGAACAGGCATGGCCGCCAAGAAGGCGACCAGCGTCATACCACGTCGGTGGCAGACGTGGGCAGGACATGGGGACATGTTGTGCTCCTATACCGTCCATGCTCGCCTCCAAGCGGAACCACATGTCCGTTTGGGCAACGCGACAATCCGCGGCACCGGCCACGGACTCAACGCTTTGCGTCCCAGCCTTGCGGCTGGTTTGCCTTCGGGAGCTGTTCATGAACCATACGATTCGTGGAACACAGAGGCAAAGGAGCGAGACTCGTGGCGCGAGGGTCCGCTGAACGGGGATTTTACACGGGTGTTGCTCCCGGTGAAGCTGGCAGGAGCAGAGACCTAGTGGTCCGGCTGGAACCTCCGCCCCTCCGGGCAACGCCGTGAACTAAGCGGCGATGGTATTTCGGTACTTATGGGCGCGTTT